>NZ_CAXSXW010000001.1:0-47964 GCF_964241505.1 Klebsiella sp. Q11
GCGCTGCGCTTACCCGGGCTACGGGTCCACCGCCGTCTGCGGGCCGGTAGCCCGGACAGGCGCAGCGCGCCGCCTCCGGGAAAACCCGGCTGAATTAATTTTCGCTCGCCATCTCCGGGCGCTGAAAGCGGCGCAGCTCGCGTAGCAGCCCCACCAGCACCACGCCCACAATGACCAGCGCCCAGCCGCTGGCGCTCGCCGAAGCGGCCGGCGTCAGAATCGCGCCCAGGCCGCCGAGCAGCGCCGCGCCTATCGCATCGCAGGTCACGTTCTGCGCGGTCCACAGCCCGTTGATACGCCCGAGCATATTTTCCGGGGTTTGCGTCTGAATCAGCGTATATTGCAGCAGCGAGCTTATCGCGCTCAGCCAGCCAAACAGCGCCAGGCACAGGGCGCCCAGCGCCCACACCGGCATCAGGCTGAACAGCGCAATCGCCACAAAGGAGCCAACGGTAGTCGCCAGCATCAGCACGCCGGGCCTCGCCGTCTGCGCCAGCTGTCCGCTGGTCAACGCCCCGAACGCCGCGCCCAGAGGGATCGCGGCGTACAGCAGGCCAATCTGCGACGTCGACATCTGCCAGCTCCCGGCCAGCGCCGGATAGAGCACGCGCACCGCGCTGGCCATGGTCATCAGGCCGCCAAGCAGCGCAATGCCGCCGATAAGCGGGCTGTTAAACAGAAACTTCAGTCCCGCGTACAGCGATTTTAGCGGATGCTCGCGCGGCTGCGGCGGCGGCGCCAGCCGCGGCAAACGCAGCAGCGTCAGCGTCGTAATAAAGGTACCTGCCGCCGCCAGGCCGTAGTTCCAGGCTACGCCGCCGGTTGCCAGCAGCAGGCCGCCGATCATCGGCGAAATCACCGAGCCCAGCCGCACCGTCAGCATGGTGATCGCCCCGGCCTGCATCAGGTTTTCCCGGCCAACCAGCGCCGGAGTCGCCGCCAGCAGCGCGGTCACGCCGATTGAGGCAAACAGGCCGTCCCAGATGCCCAACAGATAGATGGCGATGAGCGACGGCTCCGGCAGCATGGCGTTGAGACACAGGCCGACGAAGCCAATCCCGCAGGTGCCGCGCGCCAGCAGGATCAGACGTTTACGCTCATAGCGGTCGGCAAGCACGCCGCCGATCATCAGACCGACAAACATCGACCCGCCGGTTAAGGTCACCGACAGCCCCACTTGCCAGGTGGAATGGGTCATCAGCTGGATTTGTACCGGGATCGCCACGCCCAGCAGGCCAAGCGACAGGATCGAGATAAAGCGGGCGATAAAGACGGCGCGAAAGGCCGGGTGGGTTTTCAGCAAGCTGAGATTCAGCAGCCAGGATTGTCGGTTCATGACAGCGCCTTGTTATTATTTTCCATACCATTTTTATGGGTGCACATGCTAACATAACCGGATAGAATCGATAACGATAATTACTATCATTATCAGGTCAGGGATGTAAGCCATGTCGTCTTCCACGACCGCGGCGCGCGCCTTTGCCGTGCCGGGTCTTTTAATCGTTTTAATCATCGCCGTTGCGCTCAGCCTGCTGGTCGGCGCCAAACCCCTGCCGTTTAGCGTCGTCATTGATGCCTTCACCGGCACCTGCCAGAGCGCCGATTGCACCATCGTCCTTGATGCCCGACTGCCGCGAACCCTCGCCGGGCTGCTGGCCGGCGCCGCGCTGGGCCTGGCCGGGGCGCTGATGCAAACGCTGACCCGCAACCCGCTGGCGGACCCGGGGATCCTCGGCGTCAACTCCGGCGCCAGCTTCGCTATCGTGCTGGGCGCGGCGCTGTTTGGTCTCTCCTCACCGCAGGAGCAGCTGCTGATGGCTTTTTGCGGCGCGTTCGGCGCCTCGCTGCTGGTAGCCTTTACCGGCAGCCAGGGCGGCGGCCAGCTGAGCCCGGTTCGCCTGACCCTCGCGGGGGTCGCCCTGGCGGCGGTGCTGGAAGGGCTTTCCAGCGGTATCGCCCTGCTTAACCCTGACGTCTACGACCAGCTGCGCTTCTGGCAGGCGGGCTCATTGGATGTGCGCACCCTGCAAACCCTGAAAATCGTGCTGATCCCGGTACTCATTGCCGGCCTGGTGACGCTGCTGCTGAGCCGGGCCTTAAACAGCCTGAGCCTCGGCAACGATACGGCCACCGCGCTCGGCAGCCGGGTCGCGCGTACTCAGCTTATTGGTCTGCTGGCGATTACCGTCCTGTGCGGCAGCGCCACGGCGGTGGTCGGGCCCATCGCCTTTATCGGCCTGATGATGCCGCATATGGCCCGCTGGCTGGTGGGCGCGGATCATCGCTGGTCGCTACCGGTCACCCTGCTGGCTACCCCTGCCCTGCTGCTGTTTGCCGACGTGCTGGGGCGCCTGCTGGTGCCCGGCGAACTGCGGGTTTCGGTGGTCAGCGCCTTTATCGGCGCGCCGGTGCTGATCTGGCTGGTACGCCGCCAGCCGCGCGGAGGTGGCATGTGATTGCGCCTTCTCGTCGCCTGATTTTTAGCTGCCTGCTGCTGCTGGTCGCCAGCGCGCTGGTCTCCCTGTGGGGGCTGGGCACCGGCCTGGTGCCATTGAGCGTTGAGCAGGTTATCTCGGCGCTGCTCGGCGATGCGCCGCGCAACGTCGCTATGGTGGTGACCGAGTGGCGCCTGCCCCGCGTGCTGATGGCGCTGCTGATTGGCGCCGCCCTCGGCGTCAGCGGCGCGATTTTCCAGTCGCTGACCCGCAACCCGCTGGGGAGCCCGGACGTGATGGGGTTTAACACCGGAGCCTGGAGCGGTGTGCTGGTAGCGATGGTGATGTTTGGCCAGAACCTGGCGGCCATCGCCATGGCGGCCATGGCTGGCGGGATCCTTACCGCGCTGGCGGTCTGGCTGCTGGCGTGGCGCAACGGGATTGAAACCTTTCGCCTGATTATTATCGGCATCGGCGTGCGCGCTATGCTGGTGGCATTCAATACCTGGCTGCTGCTGCGCGCTTCGCTGGAAACCGCCCTCTCCGCCGGGCTGTGGTATGCCGGTTCGCTTAACGGTTTGACCTGGGGAAAAACCTGGCCCTCGGCGCCGCTGATTCTGCTGATGCTGGTCTGCGGGGCGCTGCTGGCGCGGCGCATGCGGCTGCTGGAGATGGGTGACGATACCGCCTGCGCCCTGGGCGTGCGGGTTGAGCGCTCGCGGCTGCTGCTGATGCTGGTCGGGGTGGTGCTGACCGCCGCCGCCACCGCGCTCGCCGGGCCGATTTCGTTTATCGCCCTGGTGGCGCCGCATATCGCGCGCCGCCTCAGCGGCACCGCGCGCTGGGGGCTGGCCCAGGCGGCGCTGTGCGGCGCCCTGCTGCTGGCGCTGTCTGACTACTGCGCGCAGCGTCTGTTTATGCCCTATCAGTTACCGGTGGGCGTGGTGACCGTCAGCCTTGGCGGCATCTACCTTATCGGGTTGTTAATTCAGGAGTCCCGCAAAAAATGACCGCTGTAACCTCCCGTTTGCGCGGCGACCAGCTGACCCTGGCGTACGGCAAAAAAACCATCGCCGAATCGCTGAACGTCACCATTCCCGACGGCCACTTCACCGCCATTATTGGCCCTAACGGCTGCGGTAAATCGACGCTGCTGCGCACCCTGAGCCGCCTGATGACCCCGACATCCGGTCATGTGTATCTCGACGGCGAGCAGATCCAGCGTTACGCCAGTAAAGAGGTGGCGAAGCGGATCGGCCTGCTGGCGCAGAACGCCACTACGCCGGGAGATATTACGGTTCAGGAGCTGGTGGCCCGCGGGCGCTATCCGCACCAGCCGCTGTTTACCCGCTGGCGCAAAGAGGATGAAGAGGCGGTCAGCAGGGCGATGAAGGCCACCGGCATTACCGACCTGGCGCTGCAAAGCGTCGATACGCTCTCCGGCGGCCAGCGCCAGCGGGCGTGGATCGCCATGGTGCTGGCCCAGGAAACGGCGATTATGCTGCTCGATGAGCCCACCACCTGGCTGGATATCAGCCATCAGATTGACCTGCTTGAGTTGCTAAGCGAGCTGAATCAGGAGAAGGGCTATACCCTGGCGGCGGTGCTGCACGATCTGAACCAGGCCTGCCGCTACGCGACCCACTTGATCGCCCTGCGCGACGGCAAAATCGTCGCCGAGGGCGCGCCAAAGGAGATTGTCAACGCGGCGCTGATCGAGGAAATTTACGGCCTGCGCTGTACGATCATTGACGATCCGGTGGCGCATACGCCGCTGGTGGTGCCGCTGGGCCGCAAGTAGAGATTCCCGGCTCGCGCTGCGCTTAGCCGGGCTACAGGTTCACCGCCATCTGCGGTCCGGTAGCCCGGACAGCCGTGTCAGGTGCCGCCTCCGGTAAATGAGCCGGGCTGATACATTGGCGCTAATGCTTCCCGGCTCGCGCTGCGCTTAGCCGGGCTACCCAATCTGGCACAAACGGTAGCCCGGGTAAGGCGTTAGCCGCAACCCGGGAGTTCATCTGCCCCTAATCCAATATCTCCCTGAGCACCGGGCCGATCGCTTCAAAGGCCTGCGGAGAGATAATATCCACGTGGGCGCAATCCTGGCTGAACACCTCCAGCTCGCCGACCCACGGCCCCCACACCACCTGCGGGTCCATCCCCGGCTGACGGGTTTTCTCCGCCACGAACAGCGTCGCCTTACCGTCAAACTTCGCGCTGTGCGCGGTGGTCAGCAGGCGCACCGCATCGGCATAGTTGCCTTCGATAACGCTGAACAGCTCGCCGGAAGCCTGCCCCTGCTGGGCGGCCAGAAACGCCTCGCGTTCACGGGCGATCTCCGCCAGCACCTCAGGATCCAGACCGTTCGCCTCTTTCTCCGCCCAGTTCTGCGTCTCCGGCGGCCAGGTATCCAGCAGACCGAGGAAGGCCACCGCTTCGCCGCGCTGGCGTAACCGGGCGGCAATCCCCTGCGCCAGGGTACCGCCGAGCGAATAGCCCAGCAGATAATAGGGGCCGTGAGGCTGCTGCGTCAGCAGAGTGTGGAGATGATGTTCACACACCGCATCCAGATCCGCCGCCGTGGCCATCGGTCCCTGCGGTCGCGGCGACTGAATGCCGACGATCGACCAGCGCGGGCTTAAATAACGCGCCAGCACGCTGAACTGCCAGGCAAAACCGGAAGCAGGATGGAAGCAAAATAGCGTCGGGCCGTCGCTCTCGCGCAGCGGCAGGAGAGCGTCGAAGCCCAGCCGTTGCGCCTGCTCATCGCTGAGGTCCGATGCCAGCAGCGCGCTCAGCTTGCCGACGGTAGACGCGACCATCACCTGCCCCGGCGTCACCTGCCGCTCCAGCTCGCGGCCGAGCGTCGCCGCCAGGCGCATCGCCAGCAGCGAATGGCCGCCGAGGGCGAAGAAATCGGCGTCGGTATCGTTCACCTCGCAGCCGAGCAGCTGGCTAAAGGCCGTGGCGACGGTGGTTTCCACGCCAGGTTCCGGCGGACGTCCGCTGCGCTCACTGCTCAACGTGGGTAACGGCAGCGCTTTACGATCCAGCTTGCCGTTAGCGCTCAGCGGCAGCGCCGGCAGCTGTATCAGCACCACCGGCACCATATGCGGCGGCAGCTGTTCGCCAAGCCGCGCTTTGAGCGCGACGGCGTCCAGCGGCAGGCCGGAGTCAGAAACCAGGTAGCCCACCAGCTGACGGGCATCGCCGCCGGTTGCCGCCGCCTGATTGAAGACGCAGGCGTGAGCCACCGCCTGCGCAACGTCCGGCAGAGCGGACATCGCGCGGTCAATCTCGCCCAGCTCAATCCGCTGGCCGCGAATTTTTAGCTGGTCGTCGCTGCGCCCGAGATACTCGACGGCGCCGTTATCCAGCCAGCGGGCAACGTCCCCGGTGCGGTACATGCGCTCGCCCGGCGCGTAAGGGTCGGCAATAAAGCGGCTGGCTGTCAAATCGGGGCGCCCCAGATAGCCCTGCGCCAGCTGAATGCCGGTCAGGTAGAGATCCCCCGCCACGCCCGGCGGCACCGGGCGCATGGCGGCATCAAGAATGCGCAGCCCGGTATTCCACACCGGCCAGCCAATCGGCACGCTGGTGCCGCTTACCGCCGCCAGTTCGGGACCGCAGGCCGGATACCAGCTGACGTCCACCGCCGCTTCCGTCGGGCCATACAGGTTATGCAGCGGCGCGCCGGTCAGCTGCTCCCATTCCCGACACAGCGCCGTCGGCAGCGCCTCTCCGCTGCAAAATACCCGGCGCAGGGTTTGGCAGGCGCCGACGTTCTCCGCCTCCAGCGAGGCAACGAACGCCGCCAACATCGACGGCACAAAGTGGGTGGTGGTGACTCCATAGCGGGCAAAGAACCGCTGCATCGCCAGCGGATCGCGATGGGCTTCCGGCTCGGCCATCACCAGCTGCGCGCCGGCGATAAATGGCCACCAGAACTCCCAGACCGACACATCAAAGCTGCACGGCGTTTTCTGCGCCACGACGTCGTCAGCGCAGAGCGGATAGTGGTCCTGCATCCACAGCAGGCGGTTGACGATGGCGGTTTGCCCGACCATCACCCCTTTCGGTCGCCCGGTAGAACCGGAGGTAAAGATGATATAGGCAGTATGCTCCGGCCGTGAGAGCGCCAGCGGCGCGGCATCCGCCGCCGCCAGCGGCTGCTGGTAGCACAGGCTTTCCAGTCCGGGAATATCGCTAAAGCGCGCCCGCTGATCTTCAGAAGTAATCAGCAGCGACGGCCGGGCGTCTTCCATCATCATCCGCAGACGATCGTCGGGATAGCCGGTATCCAGCGGCAGCCACGCGGCGCCGGCCTCAACAATACCGTGCAGCGCCAGCGTCAGGAATACCGAACGCGGCAGCGCGACCGCGACGCTATCGCCCGGCTTGACGCCCCGCGCGCGAAGCTGTTCAGCCAGCGCCACCACCTGCTGGCGCATCTCGCGGTAGCTAAACTGCCAGCGGCCGTCCGCCAGCGCAGGGGCATTCGGGGTTTTCGCCGCCTGCTCCGCTACCAGCGCGCTCAGGGTGGTGAGCGGCAGGTCGACGGCAGTCGCGTTGACCTGCCGCAGCTGTTCCGTTTCCGCCGCCGACAGCATATTCGCCTCGCCGCAGCGCAGGGTCGGATTATCGGCAAACTGGGCCAGCAGCGCGGAGAGTCGGGAGATATGGTTACGCAGCGTCCGTTCTTCGTATCGCTGCTTATTCGCCAGCACCTCCAGCGACAGACCCCCGGCTTCATCCGGGAAGAGCGCCAGCTCCAGGTCATTGACCGGGCCGGTGGCCAGAGTGTGGGTAATGGCCTCCACGCCGTCGATATCCAGCTGATAGTCGAAGACTTTAATATTGAGCACCGGGCCAAACAGCGGTTCATCGCCCGCCGCTCTGCCGCTATCGCGCACAATCTGTTCGGCATCATAGCGCTGATGGCGGCGCATTTTCTTCAGCTGCCCGGCAAGACGCGTGGCCAGCTCCGGCAGCGTTTCCCCGGCGTCAATAGTGACCGCCAGCGGCAGAACGTTGAGCACCGGGCCGGTAGCGGTGAGCGCCGCAGAGCCCATGCGGCGCATAAAAATAAAGCCCGCGGCGTAGTCCGTTCGGCTGCACAGCCGTCCCAGCCACAGGGCGGTCAGCGCCAGCGCCAGATCGGCGCGCTGGCACTGCGGCGCGCCTGCCGCCAGCCGGCTAAAGACCCCGGCATCCACCTCCAGCTTCATGCGCCAGATATCGCTGCTGGTCGCCCTTCCCGCCAGCGGCGTGTCCGACAGCGAGGCCGGTGCCGGCAGCGCCTGACGCTGCGCCTGCCAGAACTGTTTGTCGCGCTGCCAGGCGTCGCTGCCGTAGTAGCGCTGATACTCTTCCACCACCTCGGCAAACGGCGTAAACGGGGAATCAGGCGTCGCTTCGCCGCGCTGCCAGGCGCGGTAGATCGCGGCGATCTGGCGGGTAATCGCCGGGAAGCTGAAGCCATCGACCAGCAAATGGTGGTAACGCTGATACCAGTACCAGCGGTTATCACCCACCCGCAGCAGCTGATGGCAGACCAGCGGATTGCCGCCGTCCACCCGCAGGTTTTGTCCGAGGTCGGCCTGCATCAGCGCCAGCGCGGCCGCGTGCGGGTCGCTCGCGGCACGCAGATCCCGGTAATCCGGTTCGGCAAACGCGCGATGTTCATCGACCCACTGCCAGGCTTCGCCGTTATCTTCGCAAAAACGCATGCTGAGGGTGTCGGCCTGCGACAGCCCGGTGACAATGGCCCGGCCGAGCAGTATCGGGTCGATATCACCGCGCAGCTCAACATAGTGGGCGACGCTCCAGGCGCCGGGCAGCGTCGAGAGGCGCTCCGCCATCCAGATCCCCGGCTGCGCCGCAACCAGCGGTAAACGTGTGGTCATCGTGGGCTCCTCAGGATGCATGGTGGGCGGGGGTCAAGGTAGACCAGTTTGCCGCCAGCCAGTCATTGCACGCCGCTAACGACTGCGGCGGGCACTCCACCGACCAGCCTTCCGGCAGCGCGCAGGAGTGCGGCCACAGGCTGAACTGCTGCTGGCCATTGCGCAGGATGTAAAACTGCCCTTGCGGATTGTCGAAGGGGTTACTGAATTGCATGTCTAATTCCTCGTAAAGCGCGCGTTGTTACTCATCACGGCATAAAGGCTGCCACAGCTGGATAAGCCCGGCTGTCAGCCCGCCGCGCCAGCACAGCGCATCATGCCCGCCGTCAACCTGACGCCAGAAAATCGTCTGCTGTTCCAGATGCGCGAGCAGCGCCTGGTTGGCGCGAAAAATGATCGGCTCGCGAATACCGGCTTCCAGCCAGATACGTAGCCCTTGCGGATGTAATTCGCCGCGGCTGAGCCGCTCAATCAGCAGACCCGTCTGCGCGCCGCCGCGATGCGGCCACCAGTAAGAGCCGGACTGGCTGAGCACGCAGCCAAAGCGCTGGGGCCAGTAGAGCGCAGCGAACATCGAGGCCAGGCCGCCAAAGCTCTGACCCGCCACCACCGTGCGATCGGCGCGATCGCTGAAAGGCGCCAGCCGGTGAACCATTGGCAGCAGCTCTTCCTGAACCGCCAGCCAGAACGCCTCATTGCAGGGAAGCTCCGCGGCCCGGTGCGGATTATCAATCGCGTCAATCAGCAGATAAACCGCCGGCGGGAGCCGTTTTTCGCGGGTTAAGCCCGCCAGCGGCGCCCATACCGGCATGCTTTCGGCCCAGAACTGGCCATCCAGCAGGATCGCCAGCGGGCGCGCCTGCGGCTGCGCGTCGCCGGTGGCGTAAACCCATATCCGTCGCCGGTTGCCGAGGCGCTGGCTCTGCCATTCAATGCAGACCGGCGGCTGATAAGGTTCATCACGCAGCGCCCAGCCGGGCTGTTCGGGGGCGTGCGGCAGCTCCAGCGCGGAGACCGCGTGGCCGCGCCCGCCCTTCCAGCTTTGCGGATTGAGCGGGTCGGCAATCGCCTGCGGCAGCAGCCTACGCCAGCCTTCGCGCAGCAGCGCGCGGTCCGGGCCGTCACCGTTAAAAAGCTGGGGGGAAAAGTCGTCGTCGCGGGCGGAAGGGATAAAGCAATAGCTGCCGCGCCAGGTCGGAGAAAGCGTGGTTTGCCAGCACCAGGCATCGGTACCGGGAATGCGCCGCAGGGTTTGCGGTACGGCATTTTTATGATGGTCAGTCACGCCGGTGATATAAATCCACACCCGCCGGGTTGCCGAAGACGTTTCGTTGCCCGCCGGATCGCGCCACCAGAAGGCTACCCGATACGCGCCGTCAACGGCTTCGATTTGCGGGCCGGAGATATGCTGCCACCAGTCGTCACTTCCTGTCTTATGCATTCCTTTTCAACCCTATGTTTATCGTGACATTTATCAACAAACGCATTAATAAACGCAATATTTATTGATAATATTATTGATAACTATTTTCATTTGCAATAGCGTATTAGCGCGCTGTGGGAAGCGCGTCTTTTAAAAAATAAACATGTCAGAGAGAGCTTATGCAGCGCCGGGACTTTCGGGGAAACAATTTAGCCCGAAAGCCGGGTTCTGGTCAGCGACGGAGTGCCTGTGCTCTCTACCGGCAACATTGATACCGCCTCTCCTCCCGCTGGGAAGGGTCTTTTGGAGAAGGTGGCGACAAAAAGCAGGAATTACAATGAATAACAGGATCAAATCCCTGGCCTTGCTGGTCAATCTGGGAATCTACGGGGCTGCGTTTCCGCTGAGCGCGGCGGAAACCGCCTCCGATAGCAAAACCGCAACCGCTGATGAAACCATGGTCGTCACCGCCGCCGAGCAGAACCTGCAGGCGCCCGGCGTTTCAACCATTACCGCAGATGAAATTCGTAAACGCCCGCCTGCGCGCGACGTGTCGGAAATTATCCGTACCATGCCCGGCGTTAACCTGACCGGCAACTCCACCAGCGGCCAGCGCGGCAACAATCGCCAGATTGATATTCGCGGCATGGGCCCGGAAAACACCCTGATCCTGATTGACGGCAAGCCCGTGACCAGCCGCAACTCCGTGCGTCTGGGCTGGCGCGGCGAGCGCGATACCCGCGGCGATACTTCATGGGTACCGCCGGAGCTGATCGAACGTATTGAAGTCATTCGCGGCCCGGCGGCCGCGCGCTACGGCAACGGCGCGGCGGGCGGCGTGGTCAATATCATTACCAAGAAAAGCGACGGCGAATGGCATGGTTCATGGAACACCTACATGAACGCCCCGGAGCATAAAGAAGAAGGCTCGACCAAACGCACCAACTTTAGCCTCAGCGGCCCGCTGGGCGGCGATTTCAGCTTCCGCCTGCTGGGCAACCTCGATAAAACGCAGGCCGATGCCTGGGATATCAACGACGGGCATCAGTCAGAGCGTACCGGCGCGTACGCTAATACCATGCCTGCCGGGCGTGAAGGGGTTAAAAATAAGAACATTAACGGCGTCGTGCGCTGGGATTTCGCCCCGATGCAGTCGCTGGAGTTTGAATCCGGCTACAGCCGTCAGGGCAACCTCTACGCGGGCGATACGCAGAACACCAATACCAACGATCTGGTGAAAGAGAACTACGGGAAAGAGACGAACCGCCTCTATCGCCAGACTTACTCCGTCACCTGGAACGGCGGCTGGGATAACGGCGTGACCACCAGCAACTGGGCCCAGTACGAACACACCCGCAACTCGCGTAAAGGCGAAGGTCTGGCGGGCGGTACGGAAGGTATCTTCAACAGCAACCAGTTCAGCGATATCGACCTCGCCGACGTGATGCTGCACAGCGAAGTTAACATCCCGCTGGATCTGGTGTTTAACCAGAACCTGACGCTGGGCTCCGAGTGGAATCAGCAGCGGATGAAGGATTTGGCGTCAAATACCCAGACCTTTATGGGCGGCGATATCGACGGCTATGACAGCACCGGCCGTAGCCCATACTCGAAGGCCGAGATCTTCTCCCTGTTTGCCGAAGACAACGTGGAGCTGACCGACACCACCATGCTGACGCCGGCGCTGCGTTTCGATCATCACACGATCGTCGGCAACAACTGGAGCCCGTCGCTCAACCTGTCTCAGGGTTTGTGGGATGACTTCACGTTGAAAATGGGCATCGCCCGCGCCTATAAAGCGCCGAGCCTGTACCAAACCAACCCGAACTATATTCTCTATAGCAAAGGCCAGGGCTGCTACGCCAGCGGCACCGGTACCGGTTGCTACATGATGGGTAACGATGACCTGAAAGCCGAAACCAGCATCAACAAAGAGATTGGCCTTGAGTTTAAACGCGACGGCTGGCTGGCGGGGGTGACCTGGTTCCGCAACGACTACCGCGATAAAATCGAAGCCGGCTACGCGCCGATTTCGCAGACAACGAACGGTAAAGTGAAAACTGATATCTATCAGTGGGAAAATGTGCCGAAAGCGGTGGTTGAAGGTCTCGAAGGCACCCTGAACGTGCCGGTCAGCGAAACGGTGAACTGGACCAATAACATCACTTATATGCTGCAAAGTAAAAACAAGGAAACCGGCGATCGTCTGTCGATTATTCCGGAATATACCCTGAACTCCACCCTGAGCTGGCAGATTCAGCAGGATATTTCCGTACAGTCGACCTTCACCTGGTACGGCAAGCAGCAGCCGAAGAAATATAACTACAAAGGTGAGCCCGCGGTGGGTTCTGAAACGGATGAAGTCAGCCCATACAGCATCGTTGGCCTGAGCGCCACCTGGGATGTGACCAAAAACGTCAGCCTGACCGGCGGCGTGGATAACGTCTTCGACAAGCGCCACTGGCGCGCGGGGAATGCGCAAACCACCGGTAGCCTGACCGATGTTTCTTATATGGCTGGCGCGGGCGCCAACACCTATAACGAATCTGGCCGAACCTGGTATATGAGCGTCAATACCCACTTCTGATTGTCTACCGTTCCCCCGCCCTCTTGCCATAGAGGGCGGCGGGGAGAATCTGTTAACATCCCCCTATGCAAACCCAACGTTCTACCATTCAGCTTGCCGGTCACTCGCTGCAGCGGGTCGATTTCGACCCGGCGACCTTTCGGCCTGAAGATCTCCTCTGGCTGCCTCACTATGCCCGGCTAAGCGACTGCGCCCGCAAGCGGCAGACCGAGCACCTCGCGGGGCGTATCGCCGCGGTTTACGCGCTGCGGGAAGTCGGTGAAAAAGAGGTGCCTGCCGTTGGCGATCGGCGCCAGCCCCTGTGGCCCGCGCCGTGGTACGGCAGCATCAGCCACTGCGAACGCAGCGCGCTGGCGGTTGTCTCCGCAGGGCCGGTCGGCGTTGATATTGAGCGCATCCTGTCTCCCACCCTGGCGGCCGAGCTGGAAAGCAGCATCGTCAATAGCGCGGAAAAAAGCCTGCTGGACGCCAGCGGCCTGCCGTCGGCGCTGGCGCTGACGCTGGCGTTTTCGGCAAAAGAGAGCGCGTTTAAGGCCAGCCCGCCCGAAATACAGAACGGCGTGGGTTTCAGCGATTTTGAGGTGACGTATATAAAGGAAGGAAACCTGCGGCTTCGGCTCTCCGCCGGGGAGTATCGGCTGCAATGGATTAAGGCCGGTGACTACGTCATCACGCTCTGCGCATCGTAAAAAACAAAACCCGCGCGGCAGACCGCGCGGGTTATCGGTTTACGGCGCCGTAAAATCAGCGCATTTTCTGCGCCAGCCCGGCGACGGAAGCGGCATCGAAGCCGTGGTGTTTGCGCAGCCAGCCGCGGTCCGCCGCCGCCGCATACTCGCCATCCGGGATCCCCAGACGTTTGAGCGGGATTCCCGCGCCGGCTTCGGCCAGCACTTCCGCCACCAGGCTCCCCAACCCGCCGTTGACGTTATGCTCCTCCACCGTTATCACCGCTTTGCACGGCTTCAGGGCCGCCAGCAGCGCGGCGGTATCGCAAGGGCGAATGGACGGCACGCTCACCACTTTGGCCTGAATCCCCGCGTCGGCCAGCCTCTGCGCGGCATCGACGATTTCATGTACCGTCGAGCCGGTGGCCACCAGCGCGATATCCTCGCCTTCACGCAGGGTGATGACCGCCCCCGGCACAAAGCGATAGCTTTCATCGTGCAGCTCCGGCAGCGCCTTGCCGTCGAGGCGAATATAGACCGGCCCCTGATAGCCGATGGCGTAATCGATAATCTGCCGACATTCGCGCGGCGAAGACGGAGCGAAAATCTGGATATTACCGAAGCCGCGCATCACCGCCAGATCGTCAATCGCGTGATGGGTGCTGGCCAGCGGGCCGTAGCTGGCGCCGGCGTTAAGGCCAAATAGCTTAACGTTGGTGTTGTTATAGCAAACGTCGACTTTAATTTGCTCATTGGCGCGGGAAATCAGGAACGGCGCGGCGTTACAGGTGACCGCCACTTTTCCCCCCAGCGCCAGACCCGCCGCCGTCCCGACCATGCTCTGCTCGGCGATACCCACGTTCACCAGACGCCCGGGGAACTGTTTAATAAACGGCGCGATTTTGGCCGTTGACGTGGAATCAGCCACCACCGGCACCAGATCGACGCCGCGGTCGACCGCATCAATAAAGGCCTGAACCATCACGCTCGCCAGGTGTTCTGCATTACTCATCTTTCAGTTCCTCCAGTGCCAGTGCAATTTCTTCGCCTTTCGGTACCCGGTGGTGCCACTCCGGGCGCCCCTGGATAAAGGAAATACCGGCACCTTTCGTGGTGTTGGCGATAACGACGTTCGGTTTACCTTCCTGCTTCAGCCCTTCCAGGGTCGCCACTACCGACGCCATGTCGTTGCCCTGGCATTCGGTGACCGTCATCCCGAAGGCCTTCCATTTATCAGCCAGCGGATCGGTATTCATGATTTCGCGCGTCGGACCCGCCAGCTGGAGATTGTTCTTGTCATTAATAATGATGAGATTATCAAGGCCGTAGTGCGCCGCGGCCAGCGCCGCTTCCCAGTTGCTGCCTTCCGCCAGCTCGCCATCGCCGGTAATTAAAAAAATGCGGCGGGAGCTGTTGCTTTTTTTCGCAGCCAGCGCCAGCCCCACCGCAACAGGCAAACCGTGGCCCAGCGCGCCGGTGTTGAGCTCAATCCCCGGCGTTTTCTGGCGCACCGGGTGACCCGGAAGATGGGAGTTCGCATGCTGATAGGTTTCCAGCCACTCAACCGGAAAGAAGCCCGCCTCGGCCAGCACGCAGTAGTAGCAGCCCACCGCATGGCCTTTCGACTGGATGTAGATATCGCGCTGGTCGTCAGCAAGACGCTCCGGCGCGACGTTCAGAATGCGGAAATAGAGCGCGGTGAGCAGTTCAACCTGCGACAGGTCGGCGCCGGTGTGCCCGCCCGCAGGGCTGTTGGCGTTCAATCTGACGATATGGCGACGTACGGCGCGGGCTTTACGCTCAAGGGCCTGGACATCATAGCTATAGGGATTCATTTAATACCTCTGAATTTATTTTCAACTTGGAATATTTATTCCGTCAGGGACTAAAAAAACCAGACATCCCCAGGCAACGCATCGTAAGGCTTACGCCGCTGCATCATACTCAGGAACATTCTGCCTCCTTACCACCGGGCGTGACGTCACCCGGGCACTTTTCAGTTGACCTGAAATCGCTATGAATATATATTCACTAACGACTCTTTATTCAATTATGCGGCTACTGTTCTGTTTTTGTCCATAGCTGATTTTGAGGATTGGCGAAAGTTAGATATCCATCACACTTAACTGTCTTTTCTTTTCGCGTATGATAATGAGCTCTAACATAATGGCTGCACGTAAATGATTTTCGGGGAAATATATGGCTAAGCAGGATGAACAACGGCTATTAGTTAAGATTGCCACGCTCTACTATCTTGAAGGACGAAAGCAGTCCGATATCGCTCAACTTCTCTCGCTTTCTCAGTCATTTATCTCCCGAGCGATCGCCCGCTGCCAAAAAGAAGGCGTGGTCAAAATCAGCGTTGTTCAGCCATCGAATATTTTCCTCAATCTTGAAAAAGGCCTCGAGGATCGCTACGGAATTAAACAGGCCATCGTCGTGGATACCGAAGAGGACGCCAGCGATCACACTATCAAGCGCGCCATCGGATCCGCCGCGGCCCACTATCTGGAAACGCGATTGCGGCCGAAAGATCTGATTGGCGTCTCGTCGTGGAGTTCGACTATTCGCGCAATGGTTGATGAGGTTCACGCGCAAAACCTAAAGGCCAACGGCGTGATTCAACTGCTCGGCGGCGTGGGTCCTAACGGTAACGTGCAGGCGACCATCCTGACCCAGACCCTGGCGCAGCGTCTGAACTGTGAAGCCTGGCTGCTCCCTTCCCAGAGCATCGAAGGTTCTACGGAGGAGAAAAATCGCCTCGTGGCCAGCAAAGATGTCGCCGATGTGATTGCGCGCTTCGACGAAGTCGATATCGCCATCGTCGGGATTGGCATCCTTGAACCTTCGCAGCTGCTCAAAACGTCCGGTAACTACTATCACGAAGATATGCTGCAGGTGCTGGCGGAACGCGGCGCCGTGGGTGACATTTGCCTGCACTACTACGATAAAAACGGCAAGGCGGTGTTACGCGATGATGAAGATCCTGTGATCGGCATGGCGCTGGAGAAAGTGAAGAAGTGCCCTAACGTGGTGGCCCTTGCCGGCGGCAGCGAGAAGGTGGCGGCTATCAAAGGCGCGCTTTCAGGCGGTTATATCGATGTTCTGATCACCGATTATCCAACGGCCAGGCTGCTTATCGCCGGGTAATTTCCTCACTCAAACACTTTCCCACAGCCTTTACGCTTTCCTTCAGGCGTAAAGGCTTCGACAATAAATTTTTATATTTCAATCGTATATAACCAGCCAACCGCGCTCTTTTCCCCCGACATCCGCAAGCTTCACCAAACGGATAAGTGTGATTGCCAGCACAATTGATAACTTTTCCTGTAGCCCGACGGGAAGTTTCTGGCTAAGGTAACAAATAAATAATCACTATCGAATATATATTCAGTGATTAAAAAAGTGAAAACGAATTGTCACATCATGGCCTGCTAAGAAGCAATGCGATAAAGAGGAATGCCGACTTCCCCCTCCGCGCCAGGACGAAGTGTGACTCAGGAGACTACCTAATGCAGGCAACACGTAAAGAGTTCATCATTGCGCTGGACGAAGGCACCACCAATGCCAAAGCCGTCGTACTCGATAGCCGCGGCCAGGTCGTGGTGAAATTCTCTCAGCCGCTGGCGATCCAGACGCCGCGTGAAGGCTGGGTCGAGCAGTCGGGAGAAGTCCTGGTTGACGCTTCGCTGGCGGTTATCGCGAAAGCGGTAGCGCACGTTGGCGCAGAAAACGTCGCGGCGTTAGCCATCAGTAACCAGCGCGAGACCGCGATCGGCTGGTATCGCCAGAGCGGTAAGCCAATCAACGCCGCGATCACCTGGCAGTGCAGCCGCAGCGCCGCGTTTTGCGATGAACTGCGCCACAGCGATAAAGAGCAGCAAATCAAGGCCGTGACCGGCCTGCCGATTGCGCCTCTGTTTTCGGCCTCGAAAATGCGCTGGCTGCTGGAATCCCTTCCTGAGGGGCGCGCGCTGGCTGAGCGCGGAGAAATCTGCCTCGGCACTATCGACAGCTGGCTGCTGTGGAACTTAACCCAGGGCGATGCGTTCTGCTGCGATTACTCCAATGCCGCGCGTACCCAGCTGCTGAACCTGCAAACCGGCCAGTGGGATGACAACATGCTGGCGCTGTTCCAGATCCCGCGCGCCGCGCTGCCGGAGATCAAGCCCTCCAGCGGATTGTTTGGCTATACCCGGGGGTTGAACGCTATCCCTGACGGTATTCCGGTGATGGCGATGGTCGGGGATTCCCACGCCGCGCTGTTTGGCCACGCGCTGGGTGAACTCGGCTGCGTAAAAGCCACCTACGGTACGGGGTCATCGGTGATGGCGCCGGTAAAATCCGCACAGTGCGATATCGACGCGCTGGCCACCACCATCGCCTGGCACGACGGCGACAGCATCACCTACGGACTCGAAGGTAATATTCCGCATACCGGCGATGCCGTGGCGTGGATGGCGGACAGCACCGGTCTGAGCGAACTTTCCGATGCCGAACTGGCGCATGAACTCAACACCCTGCCCGCCTCCGTGGACTCCACGCTGGGCGTCTATTTTGTGCCGGCGTTAACCGGCCTGGGCGCCCCGTGGTGGGATGACAGCGCCCGCGGCGTGATTTGTGGCCTGAGCCGCGGCGTCAAGCGCGCCCATCTGATTCGCGCCGCGCTGGAATCCATTACCTATCAAATCGCCGATGTCGTGGTAGCGATGCGCCAGCAGGACGACTTCCACTTAACGGCGCTGATGGTCGACGGCGGCCCAACCAGGAACGACTGGCTAATGCAGTATCAGGCTGACCTGCTCGGCTGTCCGGTGATGCGCAGCGACGTTGCCGAGCTGTCGGCGATTGGCGCGGCCCTGCTCGCGCGCAAAGCCCTGAATCCCGGATCGGTAACCGACCTGAACGCGTTTTTAACCGAACACAGCGAATTTATCCCCGATATGGCCCGCCACCAGCGCCTGCAGAAAAGATGGCAGGAGTGGCGCCATGCGGTGAACAGAACATTATGGAAACCGGCAACGTCCGCCTGACGCCCACCAGGGAATCGAACGCGTGACGCACCTTAGAGCCTATCCCAGTAGGCGTTATTGGCGCAGGCAGTTTGAACACGGACAGCGCTTCGATCCCGGAGCGTACACGTAGTACGTGAGGGTTTTGAGCACTGCCCTGGTTCAAAATGGCCAGTAAAATAGCCCTAATGGATAGGCTCTTAATCATCAACAAAAGGAGAACCCCGGCCCATAAACTCGATTTACAGGCCTTACGTTGTTTCACCGTACCCGACAATAACAACCAAGAGAGAAAATTGTCATGAAATTACGTTTAACGCTTTTAACCGCTGCTACCCTGACCGCCTTTTCTTTCGCTGCCCAGGCGGCAGAAAAAGGCACCATCATGATCATGGTTAACTCGCTGGATAACCCCTATTACGCCTCTGAAGCCAAGGGCGCTAGCGAGAAAGCCAAAGAGCTGGGCTACCAGACCACCATTTTGTCGCATGGCGAAGATGTCAAAAAACAGAATGAGCTGATCGATACCGCCATCGGTAAAAAAGTTCAGGGCATTATTCTGGATAACGCCGACTCCACCGCCAGCGTCGCCGCCATTGAAAAAGCGAAGAAAGCGGGTATTCCGGTGGTTTTAATTAACCGCGAAATTCCTGTCGATGATATCGCGCTGGAGCAAATTACCCATAATAACTTCCAGGCCGGTTCTGAAGTCGCCAACGTATTTGTCGA
Source organism: Klebsiella sp. Q11 (assembly GCF_964241505.1). Classification (NCBI taxonomy): domain Bacteria; kingdom Pseudomonadati; phylum Pseudomonadota; class Gammaproteobacteria; order Enterobacterales; family Enterobacteriaceae; genus Klebsiella; species Klebsiella sp. Q11. The sequence goes on from NZ_CAXSXW010000001.1 coordinate 18,761, forward strand.
GAAAATGGCGGAGAAAGGCAAATATGCCGAACTGACCTGTAACCTTGCGGATAATAACTGCGTGACCCGCTCTAAATCTTTCCACCAGGTGATTGACCAGTACCCGGATATGGTCAGCGTCGCTAAGCAGGACGCGAAAGGCACCTTAATCGACGGCAAGCGCATTATGGACAGTATTCTGCAGGCGCACCCCGACGTGAAAGGCGTGATTTGCGGCAACGGTCCTGTGGCCCTCGGCGCCATTGCCGCGCTGAAAGCCGCGAATCGTAACGATGTGGTGGTGGTCGGTATCGATGGCAGCAACGATGAGCGCGACGCGGTAAAAGCCGGCACCCTGCAGGCCACCGTAATGCTTCAGGCGCAGGCCATCGCCGCTCAGGGGGTGACCGACCTCGATAACTACCTGCAAAAAGGTGAAAAACCGGCCAAGCAGCGCGTGATGTTCCGCGGCATTCTGATTACTCAGGACAATGCAGACAAAGTGCAGGACTTCAATATCAAATCCTGATTTCGGGTTGTTGCGCCCCGTCCGGGGCGCACAGGAGCGTATTATGTATAAAAAAATCTCGCTGACGCTGGTTATTCTTGCGCTCGGGGGCTGTCGTATTGTCTCTCAGCAGGAGCTGGCCGATCTTAAATCTCCGCCCAACCCGCATATGGCGGATATCGATCGGACATGGCAAGACCAGCTGGTTCCCCAGGTTGTGGCTAAAGCCCGCCCCGTTGCCGAGCTGATGACCGCCCTGCGCGCGGCGAAAGATATCGATAGCGCCTGCAAAACCTTAGGCTATCGCGCTCAGGACGAAAACCCCTGCGTGTTTTACGTCAAAGTCGAAGGCAATATCAGCAAAATTGATTCCGCTTCGCGCAGCGGAAAAATGACGATTCAGGATATCAGCGGCGGCAACGTGGTGGTGCAAATTGGCCCAACGCTGCGCGGCACACTATTACGCGACGGCTATCAGGGCGCCAGCTATCAGGACTTTAACGATCAGGTGCTGTTTGGCGAATATAGCCGGGCGATTAACGAACATGCGGTCAAGATGATCCAGACGGCGCAGGTGAAAACCGGCGAAGCGGTACAGGTGTACGGCGTGTTCTCGGCCTGGGATATTCCGCAGACCGTGCCTGATATTACGCCAGCCAAAATTGTTCGTTTGGGAGGGCAATAACATGCAGCGGCAAGAACTCGTCAATTCCCAACCAGTCGACTCTGAAGTTATTATCGAAACTCGCGAATTATCTCGCGTTTATCCGGGCGTTGTCGCCTTAGATAGCGTGAATTACCGGGTCTATCGAAATAAAGTAAACGTTCTGATCGGTGAAAATGGTGCGGGTAAATCCACCATGATGAAAATGCTTGCTGGCGTTGAAACACCCTCTTCCGGTCAAATTATTCTTGATGGCGCCCCGGTGACCCTTAGCTCAACGCACCAGGCTGAAAAGCAGGGAATCAGCATCATTTTTCAGGAATTAAATTTATTCCCGAATATGAACGTCATGGATAATATTTTTATGGCTAACGAATTCTTTCAAAAAGGGAAGATTAACGAAAAATATCAATATGAGTTAGCCAAATCATTACTGGAAAGACTGGAGCTGAATGTCGATCCCTACACCCAGCTTGGCGAATTAGGCATTGGCCATCAGCAGCTGGTGGAAATTGCGCGCGCGCTTTCTAAGGACACCCGGGTATTAATTATGGATGAACCCACTTCCGCGCTCAGCCAGTCGGAAGTCAAAATCCTGTTTAACGTGATCGAACAGCTTAAACGCCGCGGCGTCACCATTATCTATATTTCCCACCGTCTGGAAGAGCTGATGGAAATTGGCGACCACATCACTATTTTCCGCGACGGGCGCTTTATCAGCGAGCGCGAGGTCAGCGACGCCAGTATTCCGTGGATTATCGAACAGATGGTCGGCGATAAGAAAAAACATTTCGACTACCGGCCGGCGCCGAAAGGCGAAGCGGTCCTTGCCGTTGAAGGTCTGACGGCGCTGCACCCCAGCGGCGGCTATAAGCTCAACGATGTGACCTTTACCTTAAGTAAGGGAGAAGTGATCGGCATCTACGGCCTGCTCGGCGCCGGACGCACGGAGCTGTTTAAAGGCCTGGTCGGCCTGATGCCCTGCCAGAGCGGTAACGTCCATCTCAACGGCGAAAATATCGAAAAGGCCCCGTTCCAGGCGCGGCTAAAAAAAGGGCTGGCGCTGGTGCCTGAAGACCGCCAGGGAGAAGGCGTGGTGCAGATGATGTCGATTCAATCGAATATGACCTTATCCGATTTCAGCCTGCAGGGATTTCGCCGGGCGTGGAAATGGCTGAATCCGCAGAAAGAAATCGCCTGCGTCAAAGAGATGATTCGCGAACTGGCAATCAAGGTGAGCGACCCCGATCTGCCTGTCACCTCACTCAGCGGCGGCAACCAACAAAAGGTGGTGCTCGGCAAGGCGTTGATGACGAAGCCGGAAGTGGTGTTTCTCGATGAGCCCACTCGCGGTATCGACGTCGGCGCGAAAACCGACGTTTATCATCTGATCGGCAAAATGGCCCAGCAGGGTCTGGCAGTGATGTTCTCTTCATCGGAGCTGGATGAAGTGATGGCGCTGGCGGATCGCATCCTGGTCATGGCCGACGGTCGGATTACCGCCGATTTACCGCGTCATGCGGTGACCCGCGAAAAATTAATCGCGGCTTCAACACCTCAAGATTAATCAGGCTGGAACCCATCATGAACCAGAAATATATGATTTATATGTACCTGCTGAAGGCCAGAACGTTCATCGCTCTGCTGCTGGTTATCGCGTTCTTCAGCGTGATGGTACCGAATTTCCTGACCACATCTAACCTGCTGATTATGACCCAGCACGTGGCCATCACCGGCCTGCTGGCCATCGGCATGACGCTGGTTATCCTGACGGGCGGTATCGACCTCTCCGTCGGCGCCGTGGCCGGCATCTGCGGCATGGTGGCCGGAGCGCTGTTAACCAACGGCCTGCCCTTATGGAACGGCAGCGTTATCTTCTTCAACGTACCGGAAGTTATCCTCTGCGTGGCGCTCTTCGGTGTGCTGGTTGGCTTCGTTAACGGCGCGGTCATCACCCGCTTCGGCGTCGCGCCCTTTATCTGCACCCTGGGCATGATGTATGTCGCCAGAGGCTCGGCGCTGCTGTTCAACGACGGCAGTACCTACCCCAACCTCAACGGCATGGAAGCGCTGGGCAACACCGGTTTCTCCACCCTGGGATCCGGGACGCTGTTGGGCATCTATCTGCCAATCTGGCTGATGATCGGCTTCCTGCTGCTGGGCTACTGGCTGACCACCAAAACCCCGCTGGGCCGCTATATCTACGCTATCGGCGGTAACGAATCCGCCGCACGCCTGGCCGGCGTGCCTATCGTCAAGGCAAAAATCTTCGTTTACGCCTTCTCCGGCCTGTGCTCAGCGTTCGTCGGCCTTATCGTCGCCTCGCAGCTGCAAACCGCGCACCCGATGACCGGCAATATGTTCGAAATGGACGCCATTGGCGCCACCGTGCTCGGCGGAACCGCGCTGGCGGGCGGTCGCGGCCGGGTAACCGGGTCAATCATTGGCGCGTTCGTCATCGTCTTCCTCGCCGACGGCATGGTGATGATGGGGGTCAGCGATTTCTGGCAGATGGTCATTAAGGGGGTGGTTATCGTCACCGCCGTCGTCGTCGACCAGTTCCAGCAGAAACTGCAGAACAAAGTCATTCTGATGCGCCGCCATGAGGAGAAGCTGGCTGCGGCAGGCGCCACCAGTTAATCACGTCTTTATTACCCCGCCGGATGCTCTGCCGTCCGGCTTCAATAAGGGATGAAAAACATGCAAAGAAATTTCCACAACAAAACGGTTGTTATCACCGGCGCCTGCCGCGGAATTGGTGCAGGTATTGCCGAGCGCTTTGCGCGCGACGGCGCGAATCTGGTGATGGTCTCTAACGCCGAGCGCGTCCACGAAACGGCGGAAACCCTCCGCCAGCGCTACCAGGCCGACATCCTGTCGTTACAGGTTGATGTGACCGACGAAGCGCAGGTGCAGTCGCTGTACGAGCAGGCGGCAGCGCGTTTCGGCACCATCGACGTCTCTATCCAGAACGCAGGCGTGATCACCATCGACTATTACGATCGCATGCCGAAGGCCGACTTTGAAAAAGTGCTGGCCGTTAACACCACCGGCGTCTGGCTGTGCTGCCGCGAAGCCGCCAAATATATGGTCAAGCAGAACCACGGCAGCCTGATCAACACCTCTTCCGGCCAGGGTCGTCAGGGCTTTATCTACACCCCGCACTATGCCGCCAGCAAAATGGGCGTGATCGGCATCACCCAAAGCCTGGCGCACGAGCTGGCGCCGTGGAATATCACGGTTAACGCCTTCTGTCCGGGCATTATCGAAAGCGAGATGTGGGACTACAACGACCGCGTCTGGGGCGAAATCCTCAGCACCGAGCAGAAGCGCTACGGTAAAGGCGAGCTGATGGCGGAGTGGGTCGAAGGCATTCCGATGAAACGCGCCGGCAAACCGGAAGACGTTGCCGGGCTGGTGGCGTTTCTCGCCTCCGACGACGCGCGCTACCTCACCGGGCAGACCATCAATATCGATGGCGGCTTGATTATGTCGTAATGCCGCCAGCCTGGCATTTTTCAGGTCAGGCTACACAAATCATATCCCGGAGGCGGTGCTGCGCACCTGTCCGGGCTACCCGACGGCACAAGCCCCGTAGCCCGGACAGGCGCAACGCGCCGCCTCCGGGAACGCCAACACCGGGCATGCTAAAGAATATTTTTTAGAGAGAAATGACTATGATCGCAAAAGATTTTGCCCAACAGCTGTTTAACCTGCAGGACCGCGTGGCCTTTGTCACCGGCGCGGGCAGCGGCATCGGCCAGATGATTGCTTACGGGCTCGCCAGCGCGGGGGCTCGGGTCGTCTGCTTCGATCTCCGTGAAGATGGCGGCCTCGCCGAAACCGTCAAAAATATTGAAGCCATCGGCGGAGATGCCTGCTACTACACCGGTGATGTGCGCCAGCTTAGCGACCTACGCGCCGGCGTGGCATTAGCGAAAAGCCGCTTTGGCCGCCTCGATATAGCCGTCAACGCCGCCGGGATTGCCAACGCCAATCCGGCGCTGGAGATGGAAACCGAGCAGTGGCAGCGGGTTATCGATATTAACCTGACCGGCGTGTGGAACTCCTGCAAAGCGGAAGCCGAACTGATGCAGGAAACGGGCGGCGGTTCGATTATTAATATCGCCTCGATGTCCGGCATTATTGTTAACCGCGGTCTCGATCAGGCGCACTACAACTGCTCTAAAGCGGGCGTTATCCACCTGTCAAAAAGCCTGGCGATGGAGTGGATCGGCAAAGGGATTCGGGTCAACTCCATCAGCCCCGGCTATACCGCCACGCCGATGAACACGCGCCCTGAGATGGTTCATCAGACCCGCGAATTCGAAAGCCAGACGCCGATCCAGCGCATGGCGAAGGTTGAAGAGATGGCCGGCCCGGCGCTGTTCCTCGCCAGCGATGCCGCCTCGTTCTGCACCGGCGTTGACCTGGTGGTTGATGGTGGTTTTGTCTGCTGGTAGAACGGATTTAGCGTAGAAAAATGCCGGTAAGGGTGAGGTTGACGTCAGCGAAGCAGTATGCAGGGTGGCGGCGCGATTGTTTTAACCGGTCGATGTTCTCTCGCCGTCCATCCTGCCCCCATAAGCAGAAAAAAGGTGCCTTAAGGTTCCTTACCCAGCCTGCGGATAAGCGGGGATAGCTCCCCGCATACCGGCTACTTCTTCGTTTCGTAAGCGAGAACGGCCTTGAACTCCATACTACGTTCTTTGATGCTCAGCTCGCACAGCGAGTCGCGCACCATTAACGTCAATCCCAGCGCTGTCAGACACAGCACGATGATTGCCACCAGGGCGTATTTTGTCAGCATCTCGTTGCCTCCATGCGAAGAAGAGGCTACTATCCAACGTGCTAGGTTTGGATTGTAGGCCTCAGGTTGATGGGAACATCTCCTGGGGCTTCGTCTTTCTGAATCCTCACCTAAGCCTGAACGCAGAAAGCCTCAGGCACCCGCCGCCATCATACGCTTCCCTGCGCAATTCACTGTATATTTAACCAGCTATAATCCTTTTTCAGAAAACGTTTAGATAGCCTACATTCAGGGAAAGGTCACGCTGTTGCCCGGCGCTTCGCGATGCAGATGGATAAAGTTCAAATGACGCTCGTACTGGTCAAGAATATCGGTAATGACCTGCTCTTTGCTGTAGTCCATCAGGTCGTTGCCCTGACTCCCTTCCAGCAGGAAGGTCTCCAGACGATAGTAGGTCGACTTCCCGCTGCGCGCCCGGTAGGTAAAGCCGGGAATGGAGTACTGCTGCGGCCAGATCTGATAAACAAAGTTCTGCTCGTCGCCCATATGCACCAGCAGGTCAAGATGGCCCAGGCTGTCTCCCTCTTCCGGCGGCAGGCTTTTCAGCTCGACGTAAGCGCCGCGCAGCTTCAGCTCCTGCGCCACCTCTTCCATCGCCGGGAAGCACACCGTCTCCATCATCTGGCGGGTATAGCGCGTGCCGGGATAGTTCATCAGCCGCGACAGGCGCTTCTTCCAGCTCAGGCGATCCTGCACGCCGAGCGGTCGCGGGGCGGTGTCGCGGTTGGCGCTCTCGCGGCGATAATCCTCAACCTTCAGCGACTTGTACAATCCCGCCATCACGAAGAAGATCACGAAGCTAAACGGCAGCCCCATAATCACCGTCGCGTTCTGCAGGGCGGAAATGCCGTTAGTCATCAGCATCCCGAGGGTCAGCAGGCCGATAACCACCGACCAGAAGATCCGCAGCCAGTTTGGCGCATCGCTGTTGATATCCTTCAGCTTCGAGGTGAAGTTACCCAGCACCAGCGCCCCGGAATCCGCGGAGGTCACATAGAACAGCAGGCCGGTAATCGTTGCCACCGAAGCGCTAAAGGTAAACGCGGGATACTGCGCCAGCAGGTTATAGAAGCCGCGCTCCGGGTGGGCGACCGCCTCGGCGGCGAAGGCCGCATTGCCGTGGATGATTTCATACAGCGCGCTATTGCCGAACACCGACAGCCACAGCAGGGTAAAGGTGAACGGGATAATCAGCGTTCCTACCACAAACTGACGAATGGTGCGTCCACGTGAAATACGCGCCAGGAACAGGCCGACAAACGGCGACCACGCCACCCACCACGCCCAGAAGAACAGGGTCCAGTTGTTCATCCACTCTACCGGACGATCGAAGGCGAAGCTGTTCAGGGTCATGCCCATAAAACGATTCACATAGTCGCCAACGTTGAGCACCAGCGCGTTGAGCAGAAACTCGGTGTCGCCCATAAACAGGACAAACAGGATCAGCCCGAGGGCCAGCACCACGTTAAGCTCGGAAAGAATACGAATGCCTTTATCCACCCCGGAGGTCACGGAGATGGTGGCGATAATGACCGACAGCACGATCAGCGCCGCTTTCGCGCCCAGCGAGTCCGGAATATCAAACAGCACGTTGAGGCCGTAGTTTAGCTGCACCACGCCAATCCCGAGCGTGGTGGCAATACCAAAAATGGTGCCGATAACGGCGGCGATATCCACGCTGTGGCCGATTGGGCCATTAATCTTTTTGCCGAAGATCGGATAGAGCGCGGAGCGGATGGTCAGGGGTAAATTATAACGATAGCTAAAGTATCCCAGCGCCATCCCCATCAGGGCATACATCGACCAGCCGGTCAGCCCGTAGTGAAACAGCGTCCACACCATCGCCTGGCGCGCCGCCTCCATGGTCTGCCCCGCCCCTTCCGGCGGCTGCATATACTGGGTCACCGGTTCGGCGACGGAGAAGAACATCAGGTCGATACCGATACCGGCGGCGAACAGCATTGCCGCCCAGCTGAGCACGCTAAATTCCGGCTTCGAATGTTCCGGCCCGAGCTTCACCGAACCGAAACGCGAGCAGGCGATGCACACGACAAACACGATATAGAGCGTCGCGGCGAGCAAATAGTACCAGCCAAAGGTGCGGGAAACCCAGTTCAGGGTACGGCCAATCCAGGCCGCGGAAAAATCGCTGAAGAAGAGAGTCATCAGGGAAAACAACAAAATCAGTCCGGCGGAAGTGTAAAAAACCACCGGATTGATTTTGTCCTTTTCTCTGCTCGGCGAAAGGTCTGTCATCCATTCTCCTTACTGTTTTTGCAACTATTAGAACCAAAATCGGCAACAATTAAGACACATTTTATATTGAACGTCCAATCAAAAACCGCTTTAATAGATAAACAAAGCTGATGAATGGAGTCTGAGAAATGCCCAAACTGGGGATGCAACCGATACGGCAGCGGCAGCTGATTGACGCCACCCTGGCCGCCATCAATGAAGTGGGAATGCACGATGCCACCGTCGCGCAGATCGCCCGGAGGGCTGGCGTATCAACCGGCATCATCAGCCACTATTTCAAGGATAAGAACGGGCTGCTGGAAGCGACGATGCGCGATATCACCGGCCAGCTGCGCCAGGCGGTGTTGGGCCGTCTGCACGCCCTGCCCGGCGCCGGCCCGCAGGAACGCCTGCGCGCCATCGTGGCGGGAAACTTCGACGACAGCCAGATAAGCAGCGCGGCAATGAAGGCCTGGCTCGCCTTTTGGGCCAGCAGCATGCATCAGCCGATGCTCTATCGCCTGCAGCAGGTCAGCAGCCGGCGACTGCTGTCGAATATCGTCTATGAGTTTCAGCGCGCCCTGCCGCGCGAAGAGGCGCAGGAGGCCGGATACGGTCTCGCCGCGCTGATCGACGGGCTGTGGCTACGCGCGGCGCTGAGCGGTAAACCGCTGGATAAAGCCCGCGCCGAAACGCTCGCCGAGCACTTCATCAGCAAATATCTGCCACCGACTTCTCACTAATGGAGGACCCATGTCCCGAATGGCCGAACAGCAGCTTTACATCGACGGTGGTTATGTTTCCGCCACCAGCGGTAAAACCTTCGAGACGATTAACCCTGCCAGCGGGGAAGTGCTGGCGACCGTCCAGGCCGCCGGCCGCGAAGACGTCGACCGGGCGGTAAAGAGCGCCCAAAAAGGGCAAAAAATCTGGGCGGCGATGAGCGCCATGGAACGTTCGCGCATTCTGCGTAAAGCGGTCGATATTCTGCGCGATCGCAACGATGAACTGGCCCGTCTGGAGACTCTCGATACCGGCAAACCGCTGAGCGAAACCGCCGCCGTCGATATCGTCACCGGCGCCGATGTGCTGGAGTACTACGCGGGCCTGATCCCGGCGCTGGAAGGGAGCCAGATCCCGCTGCGCGACAGTGCATTCGTCTACACCCGCCGGGAACCGCTGGGCGTCGTCGCCGGGATCGGCGCCTGGAACTACCCGATCCAGATCGCCTTGTGGAAATCAGCCCCGGCGCTGGCGGCCGGTAACGCGATGATCTTTAAGCCGAGTGAAGTCACCCCGCTCACCGCCCTGAAGCTGGCGGAAATTTACCGCGAGGCGGGACTGCCGGCGGGAGTATTTAACGTGCTGCCGGGCACCGGCGCCGAAACCGGCCAGTATCTCACCGAGCACCCGGACATCGCCAAAATCTCCTTTACCGGCGGCGTCGCCAGCGGCAAAAAAGTGATGGCCAACTCCGCCGCCTCCTCGCTGAAGGAAGTCACCATGGAACTGGGCGGTAAATCGCCGCTGATCGTCTGCGAAGACGCCAACCTCGACCTCGCCGCCGACATCGCGATGATGGCTAACTTCTATAGCTCAGGACAGGTCTGCACCAACGGCACCCGGGTATTCGTTCCGGCGCGCCTGAAGGCGGCGTTTGAAGAGAAAATCCTCGCTCGCGTGGCGCGTATCCGCCCTGGCGATCTGTTTGCTGAAAGCACCAACTTCGGGCCGCTGGTGAGCTTCCCGCACCGTGATAACGTGCTGCGCTACATCGCGATCGGCAAGCAAGAAGGCGCGCGCCTGCTCTGCGGCGGCGAGGTGCTGAAAGGCGAAGGCTTCGACCGCGGCGCGTGGGTCGCCCCGACGGTGTTTACCGACTGCGATGACCAGATGACCATCGTCCGCGAAGAGATCTTCGGCCCGGTGATGTCGATTCTGAGCTACGACGATGAGGAAGAAGCGGTTCGCCGCGCCAACGCCACCGAATACGGCCTCGCCGCCGGCGTCGTCACGCCGGATTTAAACCGCGCCCATCGCCTGATTCATCGGCTGGAGGCCGGGATCTGCTGGATCAACACCTGGGGCGAATCCCCGGCGGAGATGCCGGTCGGCGGCTACAAGCACTCCGGGATTGGCCGCGAAAACGGCGTGCAGACGCTGCACAGCTACACCCAGATAAAATCCATCCAGGTTGAGATGGGTCAGTTTCAATCCATATTTTAACCAGGAGGTCATTTTTGCAGTTTGACTACATTATTATTGGTGCCGGTTCCGCCGGCAACGTACTGGCTACACGACTGACGGAAGATCCCCAGACCACCGTCCTGCTGCTGGAAGCGGGCGGCCCGGATTACCGTTTCGACTTCCGCACCCAGATGCCCGCCGCGCTGGCCTTTCCTCTACAGGGTCGGCGCTATAACTGGGCCTACGAGACCGAGCCTGAACCGCATATGAACAATCGCCGCATGGAGTGCGGACGCGGTAAGGGCCTCGGCGGGTCCTCGTTAATCAACGGCATGTGCTATATCCGCGGCAACGCTATGGATCTCGATAACTGGGCCTCGGCGCCGGGGCTTGAGCACTGGAGCTACCTCGACTGCCTGCCCTACTACCGCAAAGCGGAAACCCGCGATATTGGCGCCAACGACTACCACGGCGGCGACGGCCCGGTCAGCGTCACCACGCCAAAGCAGGGCAACAATCCGCTGTTCCACGCGATGATTGAAGCCGGCGTACAGGCCGGCTACCCGCGCACCGACGATCTTAACGGCTACCAGCAGGAAGGGTTTGGCCCCATGGATCGTACCGTGACGCCGCAGGGACGCCGCGCCAGTACCGCGCGCGGCTATCTCGACCAGGCGCGCGCGCGTCCCAATCTGACCATTCGCACCCATGCGCTGACCGATCGCATTATTTTTGCCGGCAAACGCGCCGTCGGCGTCGAGTGGCTGGAGGGCGACAGCACCGCGCCGTTAAACGCCACCGCCAATCAAGAAGTGCTGCTCTGCGCGGGCGCCATCGCTTCGCCGCAAATCCTGCAGCGCTCCGGCGTCGGCAGCCCGGAACTGTTGCGCCAGTTCGATATTCCGCTGGTTCACGCCCTGCCCGGCGTCGGCGAGAACCTGCAGGATCATCTGGAGATGTATCTGCAGTACGAATGTAAAGAGCCGGTGTCGCTTTACCCGGCGCTGCAGTGGTGGAACCAGCCGAAAATCGGCGCCGAATGGCTGTTCGGCGGGACCGGCATCGGCGCCAGCAACCAGTTTGAAGCGGGCGGATTTATTCGCAGCCGGGAAGCCTTTGCGTGGCCAAATATTCAGTACCACTTCCTGCCGGTCGCGATTAACTACAACGGCTCAAACGCGGTGAAAGAGCACGGATTCCAGTGCCACGTCGGCTCCATGCGCTCCCCAAGCCGCGGCCACGTGCGTCTGAAGTCGCGCGACCCGCACGAACATCCGGCGATTCTGTTTAACTATATGTCCAGCGAACAGGACTGGCAGGAGTTCCGCGACGCGATTCGCATTACCCGCGAAATCATGCATCAGCCGGCGCTGGATAACTATCGCGGCCGGGAGATCAGTCCGGGGGCGGAGTGCCAGAGCGATGCCGAGCTGGATGAGTTTGTGCGCAATCATGCGGAAACCGCCTTCCATCCGTGCGGCACCTGTAAAATGGGCTACGACGAGATGGCGGTGGTGGATGGCGAAGGTCGGGTGCACGGGCTGGAAGGCCTGCGCGTGGTCGACGCCTCAATTATGCCGCAGATTATTACCGGCAACCTTAACGCGACCACCATCATGATTGGCGAAAAAATGGCTGACGCCATTCGCGGCCGTCAGCCGCTGCCGAAGAGCAGCGCGGCGTATTACGTGGCGAACGGCGCGCCGGTTCGCCGGTAAGAGTAAGCCCCCTAACCCTCTCCCTGCGGGAGAGGGTTAGGGTGAGGAAAAACTAGCGAAAATCTTCCAGCCGCTTTAGCTGCCGTCCATCAGCATCAAAGTTCTCCGGCGCCAGCCACGCCCGCAGCGCCGCGTCGCGCGCGGGCCATTCGCTATCGATAATCGACAGCATATCGCTATCGCGGGTGCGTCCTTTGCGTACCATCCTCTGACGAAGACGCCCCTCCCAGGTAAACCCCAGCCGGTCGGCGGCGCGGCGGGAGGCGAGATTCATCGAATCGCACTTCCACTCCAGCCGACGATAGCCGTGAGCAAAACCATTTTGCAGCAGCAGCCACACCGCCTCGGTCCCGAGCGGCGTATTTTTCATCGCCCGCGACCAGGTGACGTGCCCTATCTCCACCGTGCCCATCGCCCGCTCAATCGCCATATAGCTGACCAGCCCGACGGCCCGCTCGGCGCGCAAATCGATAACCGCATACGGTACCAGCCCGTCGTCCATAACCTTACCGGTGATCCAGTTCGCCGTTGACTCCACGCTCTGTGGGCAGGTGCTGGCAAGCCAGGTCCAGTCGCTGTCGTCGCCGAGGGCATAGGCGGCAAACAGATCCGCCGCGTGCCGCTCGGTATCCAGCGGCTCCAGCCGGCAAAAGCGGCCATTTAACGCCGTGCGGTGCAGAAGTCCCGCGCCCTGCCACCCTGGCACGCGATCGTTGACCTGCTGACCAAATTCATTAATTTCCGGCACGCTTATCTCTCCCGTAGTGTTATCAAATTGTTATATCAAGAAAGGCGAATGGCCGGAAGATGCCCGGTACGATCGATCGTCATAACCCCTTGGTCTTGCTTATGCTTTTTAAGCATAAACTTAGCCGATCTTTGACTTTACGCCCGTAATTAAGCGGCCTAACGTAGCGAAACATCAATAATCACAATAACTTTTTTCAGGGATCGCATATGACTAAAAAACTGCTGCCGCTGCTGGTGCTCGCCGCGTTATCCGCCGCCGTTGACGCCGCCACGCCGCCGGGGACCCTGGTGGTCGCGCAGGGCCTCGACGATATCGTCAGCCTCGACCCGGCGGAAGCCAACGAGCTCTCCAGCATCCAGACGGTACCGAGCCTTTATCAGCGCCTGGTGCAGCCGGACCGCGATAACCCTGAAAAAATCACCCCGATCCTGGCCGAAAGCTGGCAGGCCGATCCGGCGGCGAAAACCCTGACCATCAAGCTAAAGCCCGACGCCAAATTCGCCTCCGGTAACCCGCTGCGCCCGGAAGATGTCATTTACTCGTACACCCGCGCGGTCATCCTGAACAAATCGCCGGCGTTTATTCTTAACGTCCTCGGCTGGCAGCCGGATAACATCGCCAGCCAGCTGAAGAAGTTAGACGACCATACCCTGGAGCTCCGCTGGACCGCCGACGTCAGCCCGGCGGTGGCGCTGAATATTCTCTCCACGCCGATCGCCTCTATCGTCGATGAGAAACAGGTCGCCCCGAACGCCAAAGATAACGACTTCGGCAACGGCTGGCTGAAAATGCACTCGGCGGGCAGCGGCGCGTATAAAATGCGGGTCTATCAGCCGCATCAGGCCATCGTGCTGGAGGCCAACAGCAGCGCACCCGGCGGCGCGCCGAAGCTGAAAAGCATCATTATTAAAAACGTTCCGGACCCGGCCTCACGTCGTCTTCTCATCCAGCAGGGTGATGCCGACGTGGCGCGCGATCTCGGCGCCGACCAGATTGCGGCTCTGCAGGGTAAACCGGGCGTCAAGGTCCTCAGCATCCCTTCCGCTGAGCAGAACTATCTGGTCTTTAATACCGGCAACAGCGCCAACCCGCTGCTGAAAAACCCGGCCTTCTGGGAAGCGGCGCGCTGGCTGGTGGATTACAACGGCATCACGAAAGATTTGCTGAAGGGGCAATATTTCGTCCATCAGAGCTTCCTGCCGGTCGGCCTGCCGGGCGCGCTGGACAATAACCCATTTACATTCAACCCGCAAAAAGCCAAAGATATCCTCGCTAAAGCGGGCATCAAAGAGGCGCATTTCACCCTCGACGTCGAAAACAAGCCGCCGTTTATCACCATCGCCCAGTCGATGCAGGCGAGCTTCGCCCAGGGCGGCGTGAAGGTGGATTTGCTGCCGGCCGCGGGTAGTCAGGTCTATGCTCGCGTGCGCGCCAAACAGCATCAGGCGGCGATTCGGCTGTGGATCCCTGACTATTTCGATGCCCACTCTAACGCCAGCGCCTTTGCGTACAACGACGGTAAATCCAGTACCGTCGCCGGGCTAAACGGCTGGCAGATCCCGGAGCTGAATAAAGCGACCCTGGCGGCAGTCGCCGAGCCGGACGCAGCGAAGCGCCTGGATCTGTATAAAAACATGCAGGAGGCGCTGCAGCGCAGTTCGCCTTACGTGTTTATCGATCAGGGTAAAACCCAGATTGTGGTTCGCGATAACGTGAAAGGTTATCAGCAGGGTCTCAATGCCGATATGGTCTGGTATGACCGGGTAACCAAATAACGCCTGGGGCAGGTACGATCGGGTAGCCCGGACAGGCGCAACGCGCCGCCTCCGGGAACGCAGGCCCCGATACCTTATGTTTTCCCGGTGGCGCTGCGCTGACCGGGCTACAACAACAGATCGCGCCAGCTGATAACACTGTACTTTTTACCAACGGAATAACCATGTCTGCTGTGTTACCCCCCCGAGCAGAGCGGCGCGCAAAACGCCCCCTGCTCGCGCTGTTTCAGGGACTGCTGACGCTGGCCCTGACGCTGCTCGGCCTGCTGCTGGTGACCTTTGCGCTCTCGGCGCTGTCGCCGGTTGATCGGGTGCTGCAAATCGTCGGCGACCACGCCAGTCAGTCCACCTATGATCAGGTACGTCACCAGCTCGGCCTCGACCAGCCGTTGCCGCTGCAGTTCTGGCGCTATCTGGTGAATCTCGCCCACGGCGATCTCGGTATCGCCAGCTCAACCGGCCAGCCGGTGCTGCACGACCTGCTTGCCGCGTTCCCGGCCACCCTCGAACTGGCCACGCTGGCGCTGATTATCGGCGCGCTGTCGGGCGTTATCGCAGGCGTTCTCTGTGCCCGCTACGTCGGCTCGCCGTGGGATCTGGCGATGCGCACCTTTACGCTGCTCGGCAACTCGGTGCCGATTTTCTGGCTCGGTCTGCTGATGCTGGCGCTGTTTTACGCCAAACTGCAGTGGACGCCGGGGCCGGGGCGGCTGGACGATATTTATCAGTACACCGTCGAACCGCGCACCGGCTTTGCGCTCATTGATACCTGGCTCTCGGGTGATAAAGAGGCGGTTAAAAACGCCGCCGGGCACCTGCTGCTGCCGGTGCTGCTGCTGGCCTATTATTCTCTGGCGAGCATCACCCGCCTGACCCGTTCCGCCTGCCTGAGCGAAATGAACAAAGAGTACATCCTGCTGGCGCGCGCCAAAGGGGCCAGCGAGATGACGATTCTACTGCGTCACGTCCTGCCCAATATCCGCGGCACCCTGCTGACGGTGACCGCCCTCGCCTGGACCTCCATGCTGGAAGGCGCGGTGTTGACCGAAACCGTCTTCTCCTGGCCGGGAATTGGCCGCTATCTGACCACCGCGCTCTTTGCCGGCGATACCACGGCTATCATGGGCGGTACGCTGCTGATCGGCGCGAGCTTTGTGCTGATTAATCACCTCACCGACCTGCTGGTGCGGCTGACCGACCCGAGGATACGCTGATGCCGGGCTATCTGTTTTTACGCCGCCTGCGCCGTTCTCCCGCCGCCTTTTGCGGCCTGATCATCATTACGTTACTCCTGCTGATTGCGCTCTTTGCACCCTGGCTGGCTCCTCTCGACCCGAACTGGCAGGACGCCGCCGCGCGGCTGCAGGGTCCGGGCCCGCGGCACTGGCTCGGCACCGACAGCTACGGCCGCGATCTTCTCTCAAGGCTGATTTTCGGCGCCCGTCCGGCGCTGGGGCTGGTCGCGCTGGTGACGGCGATTACGCTCCCCGCCGGTCTGCTGGTGGGGATCCTGTCCGGCTATTACGGCGGCTGGCTGGAGCGCGTGCTGATGCGTTTTACCGACGTGGTAATGTCGATGCCGCGGCTGATTCTGGCCTTCGCGTTTGTCGCGATGCTCGGCCCGGGCCTGGTGAACGGCGCCCTGGCGCTGGCGCTGACGACCTGGCCCGCTTACGCCCGTCAGGCGCGCAGCGAAATTCAGCGCTTGCGCCATAGCGACTATCTGGCGGCGGCGGAGATGATGGGCATTCGCGGCTGGCGTCTGCTGATGGGTCATATTCTGCCGCTCTGCCTGCCCTCGGCGATCGTCCGGCTGGCGCTGGATTTAGCCGGGATTATTCTCGCCGCTGCCGGTCTTGGCTTCCTCGGCCTCGGCGCCCGCCCGCCAATGGCGGAATGGGGCGCGATGATCGCCGACGGCATGCAGGTCATTTTCGACCAGTGGTGGATCGCCGCCGCCCCTGGCGCCGTCATCCTGATCGCCAGCCTGGCGTTTAACCTGCTGGGCGATGGCCTGCGCGACGTTCTGGAGCCGCAACATGACTGATACTCGTCTGATCGTTCAGGGACTGACCATCGACTATCCCACCGCCAGAGTGGTGGACCATTTAAGCTTCACGCTCGGCAACGAGCGGCTGGCGCTGGTCGGCGAATCCGGCTCCGGTAAATCCATGACCGCCCGCGCCCTGATGGGGCTGGTACGCCGGCCCGGCGTCGTCAGCGCCGAGGCGCTCAACGTGCTGGGGCGCGACGCATTAACCCTTCGCGACCGCGGCTGGCGCGAGCTACGCGGCAACGATATAGCGATGGTGCTGCAGGACCCGCGCTACGCGCTCAATCCGGTAAAAAGCATTCAGGCGCAGCTGGAAGAGGCATTAACTCTGCATCAGCGCCTTAGCCGCCGCGCGCGGCTGGAGGCGGTCAAAGCCGCCGTTGCCGCCGTCGGTCTGGATTTACCGGTGCTCAACCGTTATCCAGGCGAACTCTCCGGGGGGATGGGCCAGCGGGTGATGATTGCCCTTGCGCTGCTCAATAATCCGCAGGTGCTGATCGCCGATGAGCCCACTTCAGCCCTCGATGCCCGGCTGCGCAATCAGATCCTCGAACTGTTGGTAGAGCAGTGCGAACAGCGGCGGATGGCGATGCTGTTGATTAGCCACGACCTGCCGCTGGTGGCCGAGCACTGCCAGCGGGTGCTGGTCCTGTATCAAGGGGAAAAGGTCGATGAGATGGCGGCGCGAGATCTGCCGACGGCGACGCATCCCTACACCCGTACGCTCTGGACCTGTCGCCCGGCCGCGCAAACTTACGGTCAGATGCTGCCGACCCTCGACCGAACCCTGAACTTGACGGAGGCGGCGCATGGCGGTCGTTAATCTCAAGGATTTACAGGTTATTTTTGGCGAAAAAACCGCGGTGTCCGCCGCCAGCTTTGCCGTTGACGCGGGAGAAACGTTCAGCCTGATCGGCGCATCCGGCTGCGGAAAATCAACGATTCTGCGGGTATTAGCCGGGCTGCAGCGGGACTGGCGCGGCCGCGTTGAACTGTTTGATAAGGCCATTACGCCGGGCCTGCGTTTTCAGGGCGAGCTGCGGCGCAACGTACAGATGGTGTTTCAGGACCCGTACGCTTCGCTGCATCCCAATCATACGCTATGGCGCACGCTGGCGGAGCCGCTGAAAATTCACGCTATCGGCGAGATCGAACATCGGGTGTCCACCGCCCTGCAAGAGGTGGGGCTGCCTGCCGACGCCGCGCGCCGCTATCCGCACCAGCTTTCCGGCGGCCAGCGCCAGCGGGTGGCGATTGCTCGCGCGCTGCTGCTGCGGCCAAAGATTCTGCTGCTGGATGAGCCAACGTCGGCGCTGGATATGTCGGTGCAGGCGGAAATACTGAATCTGCTCAATCGGCTAAAGCAGGAGCACGGAATGACCTATCTGCTGGTCAGCCACGATGCCGATGTGATTGCCCATATGTCGGACCGGGCGGCGTTTATGGCGGAAGGCGTGATTCAGCGCTTCTTTGACCGCGAAGCGCTGGTGAACGGCGAACATCGGATAGGCTGAAAACCCGCCCCCGCTCGCGCTACGCTTAGCGGGGCTACGGGTTCGCCGCCATCTGCGAGAAGGTCGCCCGGGTAAGGCATTTACGCCGCGACCCGGGAAATCATCCCCTTATTTCGCCAGGCTCGCGAAGCGGGCGAATACCGCATCAAAAATCGCCAGCCCTTTTGCCACCTGTTCGGCGCTGATGGTGCACGGCGGCACCACGTGAATGCGGTTCTCCACCACAAACGCCAGCAGGCCGGCTTCGGTTAACGCGCCTTTAATGGCCGCCATATCGGCAGCGGTCAGCGGAGTTTTCCGCTCGCGGCTGCTGACCAGCTCCAGCGCCTGGAACAGACCGCGGCCGCGCACGTTGCCGATAATCGCGTGCTTCTCCGCCAGCGCTTCCAGCCCCGGACGCAGCACTTCGTTGCCGATGGTCGCCGCGTTCTCCACCACCTTCTCTTCCTTCATCGCGTCAATGGTGGCGACAATCGCCGCCATCGCCAGCGGATGGCCGGAATAGGTCAGCCCCCCGGCAAAGAAATGGTCATCAAAGTAGCGGGCGATTGGCTCGCTAATCAGCACGCCGCCGGCCGGGACGTAGCCGGCGTTAACCCCTTTGGCGAAAGTCACCAGATCCGGCACCACGCCATCCTGCTCGAAGGCGAACCAGCTCCCGGTACGACCAAAACCGGCCATCACTTCATCGAGGATCAGCACAATGCCAAACTCGTCGGCCAGCGCCCGCACGCCCTGCATATAGCCCTCCGGCGGGACAAGAATCCCGGCGGTACCCGGAATCGACTCCAGCAGAATCGCGGCTATCGCGTTCGGGCCTTCGCACTCAATCATCCGCCGCAGATGGGCCAGCGCGCGCTGGCACTCCTCCTCTTCCGTCGTGGCGTTAAATTCGCTGCGGTAGAGATAGGGATTAAAGAAGTGCACGTGACCGCGTGAATACTCATTCGGCACGCGGCGCCAGTCGCCGGTGGCGGCAATCGCGCTGCCGGTATTGCCGTGATAGGAGCGATAGGCGGAGAGCACTTTATCGCGCCCGGTATAGAGCCGCGCCATACGGATGGCGTTCTCGTTGGCGTCGGCGCCGGCGTTGGTGAAGAACACTTTGCTAAAGCCTTCCGGCGCCAGCTCGACAATCCGCTTCGCCGCTTCGCCGCGGGCGAGGTTGGCGGTGGCGGGCGCGATGGTCACCAGCTCTTCCAGCTGGGCTTTCATCGCCGCCAGCACGCGAGGATGCTGATAGCCAATGTTGACGTTGACCAGCTGGCTGCTGAAATCCAGGTAAGTATTGCCTTCGTAATCCCACAGCTCGCAGCCTTTTGCCCCGGCGATCACCAGTGGATGTAAATTGCCCTGCATCGACCATGAATGAAACACATAAGCGCGATCCAGCTGCCGAACTTCATCATTGCTTATCGCTACCTCGTTCTGTAGTGCCAGCTTCATACCCTGCCCTCTCTCATGTCGTTGTTGTTGGCCTCATCATTGGCCGTGCGGGGGAGAAACGGATAGAGCCAGTCAGGCGAAAATGATGTGACACCGTGTCACATCGCCGCGCGCCGACTGGCCC
Source organism: Klebsiella sp. Q11 (assembly GCF_964241505.1). NCBI lineage: Bacteria > Pseudomonadati > Pseudomonadota > Gammaproteobacteria > Enterobacterales > Enterobacteriaceae > Klebsiella > Klebsiella sp. Q11. Next base: position 38,525 of record NZ_CAXSXW010000001.1, read on the forward strand.
TGTGCCCGCACGCGCGCGGTTTTTATAGTGGGAGCGACAACCTGCACAGGAGAATGAAATGGCAACGAGCAAAGTGGTGTTTATTACCGGGGCGACCTCGGGATTTGGGGAAGCAGCGGCGCAGGTCTTCGCCGATGCGGGCTGGTCGCTGGTGCTGAGCGGACGCCGTTTTGCGCGGCTGAAGACGCTACAGGATAAGCTCGCCTCGCAGGTGCCGGTGCACATTATCGAACTCGACGTACGCGATAGCGATGCGGTGGCCGCGGCCGTGGCGGCTCTGCCCGCGGGCTTCGCCGATATCACGACGCTGATTAACAACGCCGGGCTGGCGCTGTCGCCGCAGCCCGCGCAGAAAGTGGATCTGGACGACTGGAAAACGATGATCGACACCAACGTCACCGGGCTGGTCAACGTGACCCACGCGCTGCTGCCGACGCTGATTAACCACGGCGCGGGGGCGAGCATCATCAATATCGGCTCTATCGCCGGGCAGTGGCCCTATCCCGGCAGCCACGTCTACGGCGCCAGTAAGGCTTTCGTGAAGCAGTTCAGCTATAACCTGCGCTGCGATCTGCTCGGGACCGGGGTGCGCGTGACCGATCTCGCACCGGGCATTGCCGAAACGGAATTTACCCTGGTGCGCACCAAAGGCGACCAGGCGGCGTCGGACAACCTGTATCGCGGTACCACACCGCTGAGCGCGCGGGATATTGCCGAACAGATGTTCTACATCGCCACGCTGCCAGACCATATGAATATCAACCGGGTCGAGGTGATGCCGGTGCGTCAGGCCTGGCAGCCGTTCGCCATCGATCGGGATTAAGGTTTGGTAGAGCGGAGAGGCGCGTAAGCGCCGCCTCCGGGAGAGTTTCATGCAGCTACGGATATGTCTCTGAAACAACGTGTTATGCAGCGATGCCCTGGCCCCCGCTGAAATCGGCGAACCGGAGGACCGAAGACAAGGGCTGGCCGCCAGGGATGGCGGACAGAGGCGAATCGAGACAGTGATGTCGAGTTGAGCCGACCTCGGGCTGAGGACCGGGAGGTGAGCGCAGTGCGCAGCACCGATTTATTTGCGGGACCGCGGGGATTGTAAAGGGGGAGACGGTTTTCTCCCCCTTTACCCGTTCACGTACCACGGTGAGACATTTTCTGCGAAATAGCGGTGAACGGAACCCCTCAACAGCGTCCCGGAGGCGGCGCTTGACGCGCCTGTCAGGGCTACCCAATCTGCCACCCTCCAACACCGAGCCCGGAAATCCCGGGTCGCGGCGTAAACGCCTTACCCGGGCTACCGCCCCTGCATGAACACCGTCCCGGAGGCGGCGCTTGACGCGCCTGTCCGGGCTACTCGATCTGCCTCCCTCCAACACCGGGCCCGGAAATCCCGGGTCGCGGCGTAAACGCCTTACCCGGGCTACTCCCCGCTGACGGCTGGAAACCCGTAGCCCCGGTAAGCGCAGCGCGACCGGGGAGAACGGCCGCTGATGCTTACCGGCTGCTCTGCAAAAACTGCCTGACGCGCTCGGAGTCCGGGTTGCTGAAAAACTTCTCCGGCGGCGCTTTCTCAATCAACAATCCCTTCTCAAGAAACACCACCTCATCCGATACCTGGCGCGCAAAGTCCATCTCGTGGGTCACCACCACCATCGTGTAGCCCTCGGCGGCCAGTGCCTTCATCACCCCCAGCACCTCGTTGACCAGCTCGGGGTCCAGCGCCGATGTCGGCTCATCAAACAGAATCACCTCCGGCGACATCGCCAGCGAACGGGCAATAGCCACCCTCTGCTTCTGTCCGCCGGAGAGCGTGATCGGGTAAACGTCGGCTTTATGCGCCATCCCCACTTTCTCCAGCTGCTGCATGGCGATAGCCTTCGCTTCATCACGCTTCATCCCCTTGACGTGCAGCAGCGCTTCGCTGACGTTCTGCTGCACCGTCAGGTGCGGCCACAGGTTAAAGCTCTGAAACACCATGCCTACCCGCTCGCGGATTTTCGACAGCTGGCGATGGGACATCGCGCGGCCATTATGCTCATCAATCCCCAGCCGCTGGCCGCTGATGCGGATCTCGCCGCGATCCGGCTGTTCCAGCCAGTTCATGCAGCGCAGCAGCGTCGATTTACCCGACCCCGACGAGCCGAGAATGCTCACCACGGTCCCCTTTTCTACCGTCAGGTTGATATCACGCAGAACTTCCACGTTATCAAACTGTTTAGAGACGTTTTTGACGCTTACAGCAGTAGTATCAGACATGACTCATTCCTCTTCTGACTCCCCAGGCGCTCAGGCGTTTAATCAGCAGCTCCAGCAGGATGCTGATCGCCCAGTAGAGCCCAATCGCGACGATAAAAGCGTTAAACGGGATAAAATAGGTGGCCTGCACGCTGTTAGCCGCAGCGGTTATCTCCTGGACGGTGATAATACTGAGGAAAGCGGTATCTTTCAGGCAGATAATCAGCTGGTTCCCCATCAGCGGGAGCGCGGAAGAGAGAATATTGGGCAGAATAATGCGGCGGAATATTTTGTAGCGCGAAAACCCCTGCGCGACCGCCGCCTCGATATAGCCACCGGAAAATACCCGCCGCTGGCTGCGCAAAATCTCAAAGAAATAGGCGCCGTGGTAGATAATTAAGGCAATTAAGCCGGCGGTCCAGGGCTCCATACTAATACCCACTTGCGGCAGCCCGTAATAGAGCAAATAGGCGAGGATCAAAAAGGGAATCGCCCGCATTAAGCTGACAAAGGCAATAATAAGCCGGTTAAGGGTTTTCTTTTGATATTCGGTTAAATAGCACAGGACAATGCCGATAATTAATCCGGCAATTGCCGCGGTAATAAAAAGCTCAAGGGTGGCGAGTAAACCGGCAATAAAGCTGTCGCGCACCGACCAGATAACGGCCCACTGATTCATAGCACCTCCCGTATTTATCGTGCCAGACGCTTCGCTTTACGCTCGGCCATTCCCTGCAGTTTCAGCAGCAGGCCAATAATCACCACGTACAGCAGACCCGCCGCCAGAATCGGCGAAAGCGGTTCATAGGTGACCGAAGAAATCCGGTTGGTGACGCGCGTCAAATCCACCACGCCAATCACCGCAATGGCCGGACTGCCCTTAATCAGGAACGACATCTCGTTAACCAGCGCGGGCAGGCTTTCAATCCACATCTGCGGCAGCATGATGTAGCGGAAGTAGGCCCAGCGGCGCATCCCGACCGACTCCGCCGCTTCCCGCTGTTCGCGGGGAAAAGTGCGAAAGGCGTTGCGCCATATTTCGGCGTTAAAAGCCGAGGTATTGAGCGTCAGCGCCACTATCGCTGCGACGTTTTTGTCGAGGTTAATCCCGACGGTCGGCAGAGAAAGAAACAGGAACAGCACCAGCGTGACCAGCGGCGTCGCGCGGGCGAGGCTGATATAGACCACCAGCAGCTGATCGATAACCGGAATGCGCAGCATGCGCACCAGCGCAATCAGCAGGCCAATCACCACCCCAAAGGCAATGGCGATGGCCGAAATCCAGAGGGTCGTCCATGCGCCTTCAATCAGTAACTGCCAGGAAATTGCATCCATGAAGCCCTCCTTCACTCAACGGGCGGCGGTTACCCGCCGCAGAACGCATTACAGACCGGCCAATTTATGGAACTGTTCCGGGCTGGTGATTGGCACGTTCGGAAGATCGTCATAGGTTTCGCCAAACCACTTTTTCTGGAGTTCCGCAAGCTTGCCGGTCTCCTTCATGTGGTTCATAAACTTGGTCATATAGGCCAGCAGCTGCGGCGAGTTTTTCGGGATCGGCCAGGCCATATAGCCCGGGCCGGATACCGCCAGACCTTTGGCGAACACCTTCGGCTTGGCCTTCGCCAGGTCGTTGACCGAGATAACCACGTTAATCACGTAGTCCAGGCGTTTGTTGGCAAGATCGGCGTAAGCTTCCGGGTAGGAGGGATACTCCACCACCGGCCCCAGCTTACCGCCGGTTTTCTCCAGCATCGCTTTCAGTTCCGGCAGCCTTGCCAGCAGCGCGCTGCCCGCCTGCACGCCCACCTTTTTCCCGCTCAGTTCGGCAATGGTGTTCAATGAATTATCGCCCGCGCGTTTGACAAAATAGTGCTGCGCTGACGCCCACGGCGGCGTGAAATCAAAGACCTTGAGACGATCGTCGGTGATCACCGCGCCGGTTAAGGCCATATCGTATTGCCCGGTAGAAACCGCCGCCAGTAATCCGGTCCACGGCAAAATGCTCTGGTCGACGTTGAATTTCGCGTATTTGCGTAATTCATCGAGCATATCTTTGTTGAAGCCATCCGCCTGGCCGTTATTCATAAAGTTAAAAGGCGCGTAATCATCTTCGGTTGCGACTTTCAGGGTGCCGGATTTTTCTATTTCCGGAAGATCCGCGGCGGCTGCGTGATAAGAAAAGGCCATCGCCATGATGGCGCCCAGACAAATTGAACCTAATGATTTTTTCATTAATTCACCCCTAATTAATTCGCCAGACGTGTTCACTCCAGAACATGAAAAGGTTTTGCAAAATATGTGCCGACGGAAGTTCCGGTCCGCGACTGATGAATACGTTTTTACTGTAGGGAGCGTTTTAAATTTCCGGATAGAGCCAGATTCACCGCGCGGATGTGTCAGTCATTCTCAGGGTGGTATGGAATTTGCTCCAGTGTCTGTACTGAGCGTTTGAGTAAGGAGCCAGGCATGATCCGACACCTGTTACACGTTGATTTCGACCCGCGCCGCGGTTTGCAGGAGCAGGTGCGCGAGACGCTGATTAACGCCATTCTGGGCGGCATTTTTTCCGCCGACACGCCGCTCCCCTCCTGCCGCCAGCTGGCCAGCCAGCTGCGGGTCTCGCGCAACACCACGGCGCTGGTTTTTGAAGGGCTGGTTAACGAGGGATACCTCGTGAGTCGCCCGCGCAGCGGTTATTATCTGCATCCGGATTACCAGCACGCCAGCCCCTCTTCGGCGCCGGAAGCTGCACCGCAGGACGAGGGTTCTGCACCACGCTGGGGCACGCGGCTGCAAATCACCCCCAGCCAGCAGGAGTCGATTCTGAAGCCGGCCGGCTGGATGAACTACCGCTATCCGTTTATCTACGGCCAGCCGGATACCCGCCAGTTCCCGCTGGCGACCTGGCGCTCGGCGGCAAACTGGCTGCACGGCGGGGTTCGCGACCCGGAGTGGGTGGTGGATCACATCGATCGCGACGTGCCGATGCTGATTGAGCAGATCCGCACCCGGGTGCTGCCTAAACGCGGCATTGTCGCCTCGCCGGACGAGATTCTGATTACCCTCGGTTCGCAAAACGCGCTGTACCTGCTGACGCGCCTGCTGATGTCATCCAGCACGCGCGTTGGCGTGGAGAATCCCTGCTTTCGCGAGGCTATTAACACCTTTCTGCTTGCCGATACCGATATCGTGCCGCATCCGGTGGATGAACAGGGGATCGTCCTCAACGACGCCCCCTGCGATTACTACTACGTCACTCCCGGACACCAGGTGCCAACCGGGGTGGCGATGAGCAAAGCGCGGCGCGACCAGCTGCTGGAGCATGCCGCTCGCCATGATGCGGTGATTATTGAGGACGATTACGACTCTGAAAGTAACTTTATGCTCAACCCGCTGCCGGCGCTGAAGGCCAGCGATCGCTGCGGAAGAGTGATCTACGTGAGCAGCCTGTCAAAAGCGCTATCGCCGGGCCTGCGGCTGGGCTTTATGGTCGCTGACCCGGATCTGATTGACGAAGCCCGGGCGCTGCGGCGGCTGGTGTATCGTCATCCGCCGACCAATATTCAGTATCAGATGGCCCATTTCCTCGCCCAGGGCCACTATGAAACCCACCTGCGGCGCTACCATTACGACTCTGCCCAGCGCTGGGACCGTCTCAACAACGCGCTACAGCAGCATCTGCCGGAGTGCCGCATCATCCCCGGCAGCGAACACGCCAACGCGTTCTGGCTGGCCACGCCGGAGCAAATCAACACCCAGCAGCTGACCTGGCGCGCCGCCCACGCCGGGGTGCTGATTGAGCCCGGCGCGCGGCATTTTCTCAGCGACGCGCCGCCGGCTAACTTCTTCCGGATGGGGTTCCACGCCATTCACCCTGACGCCATCGAACAGGGCGTGGAGGTACTGCGCGGCCAGCTGGCGCAGATGGGCTGAACGCAGGGTCCCCTGCCTTAACGCGGCGGCCTCACGATGATAGCGACAAATAAGGATGAACGGCGGAAACAATAAGACCGACGGCAAAACACACAAACACGATGCCACCGGTTTTATTCAGCTTAACAAAGGCATTCCCGGACGACATTTTCGTTTTTACACTGTGTGCGAAAAGGCCGTAGAGTGAATGAATGACAACCACCAGAATACAGAAGGTTATCGACAGCACGCTGAACTGCGGAATAAAGGGCTGCTGCGGATGAATAAACTGGGGAAACAGCGCCATAAAAAACACAATGGGTTTGGGATTAAACAACGACACCAGTACTCCCTGACGAAACCGCTGGCTGGCGGAAGGCATCGTTGAATCGGCGGAAGAGAGAGGTTGATTCAGCGCGCGGGGCACCGAGCGAAAGAGCTTTACGCCCAGATAGATCAGATAGGCCGCCCCAACCCCCTTGACTATCAACAGCGTCAGCTGAGAGGTGGTAATCATCACGCCAACGCTGCTGGCAGCAATAATCGATATGACGCCCATCCCCACCGCCACGCCGATAATCCCCGCCATTGCATTACGCAGATTATAATTCAGGGTGTTGGTCAGCGTCAGAAGCACTCCTGGCCCGGGGCTGGCAATGGTCAGGCTGGCAATCAGTATATAAAGGTAGAGCTGCTGCATGAAAAAGGATCCTGTACAGAACAGGGCGCGGCTCCGCCCCTGAAATGATTAACAACGTCGTATCTTCAGGACGTGCGCTCGCTCAGCGTCAACAGCACAACCGTACTCGATGTGTTTTGTACACTACCGTAACAATTTTATATTGTCATTAAATTTAAAATTAACCCTATAAATCATAACAATAAAAAAACAACATTTATTTTAAGACTATTAACCCGCTATTTACCCCATAAAAAGTTACTAATAAGTCACCCTATCGCTCGCCGCCGAAACGCTAGCGATATTGCTCATACTCCACGGCTTCGCGAACCTGGTTCAGCGCCGCGCGCAGGCTATCGAAGGGAACGGAGCCGAGGGCGATGCGGATCGCCTGCGGAACGTTCGCTGTAACGCAAAAAGGCTCGGCGGTCGACACGGAAATATGGCGCTCCATCAGCGTTTTCGCCAGCCGATCGGCCCGACTCTCCTCGCCAAGAGGCAGCCAGACAAAATACGAATCCGGATGGCTGACGAAGGGAAGCGCGCCGAGAACCTCGCGGGCAACCCCCTGCCGCCGCCGCGCATCCTGGCGTTTCTGCGCTTCAAAACGCGCCACCGTGCCATCTTCAATCCAGGCGCAGATCAGCGAACTCACCAGCGAAGGGGTGTTCCACGTGGTGGCCCGTATAGCGCGCTCAATCTCCGGCCGATAGCGGGACGGGCAGACAACCGTCCCCACGCGCAGTCCGGTGGCGACGTTTTTCGAAAAACCGGTGATATAAACCGTGCTTTCCGGCGCATAGCTGGCCACCGGCGGCGGCGGATGGCGAATCAGGCTGGCGTAGGCGGCATCTTCAATAATCAGCAGGTCGTGCTGGCGCGCGAGATCCGCCAGCGCCTGCCGCTGGCGGGCGCTGAGCACCCAGCCCAGCGGATTGTGTAGCGTCGGCATGGTATACACCGCCCGTACGCGCCGCTGCTGACACAGCACGTGAAGCGCCTGCAGATCCGGCCCGTCCGCGCGGCAGGGGATCGCCGCCAGTTCCAGATGATAGAGCGCGGCCAGGGCTTTAAAGCCCGAGTAGGTTAGCGCATCCACCGCCACCACATCGCCCGGGCGCAGGAGCCCCATCACGGTCACCGCCAGCCCGTGCTGGGCGCCGTTGACGATCAGAACATTTTCCGCGTCAGGCGCAAAACGATTGCCGGTTAAATAGCGGGCGATAATTTCGCGCTCGGAGAGCCGCCCGGCATGAGGCTGGTAGCGCAGATGAGCGTCAATATCCCCCGCCATCGCCAGTCGCCTGAGCGCCTCGCGCAGCGCATCCCCCTGCGCCGGCAGCGAAGGATAGTTGAAGTTGAGATCGACAACATCCCCCGCCAGCGCCTGCTGATCGACGCCGTGGCCCGGCGGGAGCGTGATGTCCCGCACGAAGGTGCCGCGCCCGGTTTCGCCGCTGACCAGCCCCATCGCCTCCAGTTCACGATAAACGCGCGTGGCCGTGGCCAGCGAGATCCGCTCCGCGGCGGCAAGCGTACGATGCGTCGGCAGGCGGGTGCCGGCCGCCAGCTGTCCGCGATGAATCGCCTGCGCGTAGCTGTCGACAATGGTTTTGTATCGGGCTTTCATCGTGAAATGTATCTATGACAATAATTTGATTGTATTAGATTACGCACACTACCATCGCCTGAAACATTGCTCAAGCGGGCACGGCACGGTCAATATAGCGAGGTTAGCATGGTAGATTCAGCGGTTCTCAAAACGGCGCCCGGGCCGTGGTCCGGATGGTTGAATGGTTTACTGGGCGTCATCATTTTTAGCGGTTCGCTGCCCGCGACGCGTCTGGCTGTGCTCGATATGGACCCGTTCCTGCTGACCTTTCTGCGCGCCTCCATTGCCGGGCTCCTCGCCATCGCGCTGCTGGCAGGCTTTCGCCAGAAACGGCCGCGCGCGTCGCAGCTTGTGCCGCTGGCCATCGTCTCGTCAGGGGTGGTGATCGGCTTTCCGCTGCTCACGGCGCTGGCCCTGCGGCACGTCACGTCAGCGCATTCGATCGTTTTTATCGGGCTATTGCCGCTGATGACGGCCATTTTTGGCGTACTGCGCGGCGGAGAACGTCCGCGCCGCGCTTTCTGGATCTTTTCGGTTATTGGCAGCCTGCTGGTGGTGGGATTCGCCCTGACGCAAAACGCGGCGGCGTCGCTCAGCGGCGATCTGCTGATGCTGGCGGCGGTGATCGTCTGCGGCCTCGGCTATGCGGAGGGCGCGAAGCTGACCCGGGAGCTCGGCGGCTGGCAGGTGATTAGCTGGGCGCTGATTATGGCGCTGCCTTTTATGCTGGTGGCCTCGTGGATGACCCGGCCAGCGTCATGGGGCGCTATATCGCCTTCCGCCTGGATCGCGCTCGGCTATGTGTCGCTCTTTAGCATGCTTATCGGCTTTATTTTCTGGTACAAAGGGCTCGCCGCTGGCGGTATCGCCGCTGTCGGCCAGCTCCAGCTATTACAGCAGTTCTTCGGGCTTGGCCTGGCGGCGGCGCTTTTGCACGAAACCGTCAGCCCATTGATGCTGGCCGTGACACTGGGCGTGATTTTGTGCGTTATCGGTTCGCGC
>NZ_CAXSXW010000001.1:48062-326841 GCF_964241505.1 Klebsiella sp. Q11
GCAAATTTGGCAGCTAGCCTGTATTGCCCTTGTAGCCCGGAAATCCCGGGTCGCGGCGTAAACGCCTTACCCGGGCTACCGCCCCGCAGACGGCTGGAAACCCGTAGCCCCGGTAAGCGCAGCGCGACCGGGGAGAACGGCCTGATGCTGACCGTAACCCTGGGCATGATTCTGTGCGTTATCGGTTCGCGCAAATTTGGCAGCTAGCCTGTATTGCCCTTGTAGCCCGGAAATCCCGGGTCGCGGCGTAAACGCCTTACCCGGGCTACTCCCCCGCAGGCGGCTGGAAACCCGTAGCCCCGGTAAGCGCAGCGCGACCGGGGAGAGCGGCCGTTTATACCACCCGCGCGTACTGCAGCATCACCTGCAGCAGCACGTTCGCGCCGGCCTCAACGTGCTCCGGCGACGCATACTCAATTTCGTTGTGGCTGATCCCGTCCCTGCAGGGGATAAAAATCATCCCGGTTGGCGCCAGGTAGCTCATATACACCGCGTCGTGCCCGGCGCCGGAGACAATCTCCCGCGCCGGATAGCCCAGCCGCTGCGCGGCGTCGGCGATCGCCGCCTGGCAATCCGGGTGGAACGGCGCCGCCGGATAGTGGCTCACCTCTTTCAGCGCCACCTTCAGGCCACTCTCCCGCTCAACCCCGGCGATAAACGCCCGCAGCTGGCGGTCCATCTCATCCACCAGCGCATCGCTGAGATTACGCATATCAATCGAAAAAGTGACCTCTCCCGGCACCACGTTGCGGCTGTTCGGATAGACCTGCACCCTCCCTACCGTACCGCGCCCCTCGTCGCTGCGCCCGGCGATCGCCACGACCTCCTGCATAATGCGGGTCGCTGCCTGCAGCGCATCCTGACGCAGGCGCATCGGCGTCGGTCCGGCGTGGGACTCCTGGCCAGTCACCACGCAGTCATACCAGCGGATCCCCAGCACGCCCTGAACGATACCGATAGTTTTCGCTTCATCTTCCAGAATCGGCCCCTGTTCAATATGCGCTTCAAAGTAGGCGCCAATCGGATGATCGCCCGGCGTCTGGCTGCCGATATAGCCGATGCGCGCCAGCTCCTCGCCCACGGTTTTACCGTCCGCATCCTGCGCGGCATAGACAGTTTCCAGCGGGAATACCCCGGCAAACACCCCGGAGCCCATCATCACCGGCACAAAGCGCGAGCCCTCTTCGTTGGTCCAGAACACCACTTCAATCGGCGCTTCGGTTTCAATATGCCGATCGTTCAGGGTGCGCACCACCTCCAGCGCCGCCAGCACGCCGTAGTTGCCATCAAATTTGCCGCCGGTGGGCTGGGTATCAATATGGCTGCCGGAGACAATCGGCGGCAGCGCCGGATTACGCCCTTCCCGGCGCATAAAGACGTTGCCGATTTTATCGACGGTGACGCGCATCCCCGCCGCCTGCGCCCAGCTAATCACCAAATCCCGCCCCTGGCGATCGAGATCGGTGAGCGTCAGACGACAGCAGCCGCCCTTCGGCGTGGCGCCGATTTCCGCCAGCGCCATCAGCGACTCCCACAGACGCTCGCCGTTAACCCGGCAGTCGGTGGTTTCGGTCATCGGGGTAAAAAGGACATCACTGCTCATTTCGGTCTCCTTGCATAAACGCGGCGGCCAGCTCGACCAGCAGACGATCGCTGCCGCGCGGGCCTAAAAATGAGATCCCCAGCGGCAGACCGCCCGTCTGGGCGACCGGCAGCGTCACCTGCGGACGTTGGGTCATCACGGAAATTAACAGCAGGTCGTGAGACAGGCGCCGGACCGCTTCTATCTCTTCGGCCTGCGCCGTCAGCAGCGGCGCGCCATCGGGAACGGTCGGCATCACCAGGACCGCATCGCCCAGCTGCGCGTCCCACCAGGCGGTAAAACGCTCGCGCAGCTGGCAGGCGGCGTCAAACTGCGCGCGGGTGACCGCTTTGCCCCAGAAAAAGCGCTCGCGGACGTCCGGGCCTAGCTGCAGACCATAGAGCTCAATGGTTTCGCCCTGCGCCTGCCACGCTTCGTAGCCCTGAATCTGGCGGAAGGCGAGATAAATATCGTCAGCGTCGGGCAGCGGCGCATCGAGCGGCGCTAACGGGCCGAAAAAGCGCGCCAGCCGTTGGCGGACCGGCAGCAGCGCCTGCTGGCTGCGCAGCGGCAGGCGGGAAAACAGCCCATCGTGGCAGGCCAGCCGCACGCCGTCGAGATCCGCGCGTTCAGCGTCGAACAGACAGGCGGCGACGGCGGAAAAGACCTCCGGCGAGCGGGCAAAGAAGCCGCAGGTGTCCATAGTGGCGCACAGCGGCTGGCAGCCGTCGAGGGAGAGACGGCCGTGGGTTGGACGCAGGCCAAACAGTCCGCAGTAGCTCGCCGGCGTGCGTACCGAGCCGCCGGTATCGCTGCCGAGGGCAAAGTCGCACGCCGCGTTCGATACCGCCGACGCCGAGCCGGACGACGATCCGCCGGGTATATGATTCGGCGCGGCGCCGTTGCGCGGGGTACCGTAATGCACGTTGTGCCCGCTCATCGAATACGCCAGCTCGCTGGTATGGGTTTTGCCGATAAAGCGCGCGCCGTTATCTAACAGCTTTTGCACCACCGGCGCGGTGCGGTTTTTAATCCCGGACAGCGCCAGCAGGTGCGGATTACCCCCGCCGGTTGGGTAGCCCGCCACGTCGAACAGATCTTTGACCGCAAAGGTTAAGCCGCTCAGCGGCCCGCTGAGCGCATGCGCCACCGGATGCGGCGGATAGGGCATAAAGGCGCGAATGTCGTCCTGCATGATGGTTTCCTCCTGGCCTCAGGCGTAAAGCGCCTGGTTTTCAACGGACGGGCTCAGCTCACGCCAGCGATGGCAACTTACCACGTGACGCAGCCCGGCCGGTTCGGTCGTCGGCTGGCTTTGCGCGCAGGCGGGGCGCGCGTGTGGACAGCGTTCGGCAAACGCGCAGCCCGGCGGCAGGCACGAGAGATCCGGCGGTGAACCGGGGATACAGTGCAGCGCGTCGCCCTTTTTCAGCCCCTCTTTCGGCCGGCTGCCCAGCAGCACCTGGGTATAGGGATGGCGCGGACGATACAGAATCTCCTCGATCGACGCCTCCTCCACGATGCGCCCGGCGTACATCACCGCCACCCGGTCGGCGATCTCCACCGCCGCGCCGATATCGTGGGTCACAAATATAATCGACAGATCGCGCTGCTTTTGCTGCTCGCGCAGCAGAATCAGGATCTGGATTTGCACCGTGGCATCGAGGGCGGTGGTCGGCTCATCCGCCAGCAGCAACTGCGGGTTGCAGGAGAGCGCGAGGGCAATCATCGCCCGCTGGCGCATCCCGCCGGACATCTCGTGCGGGTAAGCATCCAGCCGCCGCTCGGGGCTCGGAATGCGCACCTGACGCAGCGCCTCCAGCGCCCTTTCCCGCGCCGCCTGCCGCGACAGGCCTTCATGGCGACGCAGCCCCTCAACAATCTGCTGGCCCACGGTATAGACCGGGTCGAAGGCCAGCAGCGGCTCCTGGAAAATCATCGCGCAGCGCGCGCCGCGGTAGCGCCGCAGCTGCCCGGCGCTCATGTTCAACACATCCTCTTCCCCGACCTTCAGGGTACCGGAAAGCACGCTGCTTTTCGGCGGGTGCAGCCGCATCAGGGCGCGCAGAGTGACGCTTTTCCCGGAGCCAGACTCGCCGATCAGCGCCATCACCTCGCCTTTTTGCACATCAAAGGAGACGCCGTTGACCGCGTTGACCGTCTGACCGTCGCGGCGAAACTCAACCCGCAGGTCGCGGATATGGACGTAGGCTTCATGCGACATGGCTGGCCTCCTGAATGGCGATATTTTGATGCCAGGGCGACGCGGGCTGCGCCATCAGGCAGGCGCTCTGGTGCCCCTCACCGACGCTTTCGAGCGTCGGTTTCACCTCGGCGCACACCGCTCTGGCGTGCGGGCAGCGGGTATGAAAGCGGCAGCCGGAAGGAGGCGAAATCGGGCTGGGCGGATCGCCGCTCAGCGGCGAGGTTAAGGTGCGATTGTGCGGGTCCATCGACGGCATCGAGCTTAATAGCGCCCGGGTATAGGGGTGGGCCGAGGCGGTAAACAGCTGCTCCGCCGGGCCAATCTCCACCACCTCGCCGAGATACATCACCAGAATGCGGTCCGACAGCCAGCGCACCACGTGCAGATCGTGGCTGATAAACACATAGGTCAGCGCCAGCGTCCGCTTCAGCTCCTGCAGCAGCTGCAGCACCTGAGCTTCCACCGACTTATCCAGCGCCGAGACGGCCTCGTCGAGGATCACCAGCCGGGGCTTCATCGCCAGCGCGCGGGCAATATTCACCCGCTGGCGCTGGCCGCCGGAAAGCGCGTGCGGATAACGATGGGCAAAACGTTCCGGCTCAAGGCCGACGTGCGCCAGCAGATAGCGGGCATACTCGCTGGCCTCTTTGGCGCTGACGCCGTGTACCCGCTGGCCGAACGCAATGCTCTCTTCCATGGTCATGCGCGGGTTGAGCGAGGCGTAGCTATCCTGGAAAACCATCTGGACCTGGCGGCGATACGCTTTCATCGGCAGGCGCGATGAGCCCACCTCCAGACCATCGAAGATCAGCTCCCCGCTGTCCTGCTTAAGCAGCTGCATCAGCAGCCGCGCGGTGGTGGATTTACCGCAGCCCGACTCCCCCACCACGCCGAGGGTTTCGCCTTTGATCACCGAAAAACTGACGTCGTCCACCGCCTGCACCACTTCGCGCGCTTTGCCGCCGCCGGCGGGAAAATGTTTCAGCAGATTGTTGACCTTCAGCAGCGGCTGCGCCGGTCCGCCGAGGTCGATATTGATAAAGGGTTGCATCGCTTACTCCTTAATCGCCATTGCCGCACGCAGGCGGTCCGCGAGGATATTGAACGAAATGGAGGTGATAAAAATCATCAGGCCGGGCAGCGCCGCTACCCACGGCTGGGTATAAATCGCCGTACGCAGGGTGTTTAGCATCAGCCCCCATTCCGGCTCCGGCGGGCGAACCCCGAGACCGAGAAAAGAGAGCCCGGAGGCGAGGATCATGCACACCGAAATCAGGCCGGTGGAGAAGACGAAAATCGGCCCCAGCACGTTGCCCAGCACCTGGACGCGAATAATGGTGAACGCGCTGGCCCCGGTAGCCCGGGCGGCGTCGATATAGTCCATATGCCGCACCTGCGCGGTGACGCTTTCGGCGATACGCGCCACCTGCGGCACGAACACCAGGGTCAGCGAGAGCAGCGCGTTACCGATGCCCGCCCCCAGCGCGCCGGAGAGCGCGATCGCCAGCAGCACCGAGGGAAAGGCGTAAAACACGTCCACGGTGCGCATAATCAGGGTGTTGGTTTTACCGCCCGCATAGCCGGCGATGATGCCGATCGCCCCGCCGATGAAAAAGGCGAACACCACCGGGACAATCCCCATAAACAGCGACAGCCGGGTGCCGAGAATCAGCCTTGATAGCATATCGCGCCCGAGCTCATCGGAGCCCAGCGGAAAGCCGTCGGCGCCAATCGGTTTGAGGCGTAAAAACATCGATGTTTGATACGGATCTTTCACGATTAGCCAGGGACCGAACAGCGCCAGCGCCAGCAGGATGAGAATGATCGCGCCGACGAATACGCCGCCCGGGTCGCGCAGCAGGCGGCGAAACACGCCGCGCCAGTAGCCTTGTCTGGCAACCGTCGCGGCAGAGACGGTAATGCCTTTGGTCGTCACGGTATCCACCATCGTCAGCTCCTCTTAATTCGCGGATCGAGACTGGTTTGCAGAATATCCACCAGCAGATTGAGCAGGACAAAGAACAGCGCCAGTACCCAGATGGTGCCCTGCAATAGCGGCAGATCGCGCTGGAAGATAGCGGTGTTCAGCAGCAGACCGGTGCCGGGCCAGGAGAAGACGGTTTCCACCAGAATCGAGCCGCCCATCAGATAGCCAACCTGCAGCCCCATCACCGCCAGCGCGGTCGGGGCGGCGTTTTTCACCACGTGCAGAAAGATCCGCGACTCGTTGAGCCCCCGGGCGCGCAGGCCGACGATAAACTCCTGGCTGAGAATGTCCGCCACCTGCGAGCGAACGGTGCGGGCGATAATGCCGGTCGGGATTACCGACAGCGTGAAGGCCGGCAGCAGCATAAACTGCAGGTGTTCCCAGTTCCACTGCCAGCCCACCTCGCCGATTGGCCCGCCGCCGGTCGCCGGCAGCAGCGCGAATTTGACGCTAAAAACGATGACCAGCAGCATCCCCAGCCAGTAGTGCGGTACGCTGACGCCAAACACGGATAGCACCGAGGCCAGACGGTCAATAATGCTGTTACGAAAGTAGCCGGCGACAAAACCGAACAGGCTGCCCAGCGCAAACCCGATCGCCGTCGCCAGCAGCGCCAGACGCAGAGAGTAGGTGACCGCCGTCATCACTTCATCGATGACCGGGCGCCCGGTGGCGACCGACATGCCCAGATCGCCGTGCAGCGCCCGCCATAGCCAGTGCACAAACTGCAGCGGCAGCGGTTTATCAAAGCCGTAGGCCTGCATTAAGGTCTGACGCAGCGATTCCGAAGCGTCCGGCGGCATCACCGATACCAGCGGGTCGCCCGGCGCTATCTGCACCAGCATAAAACAGATCACCGCCACCCCGAGCATGGTGGGGACGGCCAGCAGGATGCGATATAGCAGCGTATTGATCATCTCTTGCTCCCGTGTCGATTACTCTTTTTTGCTCACCAGGCTGAGGTCGATAAACCAGCTTTGCGGCTGTACCACACCGGTGACGGCTGGCGATATCGCCCTTGGCCCGACATCGTGTGCGACGAACAGGAACGGCACCTGATCGACCAGCGCGGCGTGCAGTTCACCCGCGGCTTTATCCATTTCAGCCGGGGTAAACGCATGTTTCACCGCCGCCGCCAGCTTTTCGGTTTCCGGGGTCGAGAAGTAGCCCCAGTTGGTCGCCACCGGCGGGAAGGCCTTCGCGGTGGAGAAGCGGATCATGCCGAAATAGGGATCGTTAACCGCGGCGCTGACGTTGATCGCGTCGATCCCTTTCGCCGACGGATCTTTCGCCCCGAGACGCCAGTTGGTAAACAGGGTGTTCCATTCGTTGACCTTAATGTCGACGTTAAAGAAGCAGCTTTTCAGGCTCTGCTGGATGTACTCGTTCATCGGCAGCGGCTGCATCTGCCCGGAGCCGGAGGCCGAGGTGGCGACCGTGACGTGCAGCGGTTTCCCGGCGCTATACCCGGCTTCGGTCATCAGCTTACGGGCGGTATCCGGGTCATATTTGATCTGGAAGGTGGGTTTACCGTGCCACGGGCTGCCGGCCTCGTAGACGCCGGTCGCTTCGGTCATATAGCCGCCGAGATAGCTTTTGAGCTCCGCGCGGTTCAGGCACAGGTTGGCGGCTTTGCGCACGCGAATATCTTTCCACGGCGAGCCCTCTTCGAAGGAGAACTGCCACGGCCACAGGTGCGGCTGGGTGTTAGCGTAGATTTTAAAGCCCTGGGCTTTTATCTGATCGACCGCGTCCGGGGCCGGGGCTTCGATCCAGTCCACCTGCTTCGAGAGCAGCGCCGCCGTGCGGGCGTTAGCTTCCGGCAGCGGGATCAGCACCACTTTGTCCACTCGCGGAATGCGATCTTTGTTCCAGTAGTCGGGGTTCTTATCGAGGATCAGCTGCTGGCGAGGAACCAGTTTTTCCATTTTGAACGGACCGCTGCCCACCGCGTGGGCGGCGAACTCGGTCCACGCCTGCTTACTACGCGCGGCGGCATCGCCGGCGTTTGCCGGCACCGCGTCATACAGCTTCTGCCACGCCGTCGGCGAAACGATAAACAGGTTGGTAAGGTTGTACGGCAGCAGCGCGTCCGGTTCGGAGGTGGTCAGCGCCACGGTGTGGTCGTCAATCTTTTCCGCGCCGGTCAGGGTCGGCATGCGTGAGAGGGTGTTGCCTATCTGGCCCGGGGCATACTGCGGCGCGGCTTTATTCAGCACCTTATCCACGTTCCAGACGATGGCATCGGCGTTGACCGTTGAACCATCGTGAAACTTAACGCCCGGGCGCAGGGTGAAAATCCAGCGGCTTTGATTTTGCGGGTCAACGTGCCACTCGGTCGCCAGCCCCGGCACCAGGCCACTGGGCTTTTCTCCCTGTGAGAGATCCCATTCAACGAGGGCGTCGTAGAGCGGAATGCCGGTGAAGCGATTGCCCTCAAAGCCCTGATCGGGCTGGCCGAGGGTCAAAGGGATATCGGCGGCGGTCATGGCGATCCGCAGGGTTGAGGCATTGGCCGGCAAAGAGGCGATCAGCGCCAATGCTCCGCTAACAGCAACGGCGAGATGGCATTTACGCGAAAATATTTTTTTCTTCAGCATCACATTGTCCCTGTTAAATAAAAGTCGCTATTTAACAGGCAAGATACATACCAGTTCTGAACGCGCGGGGAATAAGCGTGAAATGGCTTATAAAATAAGAATGACTTATATCATCTATATGATTTTACTTAAAAAATAGAATAACCTTATCTTTTTGCACCACCGGCGGGAATTCTGTTGCAGGATTGCACCAGCCTTACTTTCTTTTTAAAGGGATAATCACGTGGCGTTATTTTCTATAAATTAAATTCATAATATCCGGCAAATCATCAGTTTGAGGCGTTGTCTTCTATACCCTAAATAATTCGAGTTGCAGGAAGGCGGCGACGCAGGGAATCCCCAGGCGCTTACTCCAGTAAGTGACTGGGGTGAGCGAGGAAAGCCAACACACCTGCAACTTGAAGTATGACGGGTATATACTTTCTGATAAAGAGAAAGAGGGAGTCGCCATGCCGTTACCTGATTTTCACCGCTCCGAGCCGTTTACCCTCGGTATCGAGCTGGAGCTTCAGGTCGTCAACCCGCCGGGTTTCGATCTGAGCCAGGACTCTTCCGCGCTGATTGACGAGGTGCAGGGCACGCTGAAAGCGGGCGAGGCCAAGCATGACATTACCGAAAGCATGCTGGAGATCGCCACCGGCGTCTGCCGCGATATCCACCAGGCCACCGCGCAGCTGAGCGCGATTCAACAGGCGGTGCTGCGCGCCGCCTCCCGCCATCATGTGCAAATCTGCGGCGGCGGAACGCATCCGTTTCAAAGCTGGCAGCGTCAGCAGATCAGCGATAACCCGCGCTACCTGAAAACCGTCGAGCACTTTGGTTACCTGGCGAAGCAGGCGACGATCTTCGGCCAGCACGTGCACGTGGGGTGTCAAAACGGCGATGATGCCATCTATCTTCTGCACGGCCTGTCGCGCTTCGTACCGCATTTTATCGCGCTGAATGCGGCATCGCCCTGGCTCGACGGGACCGATAGCGGCTTTGCCTGCTCGCGGCTTAACCTTTTTGCCGCCTATCCCGATAACGGCCCGATGCCGTGGGTGAATAACTGGCAGGCTTTTACCGGTCTGTTTCGCCGTCTTAGCTATACCAGCATGATCGACAGCATGAAGGATCTGCACTGGGATATCCGCCCCAGCCCGCGCTTTGGTACCGTCGAAGTCCGGGTGATGGATACGCCGCTGACGATTGCTCAGGCGGTGAATATCGCCGGGTTTATTCAGATCATCGCCTGCTGGCTGCTGACGGAGCGGCCGTTTAAGCATCAGCCCGAGGATTATCTGCTCTACCCCTTCAACCGCTATCAGGCCTGCCGCTACGGGCTTGATGGGATCAATACCGATGTTAACGGCGGCGAACAACGAACATTGCGCGAAGAAATTTTACAGCTGGCGGATAGGCTGGCCCCCAGCGCCCACAAGCTGAATGCCGGCAGCGCGCTGGAGGCGATTGTGCGCCAGGCGAAGCAGGATCGCAGCGAGCCGCAGCAGATGCGCGAGTTTGTCGCCAACGGCGGTTCATTGATCGGGCTGGTACAAAAGCACTGCGAAATCTGGACGGCGTAGCGGCGATAAAACGCTATACTGCACGCTTTCGTCGTCTGTCTGGAACCTGTCGTGCGCTTTTTCTCTCTTCTGCCGCTGCTGCTGTTATCCCTGCCCGCTTTCGCCAGCGGGAAGTGCTCGCTGACCGACCCGTCGCTGACGCTGCAAAGCTATACCGTTGATCCGCAGCGCGAACGCATCGTGATGTACTGGCAAAAAGAGGACGGTAAAGCCTGGGGATCGCTGCGCGCCCTGCTGGCGGATATCGACCACAACGGACAGGTGCAGATGGCGATGAACGGCGGAATTTATGATAAAGCCTATGCGCCGCTGGGGCTGTATATCGAGAAAGGCAGGCAGCTGACCCCGCTTAACCGTGCTTCCGGCGGCGGCAACTTTTTTATTCGTCCCGGCGGGGTGTTTTATCTGCGCGGGCAAAACGCGGGGATTGTCAGCATCGATAAATTCAAGCCGTCGCCAGCCATCCGCTACGCCGTGCAGTCCGGGCCGATGCTGATTGAAAACGGCAAGATCAACTGGCGGCTGAAGCCGTCCGCCAGCTCGCGCAAGCTGCGTAACGGCGTGGGCATCACCGGCGATGGCAAAGTGGTCTTTATGCTCAGCGCGCGCGAAACCAATTTCTATGATTTTGCCTGCTACGCGCAGTCCAGGCTCAACGTGCGCCAGATGCTCTATCTCGACGGCACCATTTCGAAGATGTACCAGAAAGGCGGCAGCGTGCCGTGGCAGTACCATCCGTTCGTCACCATGATCGCGGTGGAGAGCAGGTAGTCGGCAAAACATCGTCTGCGGGGAGTAGCCCGGGTAAGGCGTTTACGCCGCGACCCGGGATTTCCGGGCCCGGTGCCTGAGGGAGGGAGATTGGGCAGCGCCGCCTCCGGGACGGTGTTGAGGGGTTCCGTTCACCATCAAGTCGCAGAAAATGTCTCATCGAGGCACGTGAACGGGTAAAGGGGGAGAAAACCGTCTCCCCCTTTACAATCCCCGCGGTCCCGCAAATAAATCGGTGCTGCGCACTGCGCTCACCTCCCGGTCCTCAGCCCGAGGTCGGCTCAACTCGACATTACTCGTCCCATCCCTGGGACTCGCCCCTACGGGGCCAGCGCAAGCGCTGTTCAAAATTGCTCCAGGCAATTTTGTCGTGTCTCGATTCGCCTCTGTCCGCCATCCCTGGCGGCCAGCCCTTGTCTTCGGTCCTCCGGTTCGCCGATTTCAGCGGGGGCCAGGGCATCGCTGCATGACACGTTGTTTCAGAAACATATCCGCAGCGGCATGAAAATCTCCCGGAGGCGGCGCTGCCGCGCCTGTCCTGGCTACGGATTACCGGCAATCTGCGGCCCGGTAGCCCGGCTAAGCGCAGCGCAAGCCGGGAAGAAGCCACAGCAATACCACGTCGCGGCATATTCCCCGGGTTGCGGCGTAAACGCCTTACCCGGGCTACGGGTTATCGGCAATATGCAGTACTGTAGCCCGGACAGGCGCGGGCCACCTACATCCGGCGGTGGGCCCACTCGCGCAGCCGCTGGAACAGCACGTACAGCGAAGGAATAAACAAAATGCCGATTACCGTCGCCACCAGCATGCCGCTGAACACCGTGGTACCGATAATCCGCCGGCTCTGCGCCCCGGCGCCGGTGGCGAGCATCATCGGCACAATCCCGATGATAAAAGAGACCGCCGTCATCATTACCGCGCGGAAGCGGCGGGTCGCCCCTTCACGGGCGGCGTCGATAATCGACATCCCCTCTTCGCGCTTCGCCCGGGCAAACTCGACGATCAAAATCGCGTTTTTCGCCGCCAGCGCGATCAGCAGCACCAGGCCTATCTGCACGTATACATCGTTGGCATAACCGGCCCACCAGAGCCACAGCAGCGACCCGCCGATGGCGAACAGCACCGACAGCATCACGCTCGCCGGCAGCGTCCAGCTCTCATACTGGGCGACGAGGAACAGCCACGCCATCGCTACCGCCGCCAGCACAATCCACACCGCCTGGTTACCGGTCTGCTGCTCCTGCCAGGAGATGCCGCTCCAGGCGTAATCATAACCGTGCGGCAGGTTCGCTTGTAAAATCTGCTCCATCACCGCCATTGCCGTCCGGCTGCTGACGCCTTCGGCCGCCGACCCGCTCACCGATACCGACGGGAACTGGTTATACTGCTGAATAAACGGCGCGCCCACCGTCGGCGTAATCGTCACCAGATTACTCAGGCGAACCCGCTCGCCGCTGTCGCTGCGCACGTACAGCTCGCTTATCTGCTCTGCCCGCTCGCGCCACTGCATCTCGTTTTGCATCACCACGTGGTAGACACGATTGTTGATGCTGAAATCGCCGGCGCGGGTGCCGCCAAACGCGGTTTGCAGGCTGCTGAAAATCCTCGCCACCGGTACGTTCAGCCGGGCCGCCTGGTCGCGATCGACGGTGAGCGTCAGCTGCGGCACGTTGCTGCTCCAGGTGGTAAATACCCGGCTCAGCTGCGGGTACTGATTAGCCGTCCGCAGCACCTGATGCGTCACCTGCTCCAGCTCCGCCGGCGATTGTCCGGCCTGGGCCAGAATGCGTAAATTAAACCCGGAGGCGTTGCCCAGCCCCGGCAGCGTCGGCGGCGCAAAAGTCATGATCGTCGCCTCCGGTAGCCCCATCAGCTGGCCCTGCACCTTTTCCATCACCGCCTCCAGCGGCGGCCGCTGGTGCCAGTCCTTCAGCATCACCGAGATAAATCCGCCGTTTGAAGCGCTGGTACCGTTGAGAATATTAAAACCGGAGACCTGAATCACATCCTCAACCGCCGGATTCAACAACAGCAGCTCGCGCGCCTGCGCCATCACCGCTTCGGTACGCTCCAGCGAGGCGGCTTCAGGCAGCTGCACGCTGGCAAAAAAGTAGCCCTGATCTTCCTGCGGCAGAAAACCCTTTGGCATGGTGATAAAGCTAAACACCACCACCCCGGCCGCCGCCATCGTCGCCGCCAGCGCCAGCCAGGGGCGACGATTCATCCTCCCGACCAGACGCCCGTAACCATCGCGCACCGTATCCAGACCGCGGTTAAAACCGCGCCAGATGGCGGCTGGCTGCTGCGGCCGCGGACGCAGCAGCAGCGCGCACAGCGCGGGCGTCAGGGTCAGCGCCACCACGCTCGACAGCGTCACCGCCGTCGATAAGGTCACCGCAAACTGGCGATACAGCTCGCCGACGATCCCCGGCAGCATCGCTACCGGCACAAACACCGCCAGCAGCACCAGAGTTGTGGCGATCACCGGCCCGGCGATTTGCCGCAGCGCCTCGGCGGTCGCGGCGCCGCGATCCAGCCCCTCCGCCATTTTCGTTTCCACGCTCTCCACCACCACGATGGCGTCATCCACCACCATCGTCAGGGCGAGAATAATCGCGAACAGGCTCAGGGTATTGGCGCTGTAGCCCAGCGCATAAAGCACGGCAAAGGTGCCAATAAGCGACACCGGGATCGCCAGCGCGACAATCAGCGTCGCCCGCCAGCTCTGGAGGAACAGCGAAACCACCACCACCACCGCCATAAGGGTCAGCGCCAGCGACACGCCGATCTCTTTGATCGTCGCCGCCACAAAGCGGGTGGTATCAAACTTCACTTCCCAGGTGAGATCCGCCGGGAAACGCGCGTGCAGCCGGGTCAGCTCAGCGCGCACCGCGGTGGCGACCTGCAGGGCGTTGGCGGTGGGCGTCGGATAGATACCGAGATAGGCGGAATCTTTGCCGTTGAGCTGCGCGCCGGAGCTGTAGCTGCGCGCGCCCAGCTCAATGGTCGCCACGTCAGACAGGCGCACCAGCTGGCCGCGTTCGCCGCTGCGAACCACAATTTGCCCGAAGCCGGCGGCGTCGCTGAGTCGCCCGATACCGTTGATGGTCAGCGTCTGCTGCTGGCCGTTAAATACCGGCGGCGTCCCCACCTGCCCCGCCGCGCCCTGCACGTTCTGCTCGCGCAGCGCCTGGGCAATATCGTCGGTTGTGATATTCAACGCGTTCATGCGGTCGGGCCGCAGCCAGATGCGCATGCTGTAGTCGCGCGCGCCGAACATCTGCACTTCCCCGACGCCGGGTAGACGCGCCAGCGCCTCGCGCACCTGAGTGCTGGCGTAGTTGCTGACAAACAGCGGCGATAGCGTGCCGAGCGGCGAATAGAGACTCACGCCCATCAGCAGGTTCGTCGCCCGCTTACGCACCTGCACGCCGTTCTGCTGCACGTCGGCAGGCAGCTGCGCCACCGCCTGCGACACGCGGTTCTGCACATCGATCGCGGCTAAATCGGCATCGGTCCCGGCGGCAAAAGTCAGGCTCAGGCTGTAGGTCCCCTCATCGGAACTGGTGGACTCCATATAGAGCATATGATCGACGCCGTTGAGCTGGGTCTCCAGCGGCGCGGCAATGGCTTCCGCCACGTCCGCCGCGCTGGCGCCCGGCCAGCTGGCGCTAACGTTGATGACCGGCGGCGTAATCTGCGGATACTGCTCGACCGGGATCAGCTTCAGCGAGACCGCGCCGACAAAGGTCATCAGCAGCGCAATCACCATCGCAAAGCGAGGGCGACGGATAAAAAATGTGAGCATCGCCTCTCCCTTATTCACTCAGCAGCTGAACGGCCGCGCCGTCACGCAGGCGCTGGGCGCCTTCCGTCACTACGCGCTCCCCCGCTTTCAGACCATCGGCCACCACGAAGCTCTGGCCATGCTGACCGGCGGGCGCTAAACGGCGCATCGTCACGGTGTAGTCCGCCGTCAGTACCCAGCAGTAAAAGCCCAGCGCATCCTGCTGTAGCGCAGAGGCCGGGATCATCGGGCTCTCCTTAAGCTGCTGCGGCCGGAAGAAAACCGTGACGTTGCCGCCCGGCAGCAGACGGTGCTGCGGGTTGGCAAACTCAGCGCGCAGCGCCACGCTGGCGGTGCGGCTATCAATACGGTTATCGACGGAGGTCAGGGCGCCGTCTTCACGCCGCCCATCGACATCCACCTGCGCCAGCCACGCCTGCTTCAGCGCGGCGATATCCGTGTGCTGTCCCGCTTTCGCGAAAAAGGCGGTTTCATCCAGCGAGAACGCCACGCGAATGGGATCAAGCTGGACCACATCGACCAGCACGCCGCTGGCGGGATTCACCAGACCGCCGACGTGAAAAGGACTATGGCCGACGCGCCCGGTGACCGGCGAGGTAATGCGGGTATAGCCGAGCGTAATCTGCTGGGCGGCAATGCGCGCCCGGGCCTGCTCGACGGCGGCGGCGGCGACATCGCGCTGCATCTGCGCGGTGTCTACGTCGTTGCGGCTGATTGCGTGGTTATTTTTCAGCTGCTGGTAGCGGCTCAGCTGCTGCTGGGCCTGGCGTAGCGAAGCCTGCACGCTTTTCAGTTCAGCCTGGGCCAGCGCCAGCGCGGCTTTCGGCTGGGCGTCATCCAGCGTAAACAGCGGATCGCCCTGGTTGACGTACTGCCCATCCTGGAAGTGGCGCTGCACAATCTTTCCTTCGGTGCGGGCGCGAATATCGACGGAGTGAATGGCCTCGACGCGGCCGGAGATTTGCCGTTCACCGGCATGCGGCGCGTGTTCCACGGTGGCGACGCGCACCGGAACGGCCGGCGCGGCGGCGGCGGCGAGCGCGTAGCCTGCCAGGCCCCAGGCCAGCAGGGCGGAGCGGATAATCTTGTTCATGGGGAATTCCTTACGACGATGCGGCGTCCCTCCCCCCTCAGGAGAAGGGACGCCGGGCGGGTCAGACACGCTATGCGGCTTTGCGGAAACGACGGGTCAGGCGCTTCTCAACTTCCACCACCAGGAACATCGCGATACCGATGACCAGCGTGATGAACCAGTAGCGCAGCGGCAGCCCTTCGGTGCCAAACATCGTCTGCATCACCGGTACGTAGATGATGACCAGCTGCATCAGCAGCAGCACGCCGCTCACCAGCCAGATGCCTTTGTTGCGCAGCAGTCCCATGCCCAGCGAGAAGCTGTCGCTGCTGCGGCAGTTAATCATATAAACCCACTGTGCGGTGACCAGCATCTGCAGCAGGACGGTGCGGATAAACTCCGGACTGTGGCCGCGCGGCGCCAGCCAGGCTTCAAGCATAAAGGCGGCGACGGCGATCATGGTGCCGACGAAAGCGACGCGCCAGACGGCGAAGGCGTCCATAACGTGCTGGCCGGTTTTACGCGGCGGCCGGTTCATGGCGTTGCGCTCGGCGGCTTCAAACGCGAGGCCGAAGGAGAGCGTCGCGGAGGTGGCCATGTTCATCCACAGAATCAGCACCGGCGTCAGCGGAATGATGTTCCCCGCCAGCAGGGCGATGATAATCAGCAGCCCCTGCGCCAGGTTGGTCGGCATGATGAACAGAATGGTCTTCTTCAGGTTGTCGTAGACCCGACGCCCCTCTTTGACCGAACTGGCGATGGTGGCAAAGTTGTCGTCGGTCAGGACCATGTCGGCGGCCTCTTTGGTCACCTCGGTGCCTTTAATCCCCATGGCGATCCCGACGTCGGCCTGGCGCAGCGCCGGGGCGTCGTTGACGCCGTCGCCGGTCATGCCAACCACTTCGCCGTTATCCTGCAGCGCTTTCACCAGTCGCAGCTTGTGCTCCGGGCTGGTACGGGCAAAGATATCGTACTCAACGGCGGCTTTCGCCAGCTCGGCGTCGTCCATGTGCTCCAGCTGATAGCCGGTCATCGCCTGGCTGCTGTTGGTGATCCCCAGCATCTGGCCAATGCTCATCGCCGTCTGCGGGTGGTCGCCGGTAATCATCTTCACGCGGATCCCCGCGTTCTGGCAGGCGTGGATAGCGTCAATCGCTTCCGGACGCGGCGGGTCCATCATTCCGGCAATGCCGAGGAAGACCAGTCCTTCGCGCAGATCGTCGTGGGTCAGCGTGGTGCTGCCAACGGTGGCCGGTTTGTAGGCGGCGGCGACCATACGCAGGCCCTGGCGGGCAAAGCGCGCCATCTCCTCTTCCCAGTACTGCGGCTCGAACGGCACCGCCCCCTGCTTGCTCAGCTGATGGCGGCACAGGGCAAAAATCACGTCCGGCGCGCCGGTAATCAGCACCTGCTCGACGTCGCCCATTTTCTGGTGGGTCGCCATGTACTTGTACTGCGAGTCGAACGGGATTTTTGCGACCAGGCGGGCATCGACGGGCGCAAGCTGCGCTTTCGCCGCCAGCACCTTCAGCGCCCCTTCGGTCGGCCCGCCGGTAATGCCCCACAGGCCGCGCTCGTCCTGAATCATCTGGCTGTCGTTACACAGATCGATGGTGCGCAAATAGGTTTCCAGCACGCTGCCCGGTTTAATCTGCACCGGCTCGTTGCTGCCTTCCAGGCAGATGTTACCCTGTGGCTCGTAGCTGTCGCCTTCGACGCGGTAGCAGCAGTCGGCGGTGATGATCGCTTTGACGGTCATCTCGTTCATCGTCAGGGTGCCGGTTTTATCCGAGCACACCACGGTCATGGCGCCCAGGGTTTCCACCGTCGGCAGCTTGCGGATAATCGCCCGCTGACGCGCCATCGCCTGTACGCCCAGAGAGAGAATAATCGAGATAATCGCCGGTAAGCCTTCCGGCACGGCGGCCACCGCCAGGCTAATCAGGGAGAGCAGCAGCTCGCCGAGAGGAATGTCGCGCAGCGCGAGGCTGAAGACGAACAGCGCGGCCATCATCGCCAGGATGATAACGAAAATCGCTTTACCGAGCTTATCCATCTGCACCAGCAGCGGCGTGCGGTGCTTCTCAATCCCCGCCATCATCTGGTTGATGTGGCCGAGTTCGGTCTCCTGACCGGTTGCGGTCACCACGCCAACGCCGCCGCCGGCGCTGATGGTGGTGCCGGAGAAGAGCATATTGGTACGGTCGCCCAGCGGCAGTTCGCCTTCCAGCGCGTCGGTGGTTTTATCCACTACCGTCGACTCGCCGGTGAGAATCGCCTCTTCGACCCGCAGATTATGGCTCTCAATCAGGCGCATATCGGCAGGCACGCGGTCACCCGCGCGCAGTATCACGATATCGCCCGGCACCAGGTCGCGGGTCGGGATGGTTTCATGCTTGCCGCTGCGCTGCACGCGCGCGTCGCTGGAGAGCATATTGCGGATGCCCTGCAGCGATTTTTCTGCGTTGCTCTCCTGGATATGGCCGATCAGGGCGTTGATCACCGTGACGCCAAGGATGACGAGCGTATCGACCCAGTGGCCCATGACCGCGGTGAGCGCGGCGGCGGCCAGCAGGACAAAAATCAGGACGTCGTTAAAGTGGGCAAGGAAGCGCAGCCAGGCCGGCTTGCCTTTTTTCTCCGGCAAGGCGTTGGGGCCGAAGGTCTTCAAACGCTCGGCGGCCTCGGCGGCGCTGAGGCCGTTGGCATGGCTTTTATTCTGCGCCAGCACCGCATCAACCGTCTGCTGATATGCGCGGCGTGGCGCGACATCCCCTGAGGGGGTGGTATTATTAGTTTTGATCGTTTTGGTCAAAATATATCTCCCTTAAAATTCCGTGAGGCGGAAAGCCTGGAATCATTCCGGGCCAATGAGAAAAATTTCAAACAGGCGGGAGATAATTTGAGCTTGCGCAATATTTACTCTCTCGCCAATACAAAATTTATGGTAAGTTAATTCTATAAAACAACTATTGCAGAATATTAATAAACCAAAACTAAACGAGGTCTACTATGTTTGGAATCTATCGCGGACGCCGTCTGGTGCTGTACATCCTGCTGGCCATTATTATCGCTACACTGGTGGGATATAGCACCTATACTTTTGTAAAAGCGCTGGCTTAATAATGACGTTAATTTACATTGCAATGTAATTAACTTAATCACAAACATTACCAAAATAATTAACATGGGAATAAACGAGGACGTTTAAATATAATATCTAATGCGTATTATAATTACGTACGAAACGATATTGCATTGATTCTCTTTTTACCGGACAATATGTTTTTAACTGATGATTAACAAATAATGAAACATCCGCTAGAAACGCTCCTCAGCGCCGCCGGCATTTTGCTGCTGGCTTTGCTCTCCTGCCTGCTGCTGCCGGCGCCCTCGCTGGGCCTGACGCTGGCGCAGAAGCTGGTTGCGACATTCCATCTGATGGATCTCAACCAGCTTTATACCCTGATCTTTTGCCTGTGGTTTTTAGCGCTGGGCGCGGTTGAATATCTGCTGCTGCGCTGGGTCTGGCGTCGCTGGTTTTCCCTTGAGCGCTAAGCCGGTCAGGTCGCGCATGCCGTTGACCAGCGCTTCGCACCAGGCGGCGTAATCGTGGCCGCTGGAGGAGGGATGGAAGCTCACCGTATAACCCTTCTCTTTTAGCACCCGCTCAAATTCAAGCGTATTGGCATAAATGCCGCCGTCCGGCCCGCTGGTTTCGAATTTCCCCGCCTGCAGCCAGAAGCGCACCGGATAGCGCGGCGACTGCTGGTACTGGCGGGTCAGCCAGCCGGCCTCCTCCCCTTGCGGCGCCCACCAGTATGACCCGGACAGGCTCAATACGTTGCCAAACTGCCGGGGGTAGCGCAGCGCTACCCAGGACGCGGCCAGCCCGCCGTAGCTGGACCCGGCAACCACGGTTTTTTGCCGGGTCAGGCTGATCCCCTGGCGGTTCAGCCAGGGCAGCAACTCATGGGCCATAAAATCGGCAAAGTGCGGATTTGGCGGCAGCTCCTTCGCCCGTCGCGAATGATCGAGACTATCGATAAACACCACGTTAATCGGCGGCAGCCGGTGGCTGGCGATCAGGGCGTTCAGCACGTTGGCGAGGCGGTATTCGTGCTGGTAAGTTTTACCGTCAAAGAGCAACAGGGTCCAGCGCGCGGGCTGCGGCAACCGCGGGCGATAAATCAGCACTTCCCGCATATTTTGCAGAAAGTCGCTGCGCAGCTGATGGCGGGTTAAGGTTCCGTAGCGTAGCGGCTGCGCCATACGCTGGGCGGTGCAAAAACGCGCGGCGTTGAGGGCCAGCAGAGAGTGGCGATTCCAGCGGTCGTGGGCGGCATTGATGCTGTTCGGGTTGAGCGGGTCAGCCTGGGCGCTGACCAGAATCGCCCGCCGCTGCTCCCGCGCGCTGCCGGTTACCTGCGGCACGTCCGGGGCCAGCTTATACTGCATGAGGGTATCGGCGGGCACCACGTAGCTGCGAAACCAGACGTCAGAATCCCCGAGGCGAAACAGCGGATCGTGATCCCCCGCCGGCGAACCCAGAATAAACACGTTGCGGCTCGCCCCGCGCCACAGGAAAGTTACCCGCTTATGACCGGCGTCCACCGGTTCCACCATTGGCGTCCCTTCCCGCTCGCGCTCCTGCCAGAAATGCGCCGTTGAACCTCCCGCCGCCAGTTCACGCTTCAGCCGCAGCAGGCGCGGGCTGACCGGATCCAGCGGCTGAACTTTGGCCAGAGCGGTGGTTTCCCGCATCTGCCACTGAAAGCGCCAGCGCGCCCCCTCTTCGCCGTGCAGCACCAGCGAGGAGGCGCGATTTACCGGCAGAGAAAACAGCAGGGTTTGCTCGCCGTCCGCCGGACCGCCCGTCAGCAGCGTGCGCAGACGGCGGTTATTGTCATCCAGCAGTCGGGCATCGGTGACGCCGGAGAGGGTCGCCGCGACGTAGTTCTCGCCCAATGTCGGCAGGTCAAAACAGACCTCGCCGCTGGCGTCGAACTTCCCCTCCAGTTCCCCCTGTAACGAAGGAGATTCGCAGTTCATCGCCGCCGCCGGTAGGGTACTCATGCCAATCAGCAGGCCGCTCCACGCCGTCTTCATTAGCCAATAGTTCCTTGTAAGAATTTGTTAATAACGCTAATGCAAATAATAACTATTTGCAATAACATTAACGCCGTTAATGATAACCGCCGGTCGATTCTCCTCGACGCGGGCGTTTTTTGATGGCGATTCAACCAAGGATAAAAAATAAACATGTTTAAATATAATAAGATAACAGCTTTCTGGGCCGCGGGCGTGGCGGCATCTCTGTTTGGCGGGCCGGCGCTGGCAGCGGAGGAAACGATCGTCGTCACCGCCGGCAGCGGCGAGGATCCTACAGCGCCGCTGAAGGGAATAGTGGCGACAAAAACCCTGTCGGCAACAAAGACCGCTGCGGAGATCGTCAAAACGCCGCAGTCGGTATCGGTGGTCACCCGCGATCAAATGCGGGCGCTGGACGTCACCTCGGTTTCCCAGGCGCTGCGCTATAGCGCGGGCGTTTTTACCGAATACCGAGGTTCATCTAACCGCAACGACGAAGTATTCGTGCGCGGCTTCAGCTACGTGCCCAAATTCCTCGATGGCCTGAGCTACGGTGCCACCGCCTCGTCACAAACCGGCACTTTCGACCCGTGGCTGCTGGAACGCGTCGAGCTGGTGCGCGGCCCGGCCTCGGTGCTGTTTGGTCAGGTCAACCCCGGCGGGCTGATTAGCATGACCAGCAAACGCCCGACCAGCCAGCCGATTCATGAGGTACAGTTCCGTACCGGCAATAACCACCTCGCCGAAGGGGCTTTCGACGTTGGCGGCCCGCTGAGCGATGACGGCCACCTGCTCTATCGCCTGAGCGGGATCGCCCGCACCCAGAATAACCAGATCGATGACTATAAAGAGACGCGGATGGCTATCGCCCCTGCCCTCACCTGGTATCCTGGTGACGCCACGCGCTTTACCCTGTTAACCAGCTATCAGAAAGACCCGGACGCCGGCTATCGTAACTTCCTGCCGCGTTACGGTACCGTGGAAAGCGTCGACGGCAGCTATATTCCTCGCGATTTTAACGTCAGCGATCCCAGCTACAACCAGTCGTGGCGTGAACAAACGATGATTGGCTATGAATTTGAGCACCAGCTCAACGATACCTTTACTCTGCGCCAGAACGCCCGCTACGCCACCATCAAACAGAAGTATCGCTACCTGGTTTATTCCACCAGCGCCGCCAACAGCTCGGTACTCTCCCGCCGCGCCCAGCATGAACAGCGTCAGACCGATGAGTTTGGCATCGATAACCAGCTTGAAGCGCAGTTCGCCAGCGGTCAGGTGGCGCATACGGTGATTGGCGGTGTGGATTACAAAACCAGTAAGGATAAGCAGTACCTTGGTCGGGCCGGCGGCTCTCAGTACGATATCGACTGGCGCAGCCCGACCTACGGGGTTAGCGTCGATGAAAGCGCCTTCAGTCCCGCCACTAATGAACAGCAAAATCTCGACCAGGCTGGGGTGTATGTTCAGGATCAGCTGAGCTGGCGAAACTGGGAACTGTTAGTTTCCGGGCGCTACGACTGGGCAGAGGTACGCACCACCGATTTTAACGACGCCAGCAGCACCCAGCAGAATGATAATAAGCTCACCTGGCGCACCGGCCTGCTGTACGCCTTTGATTCCGGTCTTTCCCCCTATATCAGCTACAGCACCTCCTTCGAACCTAACCTGCAAACCAACCGCGCGCCGGGTGTCGGACCATTCGATCCCAGCGAAGGCAAACAGGTAGAGGTGGGTCTGAAATACCAGCCTGACCCAAACGCGTTAATGACCCTCGCGCTGTACGATCTGACGCAGAGCAACGTCGCGACGTACAACAGCGCGGCCGGGTGGTTTGAAAACAGCGGTAAAGTGCGCTCGAAAGGCGTTGAAGCCGAAGCGCACGCGACGGTCTTCGATAACCTCAATCTGATCGCGTCTTACACCTATACCGACGCGGAAACCGTCAATACCACCGTCGTCGGTACCGAAGGGAAAACGCCGGCACGCATTCCGACCCATATGGCTTCGGCGTTCACCAGCTATACCCTGCCGGACGGCGCGTTAAAAAGCCTGACCGCGGGCGTTGGCGTACGCTATATCGGCACCAGCTACGGCGATGCGAAAAACACGTTTAAGGTACCGGCAGTGGATCTGTACGACGCCATGGTCAGCTATGAGTTAGGCGAGCTGAATTCGAGCCTGAAAGGGGCGAAAGTGCAGTTCAACGTCAACAACCTCGCCAATACCAAATACGTGGCCTCCTGCGCCAGCGATAGCGCCTGCTTCTACGGCATTGGTCGGACGGTGACGGCGACGGTCAACTACGCCTGGTAAAAAAGCGTCCGCCGGTCTTCCCCCGGCGGACGCTTTTCAGTGCGCGCGGCTGTGATTTTCTTTACGGTAGGCACCCGGCGGCTGATTAAACGTGCGGGTGAAGATGCGGGTAAAGGTTTGCTGCGAGTCAAAACCGTATTTCAGGCAAATATCGTAGACCCGCTGATCGGTATCGCGCAGATCGCGGGCCGCCAGCAGCAGCTTACGCTCGCGGATATAGCGCCCCAGACTCTCCCCTTTGTACTGTAAAAACAGTCGTTGCAAATGCCACTTCGAATAACCGGCGTGGCGCGCAATATCGTCAATACGTAGCGGCTGATGCAAATTATCATCAATCCACTCGACGATAGTATCAATGACCTGAGCGGAAATAGTCATATGTCCTCTCTCCTCCTGAACCACTCTCATCGTTAGCGCCACCAGGCGTTAAATGATTGCGTTTTATCGGCGACCCAAACCGGCTCACCCAACATTGGCGTCAGCAGTCGCCACGGTCGCCCTGTGCTGGCCTCCGCCAGCCTTTTGTACGGATCGTCCCATGTGTGTTTTGCCAGCACGAAGCGCCCGGCGTGACCCGGAAGCACCGCGCGTGCATGAACATCGTCAGCGGCTTGCGCCGTCTCTTCCGGCATCATGTGGATGTACTTCCAGTCCTGGTCATACTGACCGTTTTCCATGATCGCCAAATCCACTTCGCCAAACTGTTCGCCGATGGCTTTAAAGTGCGGGCCGTAGCCGCTGTCGCCGCTGTAGTAAATTTTCTGCTGCGGGGTAACGAACATAAAGCTGGCCCACAGGGTCTGGTTGCGCTTGAGGCCGCGGCCGGAAAAGTGGCGCGCGGGCAGGACGTGTACCGTCAGCTCATCGCTCACCTGTACCGACTGATTCCAGTCAGCCTCGCTGATTATCGCGCTCTCCATTCCCCAGTAGCGTAGGTGCGACCCCACGCCCAGCGGCGTCACCACGCGCTTGACCTTCGGCATCAGAGCTTTAATGGTGGCGTAATCAAGGTGGTCGTAATGATCGTGCGAGATAATCAGCAGGTCGATATCCGGCATGCCCTCAGCGTGCCACGGGTAATCCCCGGCAAAGGCCTTATTAATAAACGAGAACGGTGCGGCATAGTTGCTAAATACGGGATCGATCAGGATGCGTTTGCCCGCCAGCTGCAGATACCAGGAGGAGTGACCGAGCCAGACCATCACGTCCTGCCCTGACGGCAAGCCCGCCAGATCGGTGTTCACCAGCGGTAGCGGCTGGGCCGGTCTGGCATTTTCACGTTTGGCGACCAGAAACTCCCACCATGCGGCCAGCATATTTTTTTGCCCGGTAAAGCCAGGCGTCGGAAGCTGATTGTGAAACTGACCGTCGTGATAGTGCGGCGACTGCTCCACCAGGCTGAGCTGCGCGCCCTGCGGCGCCTGACCAAATCCGGCATTTAACACAAACGGCAAAATTGTTGCTGACGCTAATAACATGATGGCGACCACGCTGAAAGTGACACGGTTCATATCCTGACCTGGCGAAATCCCCCTTCCTGGAGGTTTTTGTTATAAGGCTTGATTATGAGTGAGTAAGCACTCATTATTAGGAAGAAGCTGAAAGTCGTCAAGACGATTTTCAAATTTTGACAGACAGCGTTGCAGCGCCCATGCCGGGCGTGCTTAGATCGTGGTTTTATTATGAGTGAGGTAAAGTGTAGTGGCTCGTCCTAAGAGTGAAGATAAAAAGCAAGCGTTACTGGAGGCCGCAACCGCCGCCTTTGCCCAATCGGGAATCGCCGCCTCAACCTCCGCCATCGCCCGCAGCGCCGGGGTTGCCGAGGGTACGCTGTTTCGCTACTTTGCCACCAAGGACGATTTGCTCAACGAGCTTTATCTGACCATAAAAGCAGACCTGGTTCAGACAATGATCGCGGGTCTCAACCCGAACGAGACCCGGCCAAAAGAGAACACGCGCAATATCTGGAATAGCTATATCGGCTGGGGCGTACGTAACCCCATGGAGCATAAAGCGATTCGCCGGATGGCGCTGAGCGAACGGATCACCGACGAAACCCGCAACCGCGTCCAGGAGATGTTTCCCGAGCTCAATGAACTGTGCCAGCGCTCAATCAAACCCGTTTTTCAATCCGACGAGTACCGTACCTTCGGCGATGCGTTGTTTCTTTCGCTGGCCGAAACCACCATTGAATACGCCAGCCACGAGCCGGAGCGCGCCGTCCGTTTTGTCGAGCTGGGCTTTGAAGCCATGTGGCAGGCCCTTGCCGAGGACAATAGCTGATGGATCACCGCTCGCTGCATGACAACGCGCATCGTATCGCGCTGGAGCTCCCCTTTACCGAGCACTGCTGGCCGTTTGGCCCGGAGTACGATGTGTTTAAAGTCGGCGGGAAGATTTTTATGCTCACCGCGACGGTACGCGGCCGCGCGCTGGTCAACCTGAAGTGCGATCCGCAAAAATCGCTGCTTCATCAGGCGATTTATCGCAGCATCGAGCCCGGCTATCACATGAACAAAAAGCACTGGATCACCGTAGTTCCCGGCGAGGACATCAGCGTGGATCTGCTGGCGGAGCTGATCGATGATTCGTGGAATCTGATCGTCGATAAACTCAGCAAAAAAGAGCAGCAGCGCCTACGTCCGGGGTGATTTTCAGCGCTGCGCGATAAGTGTTATCGCATTTTTGCCCCTTATCATTTGCCCGCCATCGCTGTACTCTTCCTTCACGAAACGCACCCGCAAGGGGTTGTAAACAGTGAGGAAGAGTATGGATATCGTATCGGTTGCCTTAAAGCGCTACTCCACCAAGGCATTTGACGCCACCAAAAAGCTAACTGCCGAGCAGGCGGAAAACCTGAAAACGCTGCTGCAGTACAGCCCGTCAAGCACCAACTCCCAGCCGTGGCACTTTATCGTTGCCAGCAGCGATGAAGGCAAAGCGCGCGTTGCCAAAGCGGCGAGCGGCACCTACGTGTTTAACGAACGTAAAATTCTCGATGCCTCCCACGTGGTGGTGTTCTGCGCCAAAACTGCGATGGATGACGCCTGGCTTGAGCGCGTGGTGAACCAGGAAGAGGCCGATGGCCGCTTCGCAAACGCCGACGCCAAAGCCGCGAACCATAAAGGCCGCACCTTCTTTGCCGATATGCACCGCAAAGATCTGCATGACGACGACCAGTGGATGGCGAAGCAGGTGTATCTGAACGTCGGCAACTTCCTGCTGGGCGTGGCGGCAATGGGCCTGGACGCCGTGCCGATTGAAGGCGTCGATTTCGCGATTCTCGATGCCGAATTCGACCTGAAAGCCCAGGGCTACACCAGCCTGGTGGTGGTGCCGGTCGGCCATCATAGCGTCGAAGACTTCAACGCGACGCTGCCGAAATCACGCCTGCCGCAGGCGACGACCATTACCGAGATTTAATTCTCTGCTTTTCTTTTACGTCAGGATGATCCCCGGATTGCGGCCGTCGCCTTATCCGGGCTACAAAATTACACACTGTGGGAACCCGTAGCCCGGGTAAGGCGCGTCAAGCGCCGCCCCCGGGGATAGCCCGCAGTATTTTGCAGCCAGGATACCTCCACGTGCCAGATGCGCTCCGCATAGCGGCCAATGACCGCCAGGCGTTGAGCGTACGCTGAATAATGCGCTGCTCTTTTCGGGTCACGTTCATAAGCATTCCGTTAGTGTGTGTGCAGCCACGCCAGCGCCCGCTCGCCCGTTTCATCCATCGGCAAATAGACCAGCAGGCGCGAACCGTTGCGCGGGGCCGAGTACCAGTACATCTGCTGCAGGCTGAAGCGTCCGAGCTGCGGATGGTTAAAGTGTTTCACCTGATTCTCCACCCCGCGCACCTCATAGCGCTGATGCCAGAGCGCCTCGAACTCCGCCGACGCGGCGAAAAAGCGCGCCAGCTTATTCTCCCACAGCGGATCGCCGCGGTGCTCCGCCATCGCCGCGCGGAAATAGGAGACAAACGTAGCCAGCACGTCGCGATTCTCGATGCGGCTGCGCCAGGTTTCATTGGTCAGATACAGATAAATGCAGTTGCGATCCTCTTCCGGAATGGTGGCGAAATCGATGCCCATCAGGCGGCAGAAGCTGTCGTTCCACGCCACAATATCAAAGCTCGGCTTCTGAATACTGGCGGGCTGCGGCATCAGGCTATCAAGCATCCGCCGGGTGCCCGGGCTGATGCCTTCGCATACCGTGACCTGCGCGGCTTCCGGCGGCGTCAGTCCGGCCAGGACAAACAGATGTCGGGTCTCCAGCGGGCTGCACTGCAGCGCGTTCGCCACCGACACCAGCACGGCCTCGGACGGATTCACTTCCCGCCCCTGCTCCAGCCAGGTGTACCAGGTGATGCCGACCTCCGCCAGCATCGCCACCTCTTCCCGCCGCAGGCCCGGCGTGCGTCGTCGGCCAACGCGCGGCAACCCCAGGCGCTGCGGATCGAGGCTCTCACGCCGGGCGCGCAGA
Source organism: Klebsiella sp. Q11 (assembly GCF_964241505.1). Taxonomy (NCBI): domain Bacteria; kingdom Pseudomonadati; phylum Pseudomonadota; class Gammaproteobacteria; order Enterobacterales; family Enterobacteriaceae; genus Klebsiella; species Klebsiella sp. Q11. The sequence continues at coordinate 75,543 of NZ_CAXSXW010000001.1, forward strand.
AACGCCCCCAGCTGTTTACGGCCGTCATCGGGCGCGGCGATCGTCGATTCACGTTGCGGCATGGTCGTCATAAAACCTCCAGCATGGTAGTGCTAATACCAGTATAAGCAGGAACTGGTACCCGTTTAATTTATCGGTGATGCTACGGCCATCCGCTGAATGACGCAATGGAGAGATCCGATGAATTCGTCTGCTGTTTCACCCGGCCGCGCCGGTTTATTCCTTCTGTTGACCGGCCAGATGCTGCCGCTGATCGACACCTCGATCGCCAACGTCGCGCTGGACTCCATCACCCAGTCGCTGAACGCCAGCGCCACCCAGCTGGAACTGATCGTCGCGCTGTACGGCGTCGCCTTTGCCGTTTGCCTGGCGATGGGCAGCAAGCTTGGCGATAACTATGGCCGCCGCCGTCTGTTTATGTGGGGCGTGGCGATTTTTGGCGTCGCCTCCCTGCTGTGCGGGATGGCGAACTCCATCAGCACGCTGCTGGCGGCGCGCGCGGTCCAGGGCGCCGGCGCGGCCCTGATCGTGCCGCAGATTCTCACTACGCTGCATATCACCCTCAAAGGCACCGCCCACGCCCGGGCCATCAGCCTCTACGGCGGCATTGGCGGCATCGCCTTTATCGTCGGTCAGATGGGCGGCGGCTGGCTGGTCTCGGCGGATATCGCCGGTTTAGGCTGGCGAAATGCCTTCTTTATTAACGTGCCGATCTGCCTGCTGGTGCTGGCCTTCAGCCCGCGATACGTCCCGGAGACCCGGCGCGAAGCGCATTCGCGCATCGACTGGCAGGGCACCTTCAGCCTTGCGCTAATCCTCTGCTGCCTGCTGTTTCCGATGGCGCTGGGGCCGGAGCTGCACTGGCCGTGGACGCTGCAGCTGATGTTAGCTGCGGTGCTGCCGCTGCTGGTCTGGATGCGGGCGAGCGCGCTGAGCAAACAGCAGCGCGGCGAGCAGCCGCTGTTGCCGCCCCGCCTGCTGAAGCTCACCAGCATTCGCTTTGGCATGGCCATCGCCCTGCTCTTTTTCAGCGCCTGGTCCGGGTTTATGTTCTGCATGGCGCTGACCATGCAGGCCGGTCTGGGGATGGCGCCGTGGCAGTCCGGCAACAGCTTTATCGCGCTCGGCGTGGCCTACTTCATCTCCGCGCTGTACGCGCCGAAGCTGATTGCCCGCTACAGCATGGGGCGCATTTTGCTGACCGGCCTGTCGGTGCAGATTGTCGGCCTGCTGCTGCTGAGCGCGACCTTTTATCGCCTTGGTATCCACACCACCACCCTGGCGCTGGTCCCCTCCACGGCGCTTATCGGCTACGGGCAGGCGCTGATCGTCAACAGCTTTTACCGTATCGGGATGCGCGATATCAGCGCCTGCGACGCCGGGGCCGGGAGCGCGATTCTCAGCACTCTGCAACAGGCGACGCTGGGTCTGGGCCCGGCAATTCTCGGGTCGCTATTCTTAACCCTTGCCCAGCGCAGCGGCGGCGACTATCCGCGGGCGCTGATCGATTTCCTGGCGGTGGAAGTGGTGATGATGCTGCTACTGGGCGCCATCGCGCTGTGGCTACGCCATCACCTTAACGTCCGTCCGGCGGTAGCGACCCCATAATTCACAACGGCGTAACCTGCGATTTGCATAATAGACATCCAGCGGTCATCATAACCGCTGGATGTAAAGGAGACGTTATGCAGGAATTCATATCGCAAATCGCCGCATTAGGCATCAAAATTACCCCCACCACCTCACTCATTATTATCTTCGGCATTATTTTTCTGACGGCGATTGTCGTTCATCTTATTCTGCACAAAGTGGTGCTGCGCACCTTCGAAAAGCGGGCGAAGGCCAGTAGCCACCTGTGGCTGCAAATTATTACCCAGAACAAACTGTTTCATCGTCTGGCCTTCACCCTGCAGGGGATTATCGTCAACGTGCAGGCGGTGTTGTGGCTGCAAAAAGGCAGCGAGGCCGCGGAAATACTCACCACCTGCGCGCAGCTGTGGGTGATGATCTACGCGATGCTGTCCTTCTTTTCGCTGCTGGACGTGGTGTTCAATTTATCGCAGAAATTCGCCACCGCTTCTCAGCTGCCGCTTAAAGGGATATTTCAGGGTATTAAGCTGGTCTGCGCGATTATTGTCGGCATTCTGGTTATCTCCTTACTGATTGGCCAGTCGCCGGCGATTCTGATTAGCGGACTCGGCGCGATGGCCGCGGTACTGATGCTGGTATTCAAAGATCCTATTCTTGGCCTGGTGGCGGGAATTCAGCTCTCCGCCAACGATATGCTCAAGCTCGGCGACTGGCTGGAGATGCCCAAATATGGCGCCGACGGCGCGGTGATTGACATCGGCCTGACCACGGTGAAGGTGCGCAACTGGGATAACACCATCACCACCATTCCAACCTGGTCGCTGGTTTCCGACTCGTTTAAAAACTGGAGCGGTATGTCGGCATCCGGCGGTCGCCGCATTAAGCGCAGCCTGAATATCGATACCACCAGCATTCATTTTCTTGATGAACAGGAGCAGCAGCGCTTAATTCAGGCCAGGCTGCTGAAGCCGTATATGGATTCACGTCATCAGGAAATCAGCCTGTGGAACCAGCAGAACGCCGCCGATCAATCGATATTGAATCAGCGCAGGATGACCAATATCGGTACCTTCCGCGCCTATTTGCAGGAGTATTTGCGTAATCATCCGCGCATCCGCAAAGATATGACGCTGATGGTGCGCCAGCTGGCGCCGGACGCCAGCGGCCTGCCGATTGAGATTTACTGCTTCACCAACACCGTGGTGTGGGCGGAATATGAAAGCATTCAGGCGGATATATTCGATCACGTCTATGCCGTGGTTGACGAATTCGGCCTGCGGATCCATCAGTCCCCTACCGGTAACGACATTCGTTCGCTGGCGGGCGCGGTGTCTCAGTAATATCCTCAGGCACTGGCGCGGGAAATGACGCGCCAGTCCATCATCACCCGCTCGACCGCGGCGTCGGGATTGTCGATTCTTTTCATCAGCAGCGTGACCGCCGTACGGCCAATCTCGCGCGAAGGCTGTTCCACGGTGGTCAGCTGCGGCGATACCACTTCAGCCAGTTCGGTGCCATCAAAACCGACCACCGCAATATCTTCCGGCACCCGCATTCCGGCCTGAGCGATAGCCCGCAGCGCGCCCGCCGCCAGCGAATCAGAGACGGCAAACACCGCGTCCGGCTGCTCTTCCTGCGCCAGCAGCGTCTCCATCGCCTGTTTACCGGCCGCGGCGCTCAGATCGCTGGCGTAGATCACCTGTTGATACGCCAGTTCGCGAACGTGCAGAACGCTTTTATAGCCGCGCTCGCGCAGGCGCGAGTAGCGATAGCTGAGATCGTGGTTGATTAAAGCAATGCGTTTACGCCCGCCGTCAACCAGCCGGGAAACGGCGCCCTGCGCCGCGTCGACGTCGTTGATGCCGACGCAGGAGATGCTGCCGTTATCGGCATATTCCGCGCACTGCACCCAGGGCGCGTCGCCGATCATGGTGGTGAGTTCCGGCAGGCTGGAGAGCGCGTTCATGGTGATGATACCGTCGACCATTTTGCCGGAGAGCAGCTGCAGCCCCGAGGTTGAACGGGCTAAATCCGAACCTGAATTACACAGCAGGATCCGGTAGCCGTTCTTTTCCGCCTCTTCTTCAATGCCCTTGACCACCTCGGCGCAAAAGGGGTTGGCGATATTAGAGACCATCACCAGAATCATATTGCTGCGGGCCGTTCGCAGCTGGCGGGCCAGCAAATTCGGCTGGTAGTTACTCTCTTTGATCGCCTGCAGCACACGTTCGCGATTCTTCGCTTTAACGGTATCGCTGTTATTCAATACCCGCGATACCGTCGCCACCGAGACGCCCGCCAGGCGAGCGATTTTCTGAATTGACATAGAGGCTGCACTTCCCGCATAGACGTTATATTTCGCAGGCTATCATAAATGAGCCCCGCCTGCGCCGTCAGCAGGTTTTGCGATAATCGACGGGATTGATTAGCACGCTAAGGTCGCTATCATGATAGCGCCGGCGTTGTTTCGCGAGAGATGAAACGTACGCCGGCCGTTGAACATCATCGGCATATAACTGGGGTATCTCTTGAACACAATAAAAAATATTCATATCGCGGCGGCAGTGATCGCCGACGGCCAAGGACGCTGTCTTTTAGTACGCAAACGAGGGACTGAGTATTTTATGCAGCCCGGTGGAAAACCTGAAATCGGGGAAGCCCCGGAAGCGGCGCTGATCCGCGAGCTCGAAGAGGAGCTCAACTTCATCGTCTCACCTGAAGAACTGGTCCCGTTAGGCCGCTTCACCGATACGGCGGCAAACGAGCCGGGCCATACGGTCTCGGCGGATATCTTTCAGATAGCCACCAACAAAGCGAGCTTTACACCGACTGCAGAAATAGAAGAAGTTATCTGGTATACGCCGGGCCAGGATCGGCATATTAAGCTTGCTCCTCTTACCGAGAATCACCTGCTTCCTCTGCTGAAAGGGGCGTAAGCGCCCGGGGCGCATCGAAAGTATTGGCTCATTTGTCTGCACATTCACGCTGCCATCGTCCCGGTGGCGCTACGGCGGCCTGCAGGCAGAGCCCGTTCAGGCTGCAGCGCCCCGTCTCTCCGAGAAGCATTTGTCCGCTTCTTCCGGTTAAGATTTAGCACATCCTTCTGATTCGCTCCTTTTCAAGCGCCGACGCGTTTTAGTTCTTAAAAACACCCTGTTTTGTACGCCAGATCATATTTCGCCAGACAGTCCTTTCCCCCATAATCCAAAATATCGCAACTTTCCCTTACAAAAAACAGGTGATTACAGAATAAACACCACAAAATAAAACAAAACAAGAACACAAAATTAACAAATGGCGATGAGATAGCATTTTTTTTGACTTATTGTGCTGTTTTTTTTTAACCAATTCTCCCCCATTCAGCGAGAAAATTCCTGGTCACCATGGATAATTCTTAAAGGGCTATCGACATAAAATCCTGCTCCTTAAGATTTTTCTTATTCAGAATAGTAGGTTAGTATCAATCCAGTCAATTTCAGCCCTTAAGAATTTACACATTTTTCATCTATATAACTCTCCAGAAATTAAAGTTGTCACATTTATTAACTAGCCATAATATAGCCACATCATTGAACGATAGGGTAATACAATATAGGGAAATAAATCGACATATGGCTCCGCAGAAATATGAGAAGGTATACTGCATAAGCTGTCAGTATCAATGCGAAATCTATCCACGACCTACGATAAAATCGATTAACTGCATTGAAACCCGCTATTGCGTATGGCCCGATAAAAACATCTATTTAAAAAATGGTGTGCATTGTTTTTTAATTAACAAGCACTACAACTTCTCTAATTCTGGATTTATTTTTGTTGATTTTTCTCGCTACAACATCAGATTATTCACCAATGATAAATGGATTGAATATTTGATCAAAACAGGGTTGCGGATAGTGTTGATTGCCGACAGGTTAGCGCAGCCGCTGGCGCTGTTCTGGAAACACCGCTGTCAGCAGATAGTTTCGATTATCAACACCAGCGATACCCGAGACGAGATTGAAAAGAAAATACAGCTTTCGTTTCTCGGTCAAAGAGATGGTCGAGGTTACCGCCAAAAACTCAGCGACCAGGAAGTGCTGGTTCTCGATCTTTTACTCGCAGAAAAGTCGGTTAAGCAAATAGCCAACGAATTGCAGATGGCAGAAAAAAGGATCTACGCAATCAAGCTCAGCTTGCAGAATAAGATGGGAGGCAGAGGGAAGTTAAACATTATTCTATCTGGATAAAGTCATTATCAGTATTTGTAGCAATAACTCCATAAATGGAACTAACTTAATTATTCTCAGGAAATTTAAAATGAAAAAAATCGTATTAGCGGGTGTTGTGGCTGCGGCTCTTATCTCTTCCAACGCAATGGCTGACGTGACCACTTCCGCCACTGCAAGCTGGGATGCAAGCGCAACTAAAGACACCACCAGCGCGCTGGTTGTCACTCCGCTGAAATCCCTGAACTTCCAGTACGCTGAAGGGATTGAAGCGTTTAACGCCCAGAAAGGCGCTTTTGATATCACCATCCAGGGCCAGTCTGGCGCGACCGACTTCACGCTGACCTCTCAGATCGTCAGCAACACCCTGAGCCGTACCACTGATGCCTCTACTCTGGCCGTCGGTGTGAGCTGGAACGGCAACGCGCTGAACAAAACCACCCCGGTAACGATGATTGATACCGCCAACAACATCTCCGCGGGTCTGGATGCGCTGGCTGTCGCTACCGCCTTCGCAGGCGCCGATCGCGTCAGCACTCAGGGTTCCTTCGATTTCACTGTCGACTCCGCGACTTCTGACGGCAGCACCGCAGCTGAGTTCAAAGATTTAACCGACGGTTACTGGAGCGGCGACGTTCGCGTTCAGTTCAACGCGGTCTGGACTATCTAATCAGGTGTAGCCAACACCTGTCCGGTATGACAAGGAGGCTTCGGCCTCCTTATAAGGATGCGCCATGAAACTGAATCCATTATTACTCTCTCTCTTCTTATTCACCGTGACGCCCTCCTCCCATGCAATTAATGTCGGAGACGTCACCTCAATAATGGGGCCGGATGCCTCGACTCTGGCAAAAGAAATCATTAATACCACCGATACGGCGCGTTACGTTAGCGTCAGCGTGGAGCGTATTTCATCGCCTATGGCCGGCGGCACGGTTATCCCGATGGCGAGCAGATCGGAATTATTATCAACGCCAGCCAGCCTGATATTACCCGGAAATGCCAAAGAGAACTTTCGTTTTTTTTACAAAGGACCTCAGGACAACCAGGAACGTTATTACCGCATATCCTGGACCGATGAGCCGGTGACCGAGTTCGAAGCCAGTAAAAAGAAAAAACAGGGTGAGGCAACGACCTCTGCCATTATTGGTACCATTCTGGTGGTCGCGCCGCGTGAAGAAAGATTTGACTATCGTCGCGATAATGACACGGTGACCAATACCGGCAACGCTTCATTCCGCGTTATCTCCTATGGGCCCTGTCGTGATAAAGCGAAGGATGAGGGTCAAGGCTGCCGTGAACGCTATTATGTCATGCCTGGTGTCAGCGTAAAAATAAAGCATACCGATCTCACCAACAAAAAAACGCGAATTGGAATATGGCACGGTGAGCAATATATAAATGTAAACTGAGTAACATTATGGATAATCTTGGTTATGTCAAAGGGACGTTGTTCGCTGGGTTATTGCTTACGGTAAACCAGGGTTGGGCAGCTAATGCTACAGCGCCAGTTAAAGTCAGTAACTATATTATTCCTTCGGTATTTGCTAACGCGTTATATCAGGGCATGTCGGTCCCTGTTTTTATTCGTTATGAAGGCGATAATAGTACCCAACGCAGCCAGCAAAAAATCGCTGATGCCATCCTTACCATCAAGGATAATGAGTTTCGCCTGAATCAGATCACCCTCAGCGATCTCCCTGAGCGAACTGAATTATCGCCACAAATAAAATCGCTGATTAACGAGATGCAGGACAAAAGCATCGGCGACGGTCAGCGCGTTTATATCAACAAAGACGCCTCGCTATCACTCGATACGCGTTCATTTTATCTTGAATTAACGGTTAACCGGGAGGCCATGCAGGCCGCTATTTTGCCGCGTACCAACGTACTTGGAGAATCCACTGCGCAGGACCTCTCCAGCGTACTGAATTACTCCATGGGAAGCTATTACAACAAATATGAGAATACCGATAGCGCAAGTAGCTACCTGACGCTGGACAATACCTGGTCGCTGCGCGAGCACCATCTGAACTTCAACGGTTCCCTGTACGGTATTGGTACCAGCAACCAGCAGAGCAAACTGTATCGCTCGATGTACGAACGTGACTATCAGGGGCGCCGCCTGGCGATGGGGATGGTGGATACCTGGAATCTGCAATCGATCGCCAGCATGAGCGCCCTGAACTCCAGCCGCATTTACGGCATTAGCTATGGCAATAAAAGCAGTTCACAAACGCAAGACAACACGCTTGCTCTGGTGCCCGTAACGGTGTTCCTGCCGGCCGCCGGTGAAGTGCACGTTTACCGTGACGGTAAACTACTCAGCATTCAAAACTTCTCCATGGGCAGCTACGAACTGGATACGTCGCGCCTGCCGTTTGGCATCTACAACGTTGACATACAGGTGGTCGTTAACGGGCGCGTGGTCAGCAGTCGGACGGCGAACATCAATAAAACGTTCGCCCGAAAATCGAGCGTCACCGGCGATCTCTCATGGCAAACCTTCGCGGGCAGCCTCGAATACAACAAGATGGACTATCGCCACAACTACAACATCAATTATGGCACACGGAATACGTGGATTGCCGGGGTCGCCGCTGCAACCAGCCAACCCTGGCTTTCCGGCGTGAATCTGAAAACCACGCTCTACGGTTTTGACAATAACGGCGTCAATGAAACGGAAGCGAACGTTATTTTCAACAACTCGTTCAGCTTTAACCAGCAGGGTCTGCTCGCTACCGACGGCAGCTGGCAGAGTACCTCCACCTTCAATATGAGTTTACCGGATGGGTACGGCAGCCTGTGGGGGTCGCGCCAGTATGGTTCTATCGGTAACGCGCTGCCCATGCAGCAGAACGACTACTTTACAGTAGGCGCTAACGCTAACCTGCGCAAAATAGCGCCGTTCCTCGGTACGCTGAGCGTCAGCCGAACCAATAATAAATATACCGGAAGCACCTATACCAACGTCGATTACGATCAATCGCTGTTAGCCAATCGCTATGCGACGATTTCTCTGCGCGCCGGTATTCAGAATTATCAGTACAACAACCACGAAAATCTGCGCGATAAGTACGTCAATATTGATATCTCTATCCCCTTCTCTACCTGGCTTAGCACCGGAGTGTCCAGCCAGAACGGTAATATGCTGGCTAACGCCACGCTGCGAAAGAGCTTCGACAACAGCGCCATTACCCAGGTGGGGGCATCGGTTTCGAAACAAATTAAACAGAATAAAAATGACGATAGCAGCTATCGCGCCGACGATTACGCAACCAATGGTTACGTCAGCTATGACACCAAATATAACGCCGGCACCGTCTCCGTCAGCCGCTCATCGCAGCACAGCTCAAACTACAGCCTGAGCTCACAGGGCAGCGTGGCCTGGACGCAAAAAAATATCTATGCCGGAAAAGGTACCCAAACCGCAGGCCTGGTGGTCAACACCAATTTCAGCGGCAAGGGCCGGATGATGGCGCAGATCAACGGTCAAAGCTATCCCCTCACCGGCAAAAGCAACTTCATCAGCCTTCCGCCTTACGCGGAATATAAGGTGGAGTTGATGAACGACAAAAACTCAGAAGACAGCGTCGACATCGTGACCGACCGCCGCAGCAAAGTCGTGCTCTATCCGGGCAACGTCAGCGTGATTAATCCGGAAGTCAAACAGCTGGTCACCGTATTTGGCCGGGTGAAAGACCGTCGCGGCGGTTACTACGCCAACGCCGATATTCATAACCACATTGGTAAAACCCGAACCGACGAACTCGGTGAGTTCGCCATGGACGTCGATAAGCGTTATCCAGTGATTACCCTGGTCGATAAATTCGGCGGCATTTGCGAAGTGGATCTGGATCTGAATGAAGCGAAAGGCGCCGTGTGGGTCGGGGAGATTCCTTGTGAGATCCAACAACAAACGGCATCAGTGACTGGAGATGTTAAGAATGTCTATTAAACCCCAGAGCATCATGCTGCTGGCCGGCTGGCTGCTGGCTGCGCCGGCTATGGCGCTCACCCCCAGCAACAGCGGAAGCGGCAGCAACTCCTATATGTTTATCGACAATGATGTCGATGACGAATATTTCATCACCACCAGCTCCCTCGACCCGCGCTTCACTGGAGCCAACGTCTGGACAAAATATCCGACTAACCAGCGTAGCCTGGGGTATATAACCTACGTAGGCTGGGCTTACGCCAACCGCTACTTCGACCTGTGGATCGAGAATTCGCCCATTAACCAGCCGTTTCTCGGGATCCGCTGCATGTCTACGGGCGCAAACTGCCCGGCGTCTGGCTATATTTCTCCCGATGTCATCGATAAAGACGGCTACTATCACGCGATGTCCGGCAACACCGTAGCAAACGGTTATTACGGCGCCGGCGCGCTGAGCCAGTCGGCCTATGAGTATTTTCGCGATCGGCCGGTGGGGACCATCGATTCTTTGCAGCTTAATCTTTGCTACATGAATACCAATACCGATTATGACTTTGCCTCCGGCGTTCGCTGTAAAGATCTCCCCAGCGGGGGAACATGGCGCTACTACACGTTCAACCTCGAAAAGGTCTCGCATCTGAAGTTAAACAGTACCGGTGCTATGGCAGAAGTGTGGATTGCCAGCGACGGTACGCCAAGCGTTAACCTCGGCTCTGATTTATGCCAGATGGGCGTGGTAGGGAGCGGTTTGACGAGCGCTTCGGGAATCATCTGTAAAATGGTGTCTTACAATTTACAGGAGACCAAAGTACTCACCTCCAGCCTTGATATCCGGATGCTCATTGATACGGCAATGTTGGGATTCTCTCCTTCCGCATCGGAAGTAAGGTTCAGCGGTGATGGGGCAACCTGGTACAACTACAGTAGCACTACCGTCGACTATAACCAGGTTTTCACACCGTCAGGTAACTACGTCTACGTGTTCCTGTCCAACGCCTTTTTCCAAAAAGTCCTCAAGGCGGGAACGGATTTAACCAACAAGGATTCTCTGTTTACCTTCTATTTTGATAACGCCGTCACCACACAATCGGGTTATTATCAGTTCACGCCATCAACATTAATTAACCTCATCCCGCGGGAATACGGCATCAGCATTGTCGCCAGCGACGGGCATTCGCATCCACAAGCATCCGGCAAGATCGGTAGCGAAGAGCCCATCACCTTTGAGTATAAAGTCACCACCTCCGCATCGCGTCAGGCCGATAGCATCACCGCCCAGGTAATCGGCGACTCCATCAACATGTATGGTCTGCCGTACTGCCTGTTTACCTCAGCGGACGAGACGCTAAAAGTGCCCGTCCCGGCCTACCTCGAATGGACGTCAGCTACCGGTAAAGCGGTAAAAGTCCGCAACAGCTGCGGTGAAGATCCTGTCGATATGACCAATGCAGCCTGGGTTCAGACGGCCTGGAACGCCAACGTTAACGATGGTTTCTTTTTTACCACCACGCTGAAACTGCTGTTTCCGATGGATGACCCGCATTCACAGTTCACCACCAATGGCCATGACTGGATGGGTGTCGTCAACGCTACCGGAGATGTGAAAGTGACCGCCACCTGGATTGGCGTCGATCGGGGGGTATGATGAAAAAAATCCTTGTCATCGGATTATGCGGGCTGTGGATGCCGCCCGCGTCTGCGGTGTACTTTGACTCTATTATCTATGATATGGATGCCAGTAAAGATTTTATCTCCCGGCCAATAGTCAATGATACAAAAAACAACAATTTGTATACCATATCGGCTTATAAAATCTCCCGACCGGGCAGCGGAGATGAAAGACCCGTTCCAGGCCAGGATAAAGATCTGGTCTGGTCGCCGCTGAAGTTCACGGTACAGGCCAATGGCCAGGAATATTTTAAACTCTATTATCGCGGGCCTAAAGATGCCGTTGAGAGATATTATCGGGTAATTTTTAAGGAAACCCCGGTTACGATTTTCCCCTGGCGTCAGGATCAGAAACAAATGGATGTCGTTCCCTCAGTGTCTATGAGCACCATTCTCATCGTGCGCCCGCGTAAAACGCAGTTCAAGTATGAGATAAACGAAGAAACAGGCACTATTAAAAATACCGGTAACACCTTTTTTAGAGTTGTTATCCAGAAAGGATGCAATGGTGATGATGAAAGTTCGACGCAATTTTACATGCTGCCAGGGGAAAGCTGGAAAGATCCTAAGGCTCAATACGGTAATAAAAAATTTATTGTCGCACTGGGTAAATACCATCGCTTAGGAAGCAGCTGCTTTACCGATGCCTCTGACTAATCACTGCCGATCCAGAGCGGGTATGTTATGCCTGAAGCGCAGCTCGCGCAGGCGATTGAGTCCGCCGAACTTCTTGCATAAAGAGTATTGAAAGCGGTAGACGCTGCGGGTATCGCGCGCCATGATGCGGGCGATATCCTGACTGGAATGCCCGTCCGCCAGCAGGCGCAGCGTCTTCATTTCATGCTCCGTCAGCGACGGTGTGCGCCGGCAGCGAAGATTTCGCCCCAGCATGATGCGTTTTATTTTCTTGATTAAGCTGCTTAAGCTATCGTTGACTTCCACCACCGACCATAATAATCCGGAGCGCAGCATCCAAAAATTAGCCATGGGCAGCATGCTCTTATCCGCGAGTAAAATAACTTTCAGCCCGGTCTCCTGCAGTTTTTCAGCCCACTCCTCATGCAGAAAATACAAAATATTGTCGAGGGAGAAATCCACTACCACCATTCCTTCAGGCAGAAAACAGGTAATTTCACGAAAAACCAAATCATTAACCGCTCGCTTAAAAAAATAGTTTTTATCTGGCCATACAGAAAACTTCCTCTCTCCGCAAAGGGATCGCTCCATTTTATCTTCCGCTTCAATAAGGCAGTTTAAACCACACGCCATACATTTAATCTCATGGTTACCTGCCGGCATTACGCTTACCTCTTGAGTGGCTAAAAATATTTTCAAAAAGATACATATGGAATATCAAACATACTATAAACAAAAATTATTGCCGCTATTATATTTACTATAACCATAGAAAACAAAAGACTAATTTATAATTCCAGACCTTCGGAAAAATAACGTTAACACCTTTCATTAAATATTTTAATAGAACCATCATATAATTTAACTATATCATATATAGCAAAACATCGCTGCCTGATTCCCTTACTCGAAGCGAGCATATAATTTTGTGACTTAATTTATCATCACGCGATGCATAATATTCGCAGGCAATCGTCATTCTCTGGTTCCTGTGAGCAGTAGCCCACTCGCCGCCGCCGGAAATGCTTCCGCCAGCCAGTCGATAAATACGCGTAGCCGGGATGTGACGTGGCGATTTTGCGCATAAACCACGTGGAAGGGATAAGGGGCCGGGCGCCATTTGCTGAGTATTTCCACCAGTGTTCCGTTCACCAGCGCATTTCTCAACGAATATGAGAAGGTCTGCACAATACCCAGCCCAGCCTCCGCAGCCGCGATATGCGCGTTGCTCTCATTTACGCCAAGGTGATGTTCCGTTTTGATCTCTTGAGCCATACCGTTATCCAGAAAGCGGAACGGAAAGGCTCTTCCGCTGGCGGGAGACAAATAGCTGACCAACCGATGTCCGTTCTTCAGCTCATCGGGATACGCGGGAACACCATAAAGCCTGAAATAGCCCGGCGTAGCGCAGGTCACAATCGTTGCTTCGCCGATTTTGCGCGCGATCAGCGTCGAGTCGTCCAGCGGCCCTCCTCTAATCGCGCAGTCGATATTGCCGCTGATAAGGTCCGAGGGGCTGTCAGCGACCGCCAGATCGATGCGGATATCCGGATAGGTCGTCATAAAATCAGCCAGCAGCGGGATCAGCACGTCGCGAGCGGTGGAACCGCCTACCGCGACGCGCAGGTGGCCCTTTGGCTTATTGCGGGAAGCGCGAAATGAGGCATCAATCTCGTCCAGCTCTTTCAGAATCCGCACCGCTTTTTCATAGTATTCACGCCCTTCCGGCGTGACGGTAATGCGTCGGGTCGTGCGCTGCAGCAGGCACACGCCCAGATGCGATTCAAGCTGTTGAATGGCTTTACTGAGGGTGGCGTTGGGCATATTCAGGGAGTCTGCGGCCCGGGTAAAACTGTTGGCTTCGACAACGCGCGTAAAAACTTTAAGGGCTGAAAACCGATCCATTATTCATTTTTCCTGATAATAGCCGCTGATTATTCACCGGTGTGAAGAGTGTTTTTCACATTACTCCGTTTTTTGCATCCGTGGCTGACGGTAGAGTGACTCCCGTACTCAGTCGCCAGGTGGTCACGGTAAGTGGATGACTCAATTGGCATATTCATACTTTAGTTAAGGAAGTGCACCATGAGTAAAAAACTTTCGGCAAAAATCGCGTTAGTCACCGGCGGCACCTCGGGCATCGGCCTGGCATCAGCCCGGGAGCTGGCCTCGCAGGGAGCGACGGTCTATATCACCGGCCGCCGTCAGGAAGAGCTTGACGCGGCGGTCGCGTTAATCGGTCCCGCCGCCAGCGGGATCCGCGCCGATGCCTCGATATTAAGCGACCTCGATAGGGTGTTTTCGACCATTGCCAGCGAATCAGGGCGACTGGATGTGCTTTTTGCCAATGCGGGCGGCGGCGATATGATGCCGCTGGGCGCCATAACGGAAGAGCACTTCGATCGCATTTTCGCTACCAACGTGCGCGGCGTACTGTTCACCGTCCAGAAGGCCTTGCCGCTGTTGACCCAGGGGGCTTCCATCATCCTTACCGGCTCGACGGCGGCGGTGAAAGGCACCGCGAACTTCAGCGTGTACAGCGCCAGTAAGGCCGCCGTGCGTAACCTGGCCCGCTCATGGGCGCTGGACCTGAAGGCGCGCGGTATCCGCGTGAATGTGGTCAGCCCGGGGCCCGTCCGTACGCCCGGTCTGGGGGGACTTGTCACGGAAGAGCAGCGTCAGGGGCTCTTCGATATGCTGGCCGCCGACGTCCCGCTGGGCCGCATTGGCGAGCCGGAAGAAGTGGCTAAAACGGTAGCTTTCCTGGCCTCAGACGACGCGAGCTTTATTAACGCCGCTGAAATCTACGTTGATGGCGGGCTGGCGCAGATCTAAAAAATGCTGCCTGAAGACCCTTGGATTCATGGGTCTTCAGGTGCTACCGTACAGACATAATTAGCCGTTTTGTTCTGTAGCCGAATGATCGGTGTACCTGTTCTAATAATTATGGATGATGATATCAATGAAACTAAAAATAGCGCTTATCGCGCTCGGCTGTTCGCTTGCCGCCCTTTCCGGCTGTACCTCCTCAAAATCTTCTCCGGAACGCCACGCTTACTATTTTGTCTCACACCGCAGCGATTTCGTCGGCGGTAACTTCGTTAGTAACCGTCAGGAAAACTACCGCTTAAATCTGCCGAACTTTACCGACATCTATGCCCGCGGCCAGCAGGACAGAAAGTCGGGGATGAGCGAAAGCGACGCCCGCCGTACCGCCGACGCAATCAGGCAGCAGGTGGCAGAGGGCACAAAAACCCAGCACGCATTTACCGGCAACGTCAGCGATAAATGGGATAACGAAATGGAAAATAAAGACGCCGTGCTGTTCGGTAATGAACTGGCCGGAACGTATCTCGACGGCTATTTTGGCGTGAAATAACCCAGCGGGTGCGCGAAATGCGCACCGCGCCTTCGGCTTATCTTTCCACCTTCACCCAGCGCTGCTGCTGATGGCTTTTCACTATCGCCGCAATGATGTACATCACATCCGCCCCCTCGTAGAATGAGGCGAAACGCCGTGACGATGCCGGCGGCATCTCACCGGTGCGCACTGCCTGATAAAAGCTCAGCATCATATTTTTAAACGCATCGGGCCAGCCTTCATTATGCCCGCCGGGGAAGTGGGCGCTGGCGGCGGCCTCGCCGAGCATCAGGCTCGGATCGTCGCTCAGCAGCTGGTTTGGCCCCTGGCGATGTCCAATCCACAGCCGCTGTGGCATTTCCTGATCCCAGGCCAGCGAACAGCGGCTGCCGCCGATCTCCACCGTCAGGCCGTTTTTTCTCCCGGCGCTGACCTGCGAAACGATAAAGCTCCCTTTGCTGCCATCGTCGAAGCGAAACAGGACCGACCCCAAATCTTCGGTATCGACGGGCCGCGCTTCATACGCGATATCATCGCGATGCTGGCTGAACGTCGCGTCGCCGGCCACGGGCGCCTGGCGCGTCGGCCAGACGATGGAGAGGTCCGCCATCACCTCCACAATGCGTCGGCCGGTCATAAACTGCACCGTATCGCACCAGTGGGAACCAATGTCGGCCATCGCCCGCGAGGCCCCGCCCTGCGCCGAATCCACCCGCCAGTTATAGTCGGTCTCCAGCAGCATCCAGTCCTGCAAATAGCTGCCGTGCACCGCAAACAGCCTCCCGACATCGCCGTTGCGCATCATCGCCGCCGCCTGCTGCACCATGGCAAACTGGCGATAAACAAAGCTGACGCCATGAATCACCCCGGCGCTTTCCGCCAGCGCCACCAGCTCACGGGCCTCCTCCGCGGTCATGCAGAGAGGCTTTTCCGAAAAGACGTGCAGTCCGGCGGAGAGGATCTGTCGGTTAATCCGCGCATGCAGATGGTTCGGCGTACAGTTATGCACCACCTGTAGCCCGGGATGCGCCAGCAGCGCCTCAACGCTACCGTAGGCGTGCGCCACGTTGAGCTGGCGCGCCTTCTGCTGCGCCATCTCCAGCGAACCGTCGCACAGCGCCACCACCTCGATGTCGCCCACCCGGCGCAGCGCTTCCAGATGCGCCGGCCCGATAAACCCGGAGCCAATAATGCCGACCTGAATCATTCTCCTCCCTCCTTGCCTGCGGCGAAATCGTCAAACGCCCGCCCGGAGACCGGGATGATATGGCGGCGGATAAACTCGCTGCCTTCGCGCGCGCCGACCTCCGCGTCCTTCAGGCAGCACTCCCACTCCAGCACCGCCCAGCCGTCAAAATCATACTCGGTGAGCTTGCTGAAAATCGTTTTGAAATCGATCTGCCCGTCGCCCAGCGAACGAAAACGCCCCGCCCGCTGCTGCCAGTTCTGATAGCCGCCGTAGACCCCGCAGCGCCCGTCGCGGCGGAATTCGGCGTCCTTGACGTGAAACGCTTTGATTCGCGAATGATAGATATCGATATACGCCAGGTAGTCCATCTGCTGAAGATGAAGGTGGCTGGGGTCATAGAGCATATTGCAGCGCGGATGGTTATCGACCCGCTGCAGAAAACGCTCAAAGGTCACGCCATCATGCAGGTCTTCGCCGGGATGGATTTCGTAGCAGACATCCACGCCCTGCTCGTCAAAAACGTCCAGCAGCGGTCGCCAGCGCCGGGCCAGTTCATCAAAGGCCTCATCGAGAAGCGGCTGATTATGCGGCGGCCACGGATAAAAATAAGGCCACGCCAGCGCCCCGGAAAAGGTGGCATGCGCCTTTAGCCCCAGACGCGCCGAGGCCACCGCCGCCTGGCGCACTTTCTCTACCGCCCACTGCTGGCGCGCCCGCGGGTTACCGCGCAGCGCGGCGGGCGAAAACGCGTCAAAGGCCTTATCATAAGCCGGATGAACGGCCACCAGCTGCCCCTCAAGATGGGTGGACAGCTCGCCGATCGCCAGCCCCTGTTCCGCCAGGATGCCGCTCACCTCATCGCAGTAGGTCTGGCTCGCGGCGGCGCGTTCAACGTCGAAAATCGCCGGATGGTTGCAGGGGATCTGCAGTGCCTGATAGCCCAAACCGGCGGCCCACTGCGCCAGGCCCTCCAGGGTATTAAACGGCGCCTGCGCGCCGATAAACTGCGCCAGAAAAATGCCCGGTCCTTTGATTGTTTTCATACCACCTCCTGAAAAATTAACGCTGCTCTTTCTCGTTGTAATGGAAAGAGAAAAGGAAAATCAGCGCGATAACCGCAGCGGCCACCGCCGGGATCCACCAGAAGGTCACCCACGCCTGCGGTACGCTCTGGCCTGCCACCAGATGGTTGTACAGCGCGCCGGAGATCTGCGACCCCAGCAGCATGCCGATACCGTAGGTGAACATCACGATCATGCTTTGCGCCTGGCCCTTCACTTTTTCACCGGCCACGCGGTCGGTATAGATAAAGCCCACAACAAAGAAAAAGTCATAGCACACGCCGTGCAGCAGGATGCCGAGATAGAGCAGGAAGCGCCCCTCTTCGCTGACCCCCAGCGCAAAGAAGGCGTAGCGCACGAACCACGCCGCCATGCCGATCAGCAGCATGTATTTCACCCCGAGGCGGCGGAACAGCAGCGGGATCACCAGCATAAAGAAGATTTCTGACATCTGACCGAACGACATCGCGGTGCTGACGTCCGCGATGCCGGCATCCGCCAGATAAGAGGCGGTATAGGCGTAGTAGGTCCCCAGCGGAATCGAAATCAGCGTCGCGCAGAGGGAGAAAATCAGGAAGTGGCGCGTTTTCAGCAGCGCGAAAGCGTCGGCACACAGCAGATCGCGAAACTGGACCGGCGTCCCTTTCGCCGGCGCCGGCGTGTGCGGTAGCGTCAGGCTATAAACGGCCAACGCCGCCGAGCAGAGCGCCGCCAGGGTAAAAATGCCGGTGGTATCGGAGATACCGGTGACGCCGATGAAGATGCCGGCGATGATCCAGCCGATGGTGCCGAAGACGCGCACCACCGGAAAGGTTTTATCAACGTTCGCCAGGCTGTGGAAAGCGATGTTGTTGGTCAGCGCCAGCGTCGGCATATAGCACAGGGTGTAGCCGAACAGCAGGCCAATCAGCAGCGCGCCGTTTTGCGCCACCAGCGCCTGCGGAACAAACCACAGAATAACCGCCCCGGCCAGATGCATCACCGCCATCACCTTCTGCGAAGCGAAAAAGCGATCGACCAGCATTCCCAGCACAAACGGTGAGAGAATAGACGCAATCGGCCCGGCGGAGAAAGCATCGCCGATCAGCAGCGACATCTCATAGCGGGTCATTACCAGCCCCAGCGTCACCGACCAGCTACCCCAGATAAAGAACTGCATAAACATCATTAACGACAGCCGCGGCACCAGAAAACGGTGGGCTACGCGGGGACTTTCACGACCTTCGGTTGTTGTGACCATTTCGACCGCCCTCAAAAAGTAATCGATTACAAATACGCTCAAATAAAAAGTAATCGATTACAAAAAGAAGATCGCGGGCAAAACACGCTAAGCGCGAAGAAGATCACAATAAAAGGAGATAATGCCCCGCCGGACGACGGGGCGATCGTGCTACGCCGAACGGCGCAGGGTTTTAAAGGCCACAAACAGGAACAGGATCCACACCGGCAGCAGAATCGCCGACAGGCGCATCCCGTCAATGGTGCACATCAGCACCAGGATCAGCCCCAGAAAGGCGATACAGATATAGTTTCCGGCGGGCGACAGCAGCGCTTTAAACTTCGACTCGCGCCCCTTGCGCCGCTGGGCGGCGCGGAACTTAAGGTGCGCCAGGCAGATCATAATCCAGTTCAGCAGCAGCGTCGCTACCACCAGCGCCATCAGCAGGCCGAGGGCTTTCTGCGGCAGCAGATAGTTAAGCAGCACCACCAGCGAGGTGATAATCCCCGAGAGCAGCAGGGAGTTAACCGGCACGCCGCGCTTGCTGACGCGGGCGAGAAACTTCGGCGCATTGCCCTGCACCGACAGACCGAACAGCATCCGGCTATTTGAGTAAACGCCGCTGTTATAAACCGACAGCGACGCTACCAGAATCACGAAGTTCAGCGCGGAAGCCACCACGTTGCTGTCGAGATTATGAAAGATCATCACGAACGGGCTGCTGTCGGATTTGATTTCCACCCACGGATAGAGCGCCAGCAGAACCACCAGCGAACCGATATAAAACAGCAGAATACGGTATACCACCTGGTTAACCGCTTTCGGGATGCTCTTTTCCGGGTTCTGCGCTTCCGCGGCGGTAATGCCGATAAGCTCCAGTCCGCCGAAGGAGAACATGATCACCGCCAGCGACACGATCAGGCCGTGCCAGCCGGTGGCGAAGAAACCGCCGTGTTTCCACAGGTTATCGATTCCCGCCTTGCTGCCGCCGTGGCCGCCGAACAGCATCCACAGGCCAAAGCCGATCATGCCGATAATCGCCAGCACCTTAATCAGCGCGAACCAGAACTCCGCTTCGCCGTACAGGCGCACGTTCACCAGGTTTACGGCGTTGATAATGATGAAGAACGCGGCGGCCCAGATCCACGTCGGCACATCCGGCAGCCAGTACTGCATATAGATCCCGGCGGCGGTCAGCTCCGCCATCCCGACCAGCACGAACATCACCCAGTAGTTCCAGCCGGAAAGAAAACCGGCGAACGGGCCCCAGTATTTATAAGCAAAGTGGGCAAAGGAGCCTGAAACCGGTTCTTCGACGACCATTTCGCCCAGCTGACGCATGATCAGAAAGGCAACTATCCCGGCGACGGCATAGCCGAGCAGTACGGCCGGTCCCGCCATTTGAATCGCCGGCCCGATGCCGAGAAACAGGCCGGTACCGATGGCGCCGCCAAGGGCGATAAGTTGAATATGTCGGTTCTGTAAACCGCGATGAAGCGTCGGGCCGCTTTCCTCTACGGCATCCGACGATGTTGACGCGTCTTTCACGTCGCTCCCCTGTGTGTATATATGAAGGGGCACCTTTTAACACTTATACCCGTCATACTTCAAGCTGCATGTGCGTTGGCTTTTCTCGCTCACCCCAGTCACTTACTGGAGTAAGCTCCTGGGGATTCCCTGCGTCGCCGCCTTCCTGCAACTCGAATTATTTAGGGTATAAAATCGTCATACTTCAAGCCGCAGATGCCCTGGCTTTATACATTCATTGATTTATTACAACCGGCGAGCCGCCCTGCCCGCTCCTGCGGTTTTGCCTTAAAATTCGTAGCCGACCGAAACCTTGAACGTGCGCGGTTCGCCGCGGAACAGATAGGTTCCGCTGTCGTCCGCGCCGGACCAGTAGTTCTCATCCGTCACGTTATCGACGCCTGCGCGTACCGTCATCTGATTCTGGTTCTCGTTAAGCGCCAGACGATAGCGCACGCCGAGATCCAGGGTCGTGAAGCTATCAATCTTCTTGCTGTTCGCCTGGTCGGCATACTGCGAACCCGAGTGATTGAGGCGTGCGGTGGCGGTCAGGCCGTCGATAGGTTTGATGTCATACTCTGCGCCAAGCACCGCGTAGAAGCCCGGTACGCCGATGGCTGTTTTACCATCATTGACGCCATCCTTGGTTTTCGACAGTTCGGCTTTCAGCCAGGTCGCGCTGGCGTTAAGGCGCAGGCCGTACAGCGGTTCGCCGAAAACGTTAAATTCCACGCCGCGATTGCGCTGCTCGCCGTTAAGGCCATAGCGTTTCTGGCTATCCAGGAAGGCGGACGGCATTTTAATTTCAAACAGCGCCAGCGAGCCGCCAATGCGGCCAAAATCCGCCTTCATCCCGACTTCGTTTTGTTTTGAGTGAATAATTCCGACGCTTTCCCCATAGTTAGCGGCGGAGGTTGGCGCATTGCTGCCCGGCTGCAGGGCTTCGGTATGGTTAGCGTATAAAGAGAGAACCTGCCACGGCTTATAGACCACGCCATAGGTCGGCATCCAGCGGCTGTCGTCATACGCATCGCTTTGCAGGCCGGTGACTTTATCGTAGTTGCGCACCACCACTTTTTGATGACGGGCGCCGACGGTGAACAGCAGCGTATCGTCCAGCACGCCGAGGGTGTCGCTCAGCAGCCAGCTCTGGGAACGGGTGCGGCCGCTGGTGAGCGGATCGCCATAGTCGCCGCCGAATGATGCGTTCGCCGGGGGCGCAACCGGACGGGTATCGTAGATATTCACCAGCGGATTATCCGCCGCCTTCGACATCCGCCACGCGGTTTTGTCGTTCTGGGTTTTCGCCGAATAGCCGACGTTGACCTTGTGCGACACAAAACCGGTGGCGAATTCGCCGCGTATCCCGGCCATGCCGCTGGCGGTATCCATATAGCGGTTGGTGTCCAGGCGCCCCGCCGTGGCGTTGCCCGCCCGGTCAATCAGCTTCGAGGCGCTATAGAGACCGATTTCATGGGCATGCTGCGCCCCCAGAGCGGCGTAGGCGGTCCATTTATCGACAATGTCGTATTCCATTCTCAGCATACCGAACTCATTTTCGATATCGCTGTAAGCCCATTTTTGCGTGTAGTTGTGGGTGTTATCCGGCAGGCGCGGAATAAAATCGACGCCCGAAATGTTGATGCCCATCGGGCTACCGTGGAAGGTTTTTTTCTGATAGCCAAAGTCAAACGAGCTGCGCATCCGTTCGCCGCGATAATCGAGCCCTATGGAGGCCAGCGTGGTTCTGCGCTTATCACTCTCCACCGCCGCCTCGCCTTCGCGGTGCACCAGATTCACCCGCGCGCCGAACTGGTTGTCGTCGCCAAAGCGGCGGCCCAAATCCAGCGTGCCGCCGACCTGAGAATCCGAGGTATAGTCGACGCCCACGCGGGCGGTCGGGGTATCTTCCGCGCGCTTAGGCTCCAGGTTGATCATCCCGCCGACGCCGGAGCTGGCCGCACCGTTCAGCAGGGCGTTGGCGCCTTTAAAAATTTCGACCCGCTCAAGCATGGCGGTATCCACCACCTGACGCGGCACCACGCCCGCCAGCCCGCTCAGGGTCATATCATCGCCGTCAAATTTAAGGCCGCGAATGCGGTAGGTCTCGGCGTAGTTACCGTAGCCCTGCACCGGCTGAACTCCGGCATCGTTGCTGACCACATCGGCGATGGTTTTCGCCTGCTGATCCTCGATAAGCTTCGAGGTATAGCCGATGATGCTAAACGGAACGTCCATCGCGTTTTGTTCGCCGAGCATTCCGAGACGGCCGCCGTTGGCGATCTGACCATCGAGATAGGCGGGCACTATCAAATCGCCGCCGGCTTTAAAATCGCTGGCGGATGCGGCCTGAACGACCATCGTTTCTTCGCTTTTCTGGCGTTCGGCGACGTTTTCCGCCGCCGTTGCCGAATGGGAGATTGCGCCAATGGTTAACGCCAGCAGCGTTTTCCGCAGCGGGAAAGCCGGTGCGGCGCAGCCGCTTAAGTTGGCAGAGACGGCCAGCGCCGGGAGAGTGCGTTTCATAAGATCAGTCCTGAACAAAATCAACGATCCGATAGTGACTCCGCCGCCGAAATTCGCATTTCCGGTCTTGCGCCTGTGAGCCCCATCCAGTGCCTTCGCCGTTTCCCTGTGAGCCCGCGACGTACGCAGGTTATCTCCTGATAAAACCACAAACAAGAAGAAGAATGAGAACTATACGCATTATCTTATCGTAATCAAGCCTGGCTTTTGCCGTCTGGAAAAACGTTTCATTTTTCGCTGAAAGGGATTCGCCGCAGAGGTTTGGGCGAAAGGTGAGGAAGCGCGCGCAGCAAAACGCGGAGAGACAAAAGGCCGGAACCCGACAGGCTCCGGCCTCAATCACTACGCGCTGGCGGTATCCAGACGCGCCAGCTGCCCGGCGCTCAGGCTCAGCGCGGCGGCGCGAGCAAAGCTCTCCACCTGAGCGAGGCTGGTGGCGCTGGCGATGGGCGCCGTCACGCCGTCGCGGCTCATCAGCCAGGCCAGCGCGACTTCGGCAGGTTTAGCGCCGCTTTGCTCCGCCACTTCAACCAGGGTATCGACAATACGCAGCCCGCGAGGATTGAGATATTTGCCGATACCGCCCCCGCGCTGGCTTTGCGCCAGGTCGGACTGCTGGCGGTATTTGCCGGTCAGGAAGCCGGACGCCAGGCTGTAGTAGGTCACCACGCCGATATCGCGGCTGATGCACAGGTCGCAGAGCGCGCCCTCAAAAGCCGAGCGATGATAAAGATTGTATTCCGGCTGCAGCACCTGCCAGGCCGGCAGGCCGCTTTTACGCGACACCTCCAGCGCGCCTGAAAGCTGCTGCGCATCGAGGTTCGAGGCGCCCATGGCGCGGATTTTCCCCGCCTGCTGTAGGGCATGGAAGGCGTCGAGGGTTTCGGCGACCGGCGTTTCCGGGTCCGGCCAGTGGGCGAAATAGAGGTCAATATAATCGGTATTCAGGCGTCGCAGGGAGTCGTCCACCGCCTGCTGGATCCAGGCTTTTTTCAACCCTTTATGACCGGGAAGGCCTAAATCGGAACCCACTTTGGTGAAGAGCTTTACCTTATCGCGCATGCCTGGCCGCGCCTGTAGCCAGCGGCCGATAATGGTTTCAGACTCGCCGCCCTGGTTGCCATCCGCCCAGCGGGAGTAGACATCCGCCGTGTCGATAGCATCGAAGCCGTGGTCTATAAACGCATCAAGAATGGCAAAACTGGTTTTTTCATCGATGGTCCAGCCAAAAACGTTACCGCCAAACACCAGCGGGGCGATGGAAAATCCGGTTTTGCCCAAGGGACGTGTCATCATGCCGTTCACTCCTTATCGCTTATATTCAGTATCCTTCGGAACGCCGTGAGGGCCAGAAAAGGACAATTACGGGATAGTAAGAAAAGGAAGCTTGAAGCGGGCTATCCGTGCCCGCTGAATGCATAACAACATTATGTCCCGGAATAGACGTCAAAGCTAAAATATTTCCCGGCTAACTTTTTATAGGTGCCGTCGGCGAGAATAGTGGCAATCGCGCCGTTTATCTCCTGGCGCAGAGCATCGTCCTCTTTGCGCAGGCCAATCGCCGCGCCGGCGCCGAACAGCTTGTCGTCCTTCAGGTGGCCGCCAACGAACGCAAAATCTTTACCCTGCGGCTGCTGCAGGAAGCTGTAGTCGGCCATCATCCCGGAAAGCACCGCGCCGTCAATACGCCCGGACTCCAGATCCTGAACCACGCGATCCGCCCCCTGATAGGCGACGATATTGATCCCGGCCGTGCGCCAGTGCTGGTTAACGTAAGTCTCCTGCGCCGAGCCCTGCTCTACGCCGATGGTTTTGCCCTTCAGCTGCTCGACGGTATTCCCGGCCAGGGTGTTTTTACGCGCCACGAGGAACACCGGGCCGTTGTACAGCTTGTCGCTAAAGCCGATCTGCTCTTTACGCTTCTCGGTCATATACATGCCGGAGAGGATCGCGTCGAACTTACGCGCCTTCAGCGCCGGAATAATGCCGTCGAAGTTGCTTTCCACCCACACGCACTTCGCCTGCAGCTGGGCGCAAATCGCGTTGCCGAGGTCAATATCAAAACCCGCCAGCTTACCCTGCGGATCTTTCCATTCAAACGGCGCGAAAGTCGGATCGACGCCAAAGCGAATTTCCTTATTTTCTGCGGCCAGGGCTGAAGTTGAGGCCATCAGCGCGACCCACAGCAGAAGAGATTTTTTCATTATTTACGGACTCCAGAGATCAACGGCAGTGTGTTTCAACTAACCGGGCGAACAGCGTCGCGCCGGTAGAAATAATGTCATCATTAAAGTCATAGCCGGGGTTGTGCACCATACAGCTGCCCTTCCCGCCTTTCTCGCCATTGCCCAGCAGGAAGTAGCAGCCGGGGCGCTGCTGGAGCATAAAGGCGAAATCTTCGCTGGCGTTCATCGGCGAAATGGATTCCAGCACGCCCTCCTCGCCAAAGACGTCCAGCGCCAGCGCTTTGGCGAATTCGGTCTCTTCGACGCTGTTGGTCAGTACCGGATAGGAGTCAAAAACCGCTACCTCGCTGCTGGCGCCGTAGCTTTTGGCGGTAAAATCAGCGAGCTCCTTGATCCGCTTAATCAGCAGGTCGCGAATTTCCGGCTTCATCGCCCGCACGCTCAGCTCCATCACCACGTTCTCAGGGATGACGTTGGAGGCGATACCCGCCTGGAAGGTGCCGACGCTCACCACCGCGGTTTCGCCCGGCGGTACGTTACGCGCAACGATGCTTTGCAGATTCATTACCAGCGCCGCGCCGGTAACAATGGGATCGACGGTGCGCTCGGGATGCGCGCCGTGGCCGCCGTAGCCGGTAATGGTGATTTTTACCGTATCCGCCGAGGCCATAAAATTCCCGGCGTAAAAGCCGATTTTCCCCACCGGCAGGCCCGGCATATTATGCAGGCCGAAGATGCGCTCGCAGGGAAAGCGCTCAAACAGGCCGTCTTTGATCATTAAATCCGCGCCGCCGATCGCTTCTTCCGCGGGCTGGAAAATCAGGTGTACCGTGCCGTTGAACTGGCAGGCCGGCGAGGCGATATATTTCGCCGCCGCCAGCAGAATGGTGGTGTGGCCGTCGTGGCCGCAGGCGTGCATTTTTCCGGCCACGGTGCTGGCCCAGGGGAGATCGGTCGCTTCGAAAATCGGCAGCGCGTCCATGTCGGCGCGCAGGCCGATAGTACGCGGCGAATCGCCCTTGCTTAACGTTCCTACCACCCCGGTTTTCGCCAGCCCGCGCGTCACCGTATAGCCCCACTCGGTCAGTTTTCCGGCCACCAGCTCGCTGGTATTAAACTCTTCCAGGCTTAATTCCGGATGGGCGTGTAAATAATGACGGATCGCAATCATTTCATCTTCGGTGGCTTTAATTTCAGGAATTACACAGTCGGTCATGCCGGTCTCCGGGATATAGAATCAGGTGCTAAGCTTTAATAACTTAACGTGCTAAGGGTTTATTGCAAGCAGGATTTCTTATTCCGCGCGGGGTTTTCATCTGATTTATTCATAGCGATTTAACGGCGAAGCGGACGAGTTTTACTATCACCTGAACCAGGAAACGTCTTACATTCTCTGCCTTTTATTAACCATGAAGCACAATACTCATTTATAAAGCCTAAATAAGCAGATAAAACATCAAAGAAGAGGCGCAAGGATGATATTTTCAACTTTGCGGTTTTTAAGCGGATTTGATGTGAGAACAGGGGCGGGTGGGCAGTGCCCAATAGCGCCAGGCTGGCCGGACTACCGTCCCTCAGACGCGGAAATCGGTAGCGCGAACAGGTGCACAGCACCGCCTCCGGAGGAGGCGGTTGCGAGGTTAAAGCAGAAAAGGTTAGTGGCTCAGCGCGCCGTTAATCAGGATCGACGTAATAATCCCGGTCGCGGCGGCAATCAGCACATAGTTACCGTCAATATAGGACCAGTGCTGCCCGTGCGGCGGTGCCGGTAATCCGCGATCGTTCCAGTCGTTTATCCGGTAATCATTGCCGCGATAACGTTCCGGAGCCGGCTGACCTTTGCGAAAATCATGGCCGTTCCACGCGAAATGGTCCCGCTCATGGCGCTCCTGATGAGGGTTACCCTGCGGCCCCTTATCACCGCGCGACGGGCCACGGTTATCGTCGTTACCCTGATGATTGTTGGCCTGCGGCCCCTTGCCCGGCCCCTGCTGACGGTTGCCGTCCGGGCCGCCGCGGCCGGCGTCTTGCTGCCAGACCTGCTGCTGACCGCGGTTGTTGCCGCCAGGGCCATCCGCCCAGGAGACGGAAGTCAAAGCACAAGATAGAATAATCGCCAGTGAAAGAATCTTTTTCATAATACACCTCCTGATATATTTCCTTTGTACCGGGAAAATGTGGAGGAATAGTGAGTAACAATATAACCAGGACAATTCCTGGCTTATACCTTTCATCTTTTAAGGCGCATGTCCTGGCTGCATGCATTCCCCCCGTTCACCTGGCGACCGGTGCTCCCGGGGACTTATAAATTCGCCGCCGCTGTGCGGCTAAAAATCCAGGGAGAGAGCATGATAACGTTTTTAAAATATTATCCCGACGCTGAACAAAGCGCACCAAATAACAAAAAAGGCCGCTTTCGCGACCTTTTTTAGAAAATAGCCAGAGATTACTCAGTGACTTTGGTTTTTAGCTCTTGGGCACCCTGCTTGGTTTTATCCCAGCCTTCTTTGCTGACCTCTTTGGTCTTATTCCAGCCTTTTTCGGTGCCTTCTTTAGTCGCGTTCCAGCCCTTCTCAGTCCCTTCTTTGGTCTTATTCCAGGTTTTCTGCGCGCCTTCGCTAACTTCGCTGCCTACGCTGTCGCTTTTGCCTTCTGCCGCGTGTTTGGCTTTCAGCTGCTGCTCTTCACCCTGGTGCTGGGCCTCGTGCAGTTTTTCTTTCGCGGTGTTCGCCCCTTCATGGGCCGCCGCGACGGTATCGTCGGTTGCGTGTGTCGTTGTTGCAGCAAAAACAGGAGCTGCTACCAGAATCGCAGATAACGCAATCATTGCTTTTTTCATAATGTCCTCTCTCGCTAACGAACTTAATGTTATGAGTCGCATTTAGCATGGCACAAGATTTTACCGCCTGGCTTTAGGGATTGTTCTTAAAACTGATTTCGGACTTTTCTATCGACTTTTGGTCTGCCGCGTCCCGCTTCTGAATGCGCGAATAAATTCCAACAAATTTGTTACATTTTAAGTCATTTGCCGTTGATATACTTGCCGTTTATGTTTACACGAGAATAATTCTCAGAATCATTATATTTATAAATTAGCAAACGGAACGCATATTATGGCAAGAAAATCAGTAGGTTCGTTCATCCTTACTGCCCTGATTTCCACTCCTCTCTGTAGCTTTGCCGCGCAATATCCGCTCACCGTCACCGATCTCGACGGCCGCGCGATTACGCTCCAGCATGAGCCACAGCGCATTATCCTGCAGGATGGTCGCGATATTATGGCCATGGCCCTGCTCGACCGCGACAACCCCTTCAGGCGCGTCGTGGCATGGAATAACCTGGCCAGAAAACAGGACATCAATACCTGGAAAATGCTGCAAGAGAAGTGGCCGCAATCCGCTCAGATCCTCGATATGGGCTTTAGCGATAAGGGCAACGTTGACCTTGAGAGCGTCATTTCCCGCCAGCCGGACCTGATGATCGCCCAGCTTCGCGCGAAGCCCGCGCTGGAGGAGAGCGGTGTCATCAGCAAGCTCAGCGCGCTGAATATTCCCGTGCTGTTCGTCGATTATGAAATCAACCCCGGCAAAGACACCGCCCCGAGTATCGATCTGCTGGGGAAAGTCCTTAACCGTGAAGAAAACGCCAAAGCCTATACCGACTATTACCGTCAGCAGCTGGACGCCATCCGCCAGAAAACCGCGAACATCACGCCAAAGGCTAACGTTTTTGTCGAGGCGCTGGCGGGTAATAGCGATGCCTGCTGCTTTACCCACGGCCACAACGGCTGGGGCGGTCTGGTCGAAGCCGTCGGCGCGAACAATATCGGCTCGCAGCTGCTGCCGGGCGCTTCCGGCTTTGTGTCGCTGGAAAAAGTGATTAGCATGAAGCCGGATGCCTATATTATGACCGGTTCAAAACGCGGGAATAGCCAGGTGCTGCCGCTCGGTTTACAGGCCGATCCTCAGGAGGTCAATCGCCAGGCGGAGCGGCTGCTATCGCGCACCGGCGTGAGCAACATCCCGACGATTGAAGCAAAACGCGCTTACGGCATTTACCACCACTTCTACAACCATCCGTGGAATATCGTCGGTATGGCGTATCTGGCGAAGGATATCTATCCCCAGACCTTCAGCGACCTCAACCCTGACAATAGCTGGCACTACATTGTCCGTCATTTCACCACCCTTCCCGATCTGCCGTTTGTTTTTTCCTGGCAACAAGGTGAGTAATTAGCCATGAGTCTCTCTCCTGAATCCGATATCGTCGCGTTCGGCGTCGATAGCCGTGACGTAATGGCAAACTACCGTCACATTGTGCGCCGCCGCGCCATCATGCTGCTGCTGCTGACGCTGTTGATTGTCGCCTCGCTGCTGCTCGACTTCGTGATGGGGCCATCCGGCCTGTCGCTGCAGGCGCTTTGGCAAACCCTTACCGACCCGGCCAGCGCCAGCGCCGGGACGCGGGCGATCGTCTGGGATATCCGCATGCCCTATGCGCTGATGGCGATCGTCGTCGGCCTGGCTCTCGGCCTCGCCGGGGCGGAAATGCAGACCATCCTTAACAATCCGCTGGCGAGCCCGTTTACGCTCGGCGTCTCCTCGGCGGCGGCATTCGGCGCGGCGCTGGCTATCGTGCTGGGGATAGGGATTCCCGGCATTCCCGGCCAGTGGTTTGTCTCGGCCAACGCTTTTATCTTCGCTCTGCTGGCGGCGCTGCTGCTGGACGGTATTACGCGCTGGACCCAGGTCGCCACCTCCGGCGTCATTCTGTTCGGGATCGCGCTGGTGTTTACCTTCAATGCGCTGGTATCGATGCTGCAGTTTGTCGCCAACGAAGATACCCTCCAGGGGCTGGTGTTCTGGACGATGGGCAGCATTGACCGCGCTTCATGGCAAAAGGTGGGGATCCTGCTTGCGATACTGGCGGTCGTCATGCCGCTATCAATGCGCAGCGCGTGGAAGCTGACCGCGCTGCGCCTCGGCGAGGACCGGGCCGTCAGCTTCGGCATCAACGTGCGCCGCCTGCGCCTGACCACCCTGCTGCGCATCAGCGTTCTGTCGGCGATTTCGGTGGCGTTCGTTGGCCCAATCGGTTTTATCGGCCTGGTGGCGCCGCATATCGCCAGGCTGGTTTTCGGCGAAGATCACCGCTTTTACCTGCCGGCCAGCGCGTTAATCGGCGCCCTCGTCCTGTCGCTGGCTTCGGTTGCGGCAAAAAACCTGATTCCCGGCGCAGTGATTCCGGTGGGTATCGTCACCTCGCTGGTGGGGGTGCCTTTTTTCCTGAGCATCATTTTGCGCCATCGGGGGCACGTATGAGCCATATTGTATCCGGACTGGCGCTGACCCATTTCAGCGCCGGTTATCCCAGACGTCAGGTGATCCGCGACCTGACGGTACCGCGGCTGCAGCGCGGTAAAATCACCGCGCTGCTCGGCCCCAACGGCAGCGGAAAATCCACCCTGATGCGGGCGATGGCCGGGCTGGGGCCGTCCGCGGGCGAGCTGTCGCTGGACGGTGAGAATCTGCTTGCCCTCCCCTTTGCCCGGCGTGCGGAAAAAGTGGTCTACCTGCCGCAGACGCTGCCCGCCGGCGTGCACTTGCGGGTGCTGGAGTCGATTATTGTCGCTCAACGCGCCGCCGGAGGAGCGCACAGCCCGGAAAATCAGGCGCAGGTGATGTCGCTGCTGCGCCAGCTAGGCATTGAACATCTGGCGCTGAGCTACCTCGACCGGCTATCCGGCGGGCAGAAGCAGCTCGTCGGCCTGGCGCAATCGCTTATCCGTCAGCCAGCCCTGCTGCTGCTGGATGAGCCCCTTAGCGCGCTGGATTTAAACTATCAGTTCCACGTGATGGATCTGGTGCGTGAGGAGACGCAGAGGCGCAACATCATCACGCTGGTGGTGGTTCACGACATCAATATCGCCCTGCGCCACGCGGATCACGTGCTGATGTTGAAAGAGGGACAACTGCTGGGGGACGGCGCGCCGGCCGAGGTGATTACCCCGCAGGCTCTGGCGGCGGTTTACGGCGTGCGCGGGCGCATCGAGCCCTGTTCTCAGGGGGTGATGCAGGTGATTATCGACGGTCTGGCGGCGGGGGCTTAAGCGGCTGCGGCGTTGAACATCAAGCCCTGAGATCCCCTCTCTCCAGGGCTTTTCCGGAGGCGGCGCGCTGCGCCTCTCCGGCCTACCGCGTTATGCCGCCATCTCGCCCGCCGCCACCGGAAGCCCCTCCCGCCTGGCCGAATCATCGCTCTTTTGCTAACCAGCTCACGTTTTTATGCCCTGATTGGCACTTTTCCGCCCGTGACGTTCCCCTCATTCTGTCGCTATGCTTTAATGTGCTAAACCGGTTTAATTAAGTTTAGCTATGGAGAATTTTCAACATGAATGCAAAAGTTTGGGTTCTGGGAGACGCGGTAGTGGACCTGCTGCCGGAGAGCGAAGGCCGCCTGCTGCGCTGCCCCGGCGGCGCCCCGGCTAACGTGGCGGTCGGTATCGCCCGCCTTGGCGGCGACAGCGGATTTATCGGCCGCGTCGGCGACGATCCGTTTGGCCGCTTTATGCGCCATACCCTGCAACAGGAGCAGGTCGACGTCAGCCATATGCGCCTCGACGGCCAGCACCGTACCTCCACCGTGGTGGTCGACCTGGACGATCAGGGGGAACGTACCTTTACCTTTATGGTGCGCCCCAGCGCGGACCTGTTTCTGGCGGAAGAAGACCTGCCGCAGTTTACCGCCAACCAGTGGCTGCACGTCTGCTCCATCGCGCTCAGCGCCGAGCCCAGCCGCAGCACCACCTTCTCGGCGATGGAAAGCATCAAACATGCCGGCGGCCGGGTCAGCTTTGACCCCAATATCCGCCCGGACCTCTGGCAGGATCAGGAGCTGCTGCACGCCTGCCTCGATCGCGCCCTGCGCATGGCCAACGTGGTGAAGCTGTCGGAAGAGGAGCTGGTATTCATCAGCGGCAGTGATGATTTAGCCTACGGAATCGCCAGTGTGACCGAACGCTATCAGCCTGAACTGCTGCTGGTGACCCAGGGCAAAGCCGGCGTACTTGCCGCCTTTCAGCAGCAGTTTACCCATTTCAGCGCCAAGCCCGTTGTCAGCGTGGACACCACCGGCGCGGGCGACGCATTTGTCGCCGGACTGCTCGCAAGCCTTGCTGCCAACGGGATGCCGACGGATATCGCTGCGCTGGAACCGACGCTCACGCTGGCGCAAACCTGCGGCGCCCTGGCGACAACGGCGAAAGGCGCCATGACCGCCCTGCCATACCAGTGCGATCTTAATCGCCAGTTTTGATCCTTCAGGCCGCCGCGCGCGGCCCACTTTGTTGCATCCATCACATTTATTAAACCGGTTTAGCAAAATCCATTTCAAAATGTTAAGGGTCATGCTTAACATAGCGCCTAAACCGGTTTAGCAAAAAACAACATTTTACATTTTCCTTTCGGGATGCAACCAGCATGTATAAAAAAAGCACACTCGCCGTCCTTATCGCTTTGCTAACCGGCGCCGCCTCAGCCCACGCGCAAACGGATCTCAGCACGATCGAAGCCCGTTTGATCGCCCTGGAAAAACGCCTGCAGGAGGCGGAAAACCGGGCGCAAACTGCGGAAAACCGCGCCGAGTCGGCGGAGAAACAGGTCCAGCAGCTCACCGCGCAGCAGCAGAAAAATCAGGACACGACGCAGGAAGTGGTTCAACGTACCGCCAAACTCGAGAAGAAGGCCGATGAGAAAAGCGGCTTTGAGTTTCACGGCTACGCCCGCTCCGGCGTGATAATGAATGATTCCGCCGCCAGCACCAAATCCGGCGCCTACATGACGCCAGCGGGGGAAACCGGCGGGGCTATCGGTCGTCTGGGAAACCAGGCCGATACCTATGTTGAAATGAACCTTGAACATAAGCAGACCCTGGATAATGGCGCGACGACCCGTTTCAAAGTGATGGTCGCCGACGGACAAACCACTTATAACGACTGGACGGCAAGCAGCAGCGATTTGAACGTTCGTCAGGCCTTTGTCGAACTGGGCAACTTGCCCACCTTCACAGGGGCGTTTAAAGGCTCCACCCTGTGGGCCGGGAAACGCTTCGACCGCGACAACTTTGATATTCACTGGATTGACTCTGACGTTGTGTTCCTCGCCGGTACCGGCGGCGGTATTTACGACGTCAGGTGGAACGACAGCATCCGCAGCAACCTCTCGCTTTACGGGCGCAATTTCGGCGATATTGCTGACTCGAGCAACAGCGTGCAGAACTATATCCTCAGCATGAACAACTTCATCGGTCCGGTGCAGGTGATGGTCAGCGGGATGCGGGCAAAAGACAACGACGACCGTCAGGATACCAACGGTAACCCGGTCAAAGGCGATGCGGCAAATACCGGGGTACATACGCTGCTCGGCCTGCACAACGACAGTTTTTACGGTCTGCGTGAAGGCACCAGCAAAACCGCCCTGCTCTACGGTCACGGCCTGGGCGCGGAAGTTAAAGGTATCGGCTCTGACGGCGCGCTACGGTCGGGAGCCAACACCTGGCGCTTCGCCAGCTATGGCACCACCCCGCTCAGCGAAAACTGGTCTATCGCCCCGGCGATCCTGGCGCAAAGCAGTAAAGGCCGTTATGCCGATGGCGACAGCTATCAGTGGGCCACGCTCAACATGCGCCTGATCCAGGAGATCAACCAGAACTTCGCTCTCGCTTACGAAGGCAGCTACCAGTATATGGATCTCAAACCCGAAGGTTATAACGATCGTCATGCGGTAAACGGTAGCTTCTACAAGCTCACCTTCGCCCCGACATTTAAGGTCGGCAGCATCGGTGATTTCTTCAGCCGCCCTGAAATCCGCCTTTACACCTCGTGGATGGACTGGAGCAAAAAACTGAATAATTACGCCAGCGATGACGCGCTGGGCAGCAATGGTTTTACCTCGGGCGGCGAATGGTCGTTCGGTATGCAGATGGAAACCTGGTTCTGACGGTGAATGCCTGACGACAGGCCCTCCGGGGCGACGACGCGCCTTTCGTCGCCCCGGACACAATAACGACGCAGAGACTGCGCCCCCGTTAACGCGGGACGACAACACGAATTTTTTTACGCATTCAGAGGGTACTATGGATTTTGAACAGATTTCCCGCTCGCTGCTTCCGCTTCTGGGAGGCAAGGAAAATATCGCCAGCGCCGCGCACTGCGCCACGCGCCTGCGCTTGGTGCTGGTCGATGACGCGCTGGCCGACCAGCAGGCTATCGGCAAAATTGAAGGGGTTAAGGGCTGTTTCCGCAATGCCGGGCAGATGCAGATTATTTTCGGCACCGGGGTGGTGAATAAAGTCTACGCCGCCTTTATTCAGGCGGCTGGTATTAGCGAATCCAGCAAATCGGAGGCCGCCGACATCGCGGCGAAAAAGCTTAATCCTTTCCAGCGCATCGCGCGCCTGCTGTCGAACATCTTCGTACCGATTATCCCGGCTATCGTCGCCTCCGGCCTGCTGATGGGCCTGCTGGGGATGGTCAAAACCTACGGCTGGGTTGACCCGAGCAACGCCCTCTACATCATGCTGGATATGTGCAGTTCGGCGGCGTTTATCATTCTGCCGATCCTGATTGGCTTTACCGCGGCCCGCGAATTCGGCGGTAACCCCTATCTCGGCGCGACGCTCGGCGGCATTCTGACCCACCCGGCGCTGACTAACGCCTGGGGCGTGGCCGCCGGTTTCCATACCATGAACTTCTTCGGCCTCGAAATCGCCATGATCGGCTATCAGGGGACGGTGTTCCCGGTGCTGCTGGCGGTGTGGTTTATGAGCATCGTTGAGAAGCAGCTGCGCCGCGCGATCCCCGATGCCCTGGACCTGATCCTGACGCCGTTCCTGACGGTGATTATTTCCGGTTTTATCGCCCTGCTGATTATCGGCCCGGCCGGTCGCGCGCTCGGCGACGGCATTTCGTTTGTCCTCAGCACTCTGATTAGCCACGCCGGCTGGCTCGCCGGGCTGCTGTTTGGCGGTCTCTATTCGGTTATCGTCATTACCGGTATTCACCACAGCTTCCACGCCATCGAAGCCGGACTGCTGGGCAACCCGTCCATCGGGGTCAACTTCCTGCTGCCGATCTGGTCCATGGCCAACGTCGCCCAGGGCGGCGCCTGCCTGGCGGTATGGTTTAAAACCAAAGACGTCAAAATCAAGGCCATTGCGCTGCCCTCGGCGTTTTCCGCTATGCTGGGCATCACCGAGGCGGCGATTTTTGGTATCAACTTACGCTTCATGAAGCCGTTTATCGCGGCGCTGATCGGCGGCGCGGCGGGCGGCGCGTGGGTCGTGTCAGTGCACGTCTATATGACCGCAGTCGGCCTGACGGCGATTCCCGGCATGGCCATCGTGCAGGCCAGCTCGCTGCTGAACTACATTATCGGCATGGTCATCGCCTTTGGCGTCGCTTTCGTCGTCTCTCTGCTGCTGAAATACAAAACGGACGCTGAATAATGTCACTACCATCACGTCTGCCTGCGATTTTGCAGGCCGTTATGCAGGGCCAGCCGCGCGCGCTGGCCGATAGCCATTATCCACGCTGGCACCATGCGCCGGTGACCGGGCTGATGAACGACCCCAACGGCTTTGTCGAGTTTGCCGGGCGCTATCATCTGTTCTACCAGTGGAACCCGCTCGCCTGCGATCATAAGTTCAAGTGCTGGGCGCACTGGAGTTCAGAGGATCTGCTGCGCTGGCGGCATGAGCCTATTGCGCTGATGCCGGATGAAGAGTACGACCGCAACGGCTGCTACTCCGGTAGCGCGGTGGATAACAACGGTACGCTCACCCTGTGCTATACCGGCAACGTGAAGTTTGACGACGGCGGCCGAACCGCGTGGCAGTGCCTGGCGACGGAAAACGCCGACGGTACCTTCCGCAAAATCGGTCCGGTCCTGCCGCTGCCGGAGGGCTATACCGGCCACGTGCGCGACCCGAAGGTCTGGCGGCATAAAGACCGCTGGTACATGGTACTGGGAGCGCAGGATCGGCAAAAGCGCGGTAAGGTGCTGCTGTTCAGCTCCCCGGACCTTCATCAGTGGCGCAGCGAGGGCGAAATCGCCGGCTACGGCATTAACGGCCTGAGCGACGCGGGCTATATGTGGGAGTGTCCGGATCTGTTTCCGCTCGGCGACCAGCATATTCTGATCTGCTGCCCGCAGGGGATTGCCCGCGAAGAAGAGCGCTTCCTCAATACCTATCCGGCGGTGTGGATGGCCGGTAGTTTCGACGACCACCGCGCCGCGTTCAAACACGGCGAGCTGCACGAGCTGGACGCCGGGTTTGAGTTTTATGCCCCGCAAACCATGCACACCAGCGATGGCCGCCGCCTGCTGGTCGGCTGGATGGGCGTCCCGGACGGTGAAGAGATGCTTCAGCCGACGCTTGCCAGCGGCTGGATCCACCAGATGACCTGCCTGCGCGAACTGGAATTTATCGACGGCCGGCTCTACCAGCGTCCGCTGCGCGAGCTGACCGCCCTGCGCGGGGAGGCGCACGGCTGGCAGGGGAACGCACTGCCGCTGGCGCCGATGGAAATCGCGCTGCAAACCGCCGGCGACGACGCGCTAAGCCTTGATTTCGGCGGCGCGTTAACCCTGGAGCGCGACGCCAGCGGTATCCGTCTGGCGCGACGCAGCCTCGCCAGCGATGAAATGCACTATCGCTACTGGCGCGGCGAGGTGCGCTCGCTGCGGATTTTCATCGATCGGTCGAGCGTGGAGTTTTTCATCAACGACGGCGAGGGGGTGATGAGCAGCCGCTGCTTCCCGGATTATCCGGCGCAGCTGATTTTCTCCGGCAGCGCGCCGGATGCATTCTGCTACTGGCCGCTGCGAACATGCATGATAGAATAAGCGTTTTGCTTTCAGGCTCATGGCGTCGTAATGAAAACCAAACGCGTAACCATTAAAGATATCGCCGAACTGGCGGGCGTTTCCAAAGCGACCGCCAGCCTGGTGCTGAACGGTCGTGGCAAGGAGCTGCGCGTGGCGCAGGAAACGCGCGAGCGCGTGCTGGCGATTGCCCGCGAGCAGCACTATCAGCCGAGCATTCACGCCCGCTCGCTGCGCGATAACCGCAGCCACACCATCGGCCTGGTGGTGCCGGAGATCACCAACTACGGCTTTGCGGTCTTTTCCCATGAGCTGGAGATGCTGTGCCGCGAAGCGGGCGTCCAGCTGCTGATCTCCTGTACCGACGAAAACCCCGGTCAGGAGAGCATGGTGGTCAATAACATGATTGCCCGCCAGGTCGACGGCCTGATCGTCGCCTCCTGTATGCATAGCGATGCCGACTACCTGAAGCTCAGCGAACAGCTACCGGTGGTGCTGTTTGATCGCTGTCCTACTGAAAGCGCGCTGCCGCTGGTGATGACCGATTCGATTACCCCGACGGCGGAGCTGATTTCCCGCATCGCGCCTCAGCATCACGATGAGTTCTGGTTTTTAGGCGGCCAGCCGCGTCTGTCGCCCTCCCGCGATCGCCTGGCCGGGTTTACGCAGGGTCTGACTCAGGCGGGCATTGCGCTGCGCCCGGAGTGGGTGATCAACGGCAACTATCACCCCAGCTCCGGCTATGAGATGTTCGCCGCCCTCTGCGCGCGTCTGGGCCGGCCGCCAAAGGCGCTGTTTACCGCCGCCTGTGGTCTGCTGGAAGGGGTGCTGCGCTATATGAGCCAGCACCATTTACTGGATTCAGACATCCACCTGGCAAGTTTTGACGATCACTATCTCTACGATTCGCTGTCGCTGCGTATTGATACCGTCCAGCAGGACAACCGCCAGCTGGCCTGGCACTGCTACGATTTAATCAGCCAGCTGATTGACGGCAATACGCCTGAGCCGCTACAGCGCTACCTGCCGGCGACGCTGCAGTTTCGGCATCGGTGATTCACGCATCCAGTCCCGCGATCCGCACCAGATGAACGGTGAGCCACAGCAGCTCGTTACCGCCGAGGGTGATATCGAGCTGGGCTTTGACGTAATCGCGGATTAGCAGCGCGCAGCGGTATGCGTCCGGATACGCCTTAATCACCTGCACCAGCAGAAAACTGTCCCGCGCGCCGTCCAGCTCCCCCTCCTGTAAACGCTGGAGGAAAAACTGCATATGGACCAGAAAGCGCGAGTAGTTTATCGATTCGGTGTCTATCTGCTGCTTAAAGTGGTACTGCACGAGATTAAAAATATCCTTCAGCATTTTCACCGACTGCATGGTCTGCGCCACGTCGTCGCCCTCGCTCTGGCCGTTTACCAGATGAAAGGCGATATTCCCGGCTTCCTCCTCCGGTAGTTCGATCCCGTACTGCTGACGAATAATCGTCACCGCCTCGCTGGCGACGCGGAATTGCTGCGGATAAAAACGCCTGACTTCCGGCAGCAGGCGATTTTGAATGGCGATCCCTTTACGGCTGCGCTCGATGGCAAAGGTCAGGTGGTCGGCGAGGGTAAAGAAAATCTGCTCGCGAACCTTGCCGGCGAGCTGCAGATTGGCGCGGGAAATAATCATCGCCGCCATTTCGATGACCTCATCCGGAATGGCGGAGAGCGCCTCAAGATAGCCGCTGCGCGCGCCGAGCGTCTGGGTCACGAACAGCTTCTCTATCTTCTCCGGGGCGATCTCGTCCCCGGGTCTGCTATTGAAACCAATGCCTTTCCCCATGACGATAACCTCCCTGTTATCGTCATCCATAGAGAGCACGAGGCTATTATTGAGCACCTTCTGAACAATCATCTCTGCGACTCGTCGTGGTTGCCGTTCTGCGCGATGACATCCTTATACCACCAGAAGCTGCGTTTGCGGATCCTTTGCAGGCGCTTCAGGTCATCCTCGCCGCGATCGACATAAATAAAACCGTAGCGCTTGGCGTATCCCTGGTGAGTGCTGACCACGTCAATCGCCGCCCACGGGCAGTAACCCATCAGCTCGACGCCGTCGGCTATCGCCAGCCGCATCTGCTCGATATGCGCGTCGAGGAAGGCGATGCGATAGTCGTCATTTACCGTCCCGTCATGCTCCAGTTTGTCCGGCGCGCCCATCCCGTTTTCGCTAATCAGAATCGGCAGACCGTAGCGCTCGCACACTTTACGCAGCGTCAGGCGCAGCCCCACCGGGTCAACAACCCAGCCGTAGGGGGTTTTGCCAACCCACGGATTTTCCGCCGGACGATAAACCCCCTCTTCGCCCAGCATAATTTGCTGATCGCCCGCGCGGGGCGCAACGTCGCCGCCGTCGCCCCGGCTGGCGGCAATGGTGGCGGTCGAGTAGTAGTTAATGGCGATAAAGTCCGGCCTCCCCTGCTGCAAAATCAGCGCATCTTCCGGCTGCACCTCTGGCGCAAGGCCGCGATCCTGCATATAGGCCCACGCCAGGGCGTTGTAGCGCCCATGCACCGCAACATCCAAAAAGCTCCAGCAGCGCAGCGTCTCCCAGTTATGCGCGGCGATGGCGTCCTCCGGCTTACAGCTTTCGGCGTACATCGACGTGGTGTTTATCGCCGGGCCGATGCGCAGCCCGGGGAACTCACGGTGGCACAGGGCGAAGATCTGCGCCTGGGCCAGCATCATATGATGATTCTGCTGGTACAGCGCCTTCTTATCCGGCAGTTCACGATCGGCGGGCACGCCAATCGCGCCGGGATGCAGAATCATGGTGTTCTGTTCGTTGATGGTCAGCCAGAGCGGAACTTTGGCGGCAAATTCGCTGAACAGCAGCCTGGCATAGCGCACGAATGCCTCCCCGGTTTTGCGGTTCAGCCAGCCGCCTTTTAGCTCCAGCGCCCACGGCAGATCGAAGTGGTAGAGCGTCACGATGGGGGTGATCCCGTGGCGCGTCAGGGCGTCGATCAGGCGGTGATAAAAGGCCAGCCCATCCGGATTCACCGGGCCATCGCCGTCAGGTATCACCCGCGACCAGGCCA
Source organism: Klebsiella sp. Q11 (assembly GCF_964241505.1). Taxonomy (NCBI): domain Bacteria; kingdom Pseudomonadati; phylum Pseudomonadota; class Gammaproteobacteria; order Enterobacterales; family Enterobacteriaceae; genus Klebsiella; species Klebsiella sp. Q11. The sequence goes on from NZ_CAXSXW010000001.1 coordinate 115,616, forward strand.
CCGAAAAACGGTAGGCCTTCAGCCCCATCTGCGCCATCAGCGCGACGTCCTCCTCCACCCAGTGATAGTGGTCGCTGGCGATGCGGAAGTCCGCCGTTCCCGGCGGATGGCTGAGCATGTCGACCACCGACGGCCCTTTACCGTCTTCATTCCACGCGCCCTCAACCTGATAGGCCGAGGTGGAGGCGCCCCACAGAAAACCGTCCGGGAACCGGGCCTGCTGTTGATAAATCATACCTGCGCCTCCTTAGCGGATTGCACCATCAGGGGTTCGCCGTAATCCACCTGCGCGGCGGCGGTGAGGCGCAGAGCGCGCTGCGCGTCGCCGTTGACCACAATCACCGGGGTAATCAGGTCGTATCCGGCCTGTTCGATGGCGGGAATATCAAAGCGGATCAGCGCCTGTCCCGCTTCCACCTTATCACCCACCTTCAGCGTAGAGCTAAAGTGCTGGCCGTTAAGATTGACGGTGTCGATACCGATATGGATCAGCAGCTCAAGACCGCTGTCGCTCTGCAGGCCAACGGCGTGGCAGGAGGGCAGAAACATCATTACCGTGCCGCTAAACGGCGCGCGCAGTACCCCTTCTTCGGGACGAATCGCCAGCCCCTCGCCCAGCAGGCCGCCGGAAAAGACGTCGTCGTTCACGTCGCTGAGCGCCACCACCTGGCCGCGCAGCGGGCTGAAGACTTCCGTCTCCCCCTCGCTTGTCGGGCTGACCGCAGGCTGCGGCGTCTCGCTCACCGCGTCTTGTTCCTCAGGAACGTCTTTAAAAGCGATAAACCAGGTCAGGGTAAAGGTCACCACGATGGAAATCGCGCAGGTCACCAGCGCATGGACGATGTTCATCGGGTTTTCGCCGATAAACGCCGGCAGCGCAGCGAGGCCTGGCGAGACAAACGCGTAGCGCACCAGCCCGCTCACCCCGGCGTAGACCCCGGCGCAGCCGCCGCCGATCATCGCGGCAATCAGCACCCGGCGGAACTTGAGCAGCACCCCGTACAGCGCCGGTTCGGTGATCCCCAGCAGCGCGGTAAAGCCCGACGAAGAGGCCAGCTGGCGCAGGTTGCTATTTTTGGTTTTCAGCGCCACGCACAGCGTCGCCGCCCCCATCGCCACGTTTGATGCCAGCATCCCCGGGCCGTTAATCATCTCGTAACCGCTTTTACTCAGCTGACCGGTGGCGATCGGCGTCATCGCCCAGGCGGTGCCGGTAATGATCAGGAAGGGCTGCAGGGTGCCCATCAGCATCGGGATTAACCAGCTGGCGTGGCGGTCGATAGCGCCCGCCCCGGCGGCGACCAGATCGTTAAGCAAAATGCCCGCCGGGCCGACCACCACCAGCGCCAGCGGCGCGGTAATCAGCAGAATCAGCATCGGCTTAACGAAAAACTTGATAATCGATGGCGACACTTTTTCGGCAAAGCGCTCCACCCACGACATCAGCCACACGGTCAGAATAATCGGCAGCACCGAACCGGCGTAATCGGAAAGCAGGACGTTGATGCCGACAAAATCGACCGCTTTACCGGCCGCCAGCATCTGGCCGATGCCCGGATGCAGCAGCACGCCCGCGAGGGTCATCGCCAGAATCGGATTGCATTCAAACTTCAGCGACGCGCCGTAGGCCAGCAGCACCGGCAGGAAGAAGAAGGCGGCGTCGGCAATAATATTCAGCAGCTGATACGTCGAGCTGGTTTCGCTAATCACCCCCGTGAGCTTGAGAATGGCCAGCAGCGCTTTAATCATCCCCGCGCCGGTAATCGCCGGGATCACCGGGGTAAAGGTGGTCGAAATGACGCTGATAATCCGGGCGACGATGCCGGCCGGCTTCGCGTTTTTATCGCCGCCTGCCGGGCCTTTCTTCTCCGGCAGCGCCTTATTAAGCCGCCGGTAAACCTGCTGCACCTCGTTGCCGATCACAATCTGGAACTGGCCGCCCTTCTCCACCACGCTGATCACGCCGGGGAGGGAGCCAATCTGCGCATCGTTAACCTTTGCGCGGTCATTGAACTCCATGCGCAGCCGGGTCGCGCAATGGGTGAGCATGCGGATATTTTCCGCACCGCCCACCGCGTGGAGGATTTTGTCTGCTGTTTCGTTATAGTTCATAGTGTTCCCTGGTGTTGGGGCAAAAAAAAAGACCAAAACAGAGACGCTCCCCTTGGCGGGAGAGCATTTCTATTTTGGTCTTGCCTGCTTTCGCAGTAGCACGCCATCATAAAAATGGGTTATTTCGGCGGATTATCTAAGCGCCCCTGCGTAATGACAATGGCGACCGAACAAAAGTGTGAACTGGATTAAGTAAATTCTTAAGTAAATATCAACCGAGGGCCTGCTGGCGTAGCCAGCTCTGCAATAGCTTACCGTTGGGGGTCATCTCGCTATCCTGACGCACGCAGAGATAATAATCCCGGCCATCATCAATTGCCGCATCGAAGATTTTCACCAGCTCACCGCGCTTCAGATAGGGAGCGATCAGCGGCTCGCGCATGAGCGCGCAGCCCAGCCCGGCCTGTACGCCAGCCAGGGTCAACAGGCCATCCTCAAACAGCGGCCCGGTCGAGCGCGGCGGGCGCTTCACGCCCTGCTGCACAAACCACTGATTCCAGGTCGTGCGCTCCTCATCGTGCAGCAGCGGCATCTGCAACAGCTGTTCCGGGGTATCAATATGCCCGTGCAGGCGCAAAAAGGCCTGGCTGCATACCGGCACCATTTTGCCGGAAATCAGCTTTTCGCTTTGATAGCCCACCCAGTGACCGTTGCCAAAGCGGATCGACATATCGGAAGCGTCGCTAAGATAGTTGCGGTGGTTAGCATAAACCACGTTGATTTCGGTATGCGGGTTCGCGTGCACGAACGACGGCAGGCGGGGAATAAACCAGCCCATGCCAAACAGCGGGATCAGGCTGATCGTCACCTGCTGGGTTTGCACCTGCTCGACCAGATGCTCGGTGGCCTGACGCAGCACGTTAAACGCCGCGCGGATCGAGCGATAATACTCCCGCCCCTGCTGGCTGAGAGTCAGCCGCCGCCCCTGCCGTTCGGTGAGCGGGATCTGCAAATAGCCCTCCAGCACCTTAAGCTGATGACTGACCGCAGAAGGCGATATCGCCAGCTCCTGCGCCGCCAGGGTCACGCTGCCCAGGCGTGCGATCGCCTCGAAGGCGCGCACCGCCCGCAGCGGCGGATCGTTGGCCAACGTACTCTCCGACCAGCTAACCGGCGCTTCTGATTGTTCTGTTTTTTTCATATGTTGATTTTCTTAGCGCATTACGCTATCCGGCGAGTTATTAAATTATATTTAAAATCATAAGGATAGTTAACCACACATTTATAATAAGAAAGAATATATGCGTATTTTACAATTTAATTCATTTGTTGGATGGTAGCTATTATTTGAGCATCTTGTCGGAACAATCAGTTGGACACACTCATACAACAAATCATCAACGGGGTCATGCTCGGCAGCATCTACGCCCTGATCGCGCTCGGCTATACCATGGTGTACGGCATCCTGCGCATTATTAACTTTGCCCATGGCGACATTCTGATGGTCGGCGCGTTGACCACCCTTTCCGGGATGCACGCCCTGAACGCGCATTTCCCTACTCTGCCACCGCTGGCGCAGCTCGGGCTGGCGCTGCTGCTGGCCATGACGGTCTGCGCCCTGCTGGCGATGGCGGTCGAACGCTTTGCCTACCGCCGCCTGCGCAACGCCCCGCGCCTGGCGCCGCTGATCTCCGGGATCGGCGTCTCGGTGCTGCTGCAAACCGTGGCGATGATCGTCTGGTCGCGCAATCCGCTGATGTTCCCGCAGATCCTGCCAATGGATGCGATCGCCGTGACCCACGGCAGCGCAGCGCATCCACCGGCTCTCGTTACCGTCACCGGTATCGTCACCGTCGCGCTGGCCTTCGCGGTGATGCTTGGCCTGTGGCTGCTGGTGGAGTACACCCGTTTAGGTCGCGGTATGCGCGCGGTAGCGGAAAATCCGCGCATCGCCACGCTAATGGGCGTTAACCCTAACGCAATTATCGCCCTCACTTTCGCCATCGGCGGCATATTCGCCGCGCTGGCTGGCGTCATGATGGCCAGCAACTACGGTAATGCCAGCTTCTCCATGGGCTTTCTGCCCGGCATTAAAGCCTTTACCGCCGCGGTGCTCGGCGGCATCGGCAATATTCGCGGCGCGATGATCGGCGGCCTGCTGCTGGGCCTTATCGAATCCCTTGGCGCAGGCTATCTCGGCGACCTGACCCACGGCGTCTTCGGCAGCAACTATCAGGATATTTTCGCCTTTATGGTGCTGATCCTGGTGCTGGTCTTCCGCCCTGCCGGTTTGCTCGGCGAACGCGTCGCGCACCGGGCTTAGGAGAAAAATCATGACAACGGCACAACTCGATACGCCTGTCGTTTCCCGCCGCTTCTGGTCCGGGATGACCCTATTGGTCTGCGCGCTGCTGGTAGCGCCGATGGTCGCCAGCCAGCTCGGCGGCAACTACTGGGTGCGGGTCATCGACTTCGCCCTGCTCTACGTTATGCTGGCGCTGGGGCTGAATATTGTGGTCGGCTATACCGGCCTGCTGGATATGGGCTTTATCGCCTTTTACGCCGTCGGCGCGTATCTGGCGGCGCTGCTGGCCTCACCGCATCTGCTGGACGTCTTCCCGATTTTAAATAGTTGGTTTCCGGACGGCCTGCACACCTCCTGGCTGGTGATTATTCCGCTCGCCGCGCTGGTGGCGGCAGGCTGCGGTATCGTGCTGGGCGCGCCGACGCTGAAGCTGCGCGGCGACTATCTGGCCATCGTCACCCTCGGGTTCGGCGAAATTATCCGCATCCTGATGCGCAACCTCGACCGTCCGGTCAACATCACCAACGGCGCAAAAGGCATTTCCGGGGTCGATTCGCTGAATCTGTTCGGCCTCAAGTTTAGCGGCGTTTATCACTGGTTTGGCTTTAAAGTCCCGGCGCTGTGGCTGTGGTACTACCTGCTGATGCTGGTGATTGTGGCGATTATTTTCGTCTGCCTGCGGCTGCAGCATTCGCGCATTGGCCGGGCCTGGCACGCCATCCGCGAGGATGAAGACGTCGCCCGCGCGATGGGCATCAACCTGCGTAACTACAAACTGCTGGCTTTCGCTATCGGCGCCTCATTCGGCGGCGTGGCGGGCGCCCTGTTCGGCGCATTTCAGGGCTTCGTTTCGCCGGAATCTTTTACCCTGCAGGAGTCGATTGCGGTCCTGGCGATGGTGGTGCTGGGCGGGATGGGGCATATCCCCGGCGTGATCCTCGGCGCGGTGCTGCTGACCGCGCTGCCGGAGCTGCTGCGCAGCCAGGCGGCGCCGGTACAGCAGGCGCTGTTTGGCGAAGTGCTGATTGACCCGGAAGTGCTGCGCCAGCTGTTCTACGGCCTGGCGCTAGTGCTGGTCATGCTGCTGCGCCCGCAGGGCATCTGGCCCGCGCGACATCAAGGAGCGAAAGCATGAGCCTGCTAAGCGTACGCCATATGACGAAGCGTTTCGGCGGTCTGACGGCGGTCGACAACGTATCGCTGAGCATTAATCAGGGTGAAATCTACGGCCTGATCGGCCCCAACGGCGCGGGGAAAACCACCTGCTTTAACCTGATTACCGGGCTCTACCCGGCGGACAGCGGCGAGTTCGCTATCGGCGGCGAAGCCTATTCTCCGAACAATATTGAGAAAGTGACCGCCGCGGGCATCGCCCGCACCTTCCAGAACGTGCGGCTGTTTAACGACATGTCGGTACTGGAAAACGTCATGGTGGGCCGCCACGTCCGCACCCGCAACGGCCTGTGGGCCGCGATCTCCCGTCATAAACGCGCCCGCGCCGAGGAGACGCAAACCCGCGAGCTGGCCTGGCACCTGCTGGACTATACCGGCATCGCGCAGTTCGCCCACTATCGCGCCTGCGACCTCGCCTACGGCCACCAGCGGCGGCTGGAGATTGCCCGCGCGCTGGCCACCGAACCGCGCCTGCTGGCGCTGGATGAACCGGCGGCCGGGATGAACGCCGCCGAGAAGATGGCCCTTGGCGAACTGCTGCTGCGCATTCGCGACGACGGCAAAACGCTGCTGATGATTGAGCATGACGTCAAGCTGGTGATGGGGATCTGCGATCGCCTGATGGTGCTGGATTACGGCAAAACGTTAACCAGCGGCACGCCGGATACCGTACGCCGCGATCCGGCGGTGATCGCCGCCTGGCTGGGAGGCAATGTCCATGTCTGATTTATTAACCGTTAACCAGCTTAGCGTCCACTACGGCGGCATCCAGGCGGTGCGCGACGTCTCATTCAGCGTGAAAGAGGGCGAGCAGACCACGCTTATCGGCGCCAACGGCGCGGGCAAAAGCTCCACCGTCCGCGCCATTACCGGGCTGGAACCCTTTCGCGGCGAAATTCTGTTTAACGGCAAGCCGATCCGCAAACGTCGGGCCGAATCCCTGTTGCGCGAAGGACTCGTGATGGTGCCGGAAGGACGCGGCATCTTTGCGCGCATGACGGTGCTGGAAAACCTGCAAATGGGCGCCTGGCTCCGACGCGACGCGGCGGCGGTGAACAGCAGCTGCTGGCGCTCAACCGCGCCCTGCTCAGCCAGCCGCGCCTGCTGATCCTCGACGAGCCGTCAATGGGCCTGGCGCCGCTGATGGTCGAGAACATTTTTCGCGTTATCGCCACCCTGCGCCAGCGCGGCGTCGCGCTGCTGCTGATCGAGCAGAACGCACGCCTGGCGCTGGAGGCGACCGACAGCGCCTGGGTAATGGATAGCGGCAGCATCGTCGAGCGCGGTCCGTCGCAGACGCTGCTGGCCGACGATCGTATAGCACAGATTTATTTGGGCGAAATGCCCGTTTAACACACCAACCAGCATCAGGGAAAAACAATGAAAACCGTAAAAATCAGCGCGCTCAGCGCCGCTATTCTGCTCAGTGGTTTTGCCTCATCCGCCGCGTGGTCCGCGGCCAGCGAAACCGTTATTATCGGCCTGGCTGGCCCGCTCACCGGCCCTTCCGCGCGTATCGGCAAGGATCTGGAAAACGGCGCGCAGCTGGCGATTGACGATATCAACAAGCAGCACCCGACCATCGGCGGCAAGGCGGTAACCTTCAAGCTGCAATCGGAAGACGATCAGTCCGACCCACGCACCGCCGTTGCCGTCGCCCAGCGTCTGGTGGATAGCGGGGTCGCGGGCGTCGTCGGCCACTGGAACACCGGCACCAGCATTCCCGCTGCGCGGGTTTATCACGATGCGGGCATCGCCCAGGTCGCGCCGGTCGCCACCGGGCACGCCTACACCAAACAGGGCTTCGACACCAGCTTCCGCGTGATGGGCCACGACGATGACGGCGGGCAGTTTGCCGGACAGTACGCGGTACAAACCCTTAAGGCCAAACGCATCGCGGTCATCGATGACCGTACCGCCTTCGGCCAGGGGCTGGCGGATGAGTTTATTAAGTCGCTGGAAGCGCAGGGAATCAACATCGTCGACCGTCAGTACGTCGATGACAAAACCGTCGACTTCAGCGCCGTGCTGACCGCGATCCGCAGCAAAAACGCCGACCTGATTTTCTTTGGCGGCGTCGATAGCCAGGCCGCCCCGCTGGCGCGCCGCATCAAACAGCTGGGTATGAATGCCACCCTGATGGGCGCAGGCGGCTTCGTTAGCCAGACCTTCCTCCAGCTGGCGCAAAAAGAGGGCGACGGCGTGGTGGCGCTGGAGCCGGGACTGCCGGTCGAGCAAATGCCGGGCGGTAAAGCCTTCGAGCAGGCCTACCAGTCGCGCTATCACACCCATATCGAACTGCACGCGCCGTTCGCCTATGACGCTACCCGCGTGCTGGTCGCGGCGATGGAAAAAGCCGACTCCGTCGACCCTGCCGACTATCTGCCCACCCTGCGCGCCATTAACTACGCCGGCGTGACCGGACAAATCGCCTTTGATAAAGAGGGCAACCTGAAATCGCCAACCTTTACCGTTTATAAAGTCGTCGACGGCAAATGGCAGCCGCAAACCGTACTCGGCGGCGCAACAACGAAGTAACGCAGTGAGGCAATGTGATGAGTGATAATAACGAGCTGGGCATTCTCGCCCGCCGCAAAATTGAAGCAGAAATAATCAAGCCGATTTACGCCATCCTGGTGCGCGAGATAGGGAAGGCTCGCGCCCAGGCGGTCATCGGCGAAGCGATTGAAAACGCCGCCATTGAGGCGGGAAAAGCGTTTGCCCGCGAGGAGCCGAACGGTGCGGATATCCAGAGCTTTGTCGCGCTGCAGTATCTGTGGGAAAAAGATAACGCCCTGGAGGTCACGGTGCTGGACGCCGACGACCAGCAGTATAACTACAACGTGAACCGCTGCCGCTACGCCGAGATGTACCACGAAATGGGCCTCGGCGAGATTGGCCACCTGCTCTCCTGCGCCCGCGACGATAAATTTATCGTCGGCTACGCCCCGGACGTGGAGCTGACCCGCACCACCACCATCATGCAGGGCGGTAAATGCTGCGACTTCCGCTATCGCGTGCAAAAGGACAAGTCATGATAACCGTCAACGGCGCACGTCTGTGGTCGACGCTCAACGAGATGGCGCTGCTCGGCGCCACGCCGGCGGGCGGCGTGACCCGGCTGGCGCTCAGCGAAGAGGATCGTCAGGCGCGCGACCTGCTGCGCCAGTGGGCGCGGGAAGCCGGCTTTCCCTGCGACGTCGACAGCATGGGCAATATGTTTATTCGCCGCGCCGGTAAAAATTCGCAGTTAGCCCCGGTGCTGACCGGTTCCCACGTCGACTCCCAGCCGCTCGGCGGCCGCTATGACGGCATTTACGGCGTTCTCGCCGGGCTGGAGGCGCTGCGCACGCTGAACGATCGCGGCATTGAGACCGAACGCGATATCGTGCTGGTGAACTGGACCAACGAAGAGGGCGCGCGCTTTGCCCCGGCGATGCTGGCGTCCGGCGTGTGGGCCGGGCAGTTTAGCGAAGCTTTCGCCCTCGCCCGCGAAGATCGCGACGGCATCAGCGTTGGCGCGGCGCTGGAGGCTATCGGCTATCGCGGGGAGCGTCCTGCCGCCGCCTTCCCGCTCCACGCCTGCTACGAAGTGCATATCGAACAGGGGCCGATTCTGGAAGAGGAAGGCGTTGATATCGGCCTCGTTCACGCAGCAATGGGCCAACGCTGGTTCAACGTCACTCTGGAGGGCTTTTCCGCCCACGCAGGAACCACGCCGATGGGCAGCCGCCGCGACGCGCTGACCGCCTTCGCCGAGCTGGCGCTGGCGGTGGAGCAAATCGGTATCGCCCATAATCCAGACGGGCGTGCGACTATCGGCATGGCGCAGGTGATACCAGGATCGCGCAACGTGGTGCCGGGAGGCGTGGCGTGCAGCGTCGAGTTTCGTCATCCGCAATCCCCGGCGCTGGAAGCGATGGAGCTCGCCCTGCATCGCGCCGCTGAAGCGCTGGCGGCGCGCGGCGTGACGGCAAACGTCGAGCGTATTTTTGATTACGCGCCCATTGCCTTTGATGCCGGATGTCTGGCGCGCAGCCAGCGGGCGGCGGACGAACTGGGCTATAGCGCGCGAACCATGGTTTCCGGCGCCGGGCACGATACCTGCTATATCAGCAAGGTCGCGCCCGCCAGCATGATTTTCATTCCCTGCGAGAAGGGAATTAGCCATAACGAAGCGGAGAACATTCTGCCGGAATGGGCGGAGAAAGGGGCGAACGTGCTGCTCAACAGTTTACGTCTTGCCGCGGATGAGCCCGCTTGCGGCGCGACGTAAAACGCGATACAGCCCACGCCAGCCAGGGCCGTGGGCTATTGCCGATCAATGCTTTTTGCGGTTGCGGCGCATATCGATAGTCACCGCCGCGACGATAATGATGCCTTTGATAATATCCTGCACGTAGGCGTCGACGCCGACAAAGGTAAACCCGCTTTTAATCAGGCCGAGGATCATCGCGCCGATTAAGGTCCCGGTGATGCGCCCCACCCCGCCCATCAGGCTGCTGCCGCCGATAACCGCCGCGGCGATAGCATCCAGTTCGTAGGACATGCCCATGCTCGACTGCCCGCTGCTGACGCGCGCCGCCAGCACCACGCCCGCGAGGCCGGAGAGCGCCCCGGCGATGGCATAGACGATCACCAGGTATTTATTCACGTTGATACCGGAGACCTTGGCCGACGTCATGTTACCGCCGATAGCGTAAACGTATTTACCGTAGCGGGTATGCTTCAGGGCGATATGGAAGACCGCGGCGACGACGAAGAAAATAATCACCGGCATCGCCCCCTGGCCGATGGCGGTAAAGCTGTCGGATAAGAAGCTGATTGGGTTGCCCTGGGTGTAGTACTGCGCCAGACCGCGCGCCGACACCATCATTCCAAGCGTCGCGATAAACGGCGGGATGCCGGTGCGGGTCACCAGAAAACCGTTGGTTAAGCCGCACAGAAGACCGACGCCGATGCCGGCGCCAATAGGGATAATCGCAGGCATATTGACCAGCGACGGGAACATCGGCGACAGGCTATCGGAGGTTTGCGCGAGGCTTGCCGCCACCACGGCGGCGAGAGCGATCACCGAGCCGGAGGAGAGGTCAATGCCGGTGGTAATAATGACCTGGGTGACCCCGACGGCGATAATACCGATAATCGCTACCTGTAAAACAATTAATATCAGGCGATTGGTGTTTAATAAAAAGGACTGGTCGCGGACGTACCAGCCGGCAATTTCAAACGTCAGGGCAATCACCAGCATGACGATAAATATCCCGGTATCTTTCGGCAGCCGGTGGCGTAATTGCCCAAAGAAAGAGGGTTTCTCAGTGATCGGGGTCGCCGTTATTTTCATATTGCTCATTCTCTGTGCCTCAATGGGATGCCAACGACAAAATGGTTTCCTGGTCGGCGTCCTCTTTATTGAGGATGCCGGTAATACGCCCTTCATGCATGACCATCACCCGATCGCTCATCCCGAGAATCTCAGGCAATTCTGAAGAGACCATAATCACCGCCACGCCGCGGTTGGCCAGCTCGCTGATCAGATGGTAAATTTCCGCTTTCGCCCCGACGTCGATTCCGCGCGTCGGCTCATCGAGAATCAGTATTTTCGGCTGGGCCAGCAGCCAGCGGGCAATCAGTACCTTCTGCTGATTACCGCCGCTGAGGTTATTAATAATCTGATCCATGGTGGGGGTTTTAATATTCAGGCGGCGGATCTGCTCCATGCAGTCTTCGGCCATTTTGAGGTGCTGAACAAAGCCGGTTTTACCGATATATTCCGGCATTTTGACGATGCTCATATTCTCCAGCACCGACAGCACGAGAAACAGTCCGGACTTTTTGCGGTCTTCCGTCAGCAGCGCCATCCCTTTTTCAATCGCCGTCGAAGGCGAGTCAATCGTGACCGGCACTCCCTCAATCAGCACTTCGCCGCTATCGGCTTTATCCATGCCGAACAGGCTCTCCATCACTTCGCTACGCCCGGCCCCCACCAGCCCCGCCACGCCGAGGATTTCGCCGCGGCGTACGCTAAAGTTGATATCGTGAAAGACCCCCTTGCGCGACAGATTGCGGACGGTCAGCACCTCTTCGCCAATGGCGTTATTGAACTTGGGAAAGAGCTGGGTGAGCTCCCGGCCGACCATCTGGGTGATCAGCGACTGACGGGTAAACTCGGTGGTATGTTTACTGCCGACCCAGGTGCCATCGCGAAATACGCTGATCTCATCGGTAATCGCGAAAATCTCATCCATTTTATGGCTGATATAAATAATGGCTTTTCCCTGCTGGCGTAAATCGCGAATAATGGTAAACAGATGCGCCACTTCGCTTTCGGTTAACGCCGAGGTCGGCTCATCCATAATCACAATATCCGCGTTCCACGAAACCGCTTTGGCAATTTCCACCATCTGCTGGGAGGCGATACTTAACTCCCCCACCAGCCGGTCGGCGGATAGCCGGATATTGAGTTTATCCAGCAGATCCTGCGTCTGGCGGGCAAGCTGGCGATGATCGACAAAACCGTATTTCATCGGCTCGCGGCCGAGCCAGATATTTTCCGCCACCGTCATATGCGGCACCAGATTCAGCTCCTGGTGGATCATCGAGATCCCGGCGCGCAGCGCGTCCATCGTATCCTGAAACTGGACCGGCTCCCCTTTAACGCGGATCGCGCCCTTATCGGGACGGTAGATCCCGATCAGGCATTTCATCAGCGTGGATTTTCCGGCGCCGTTTTCGCCCATCAGCGCGTGCACCGTCCCCGGGCGCACGCGTAATGAGACGTTGTCGAGCGCCTTCACGCCGGGGAAGAATTTGCTGATCCCTTCGGCTTCAAGTGCAAAAGCGTTCATACTTCACCTCCGTACCCTGAGCGACTATTTCTGGTTGCGATTAACGAACTCAGCCATGTTGTCTTTGGTGATCAGCTGGTAAGGGACGTCGATGATCTTTTCCACTTTCTCGCCGTTGGCCAGCTTAATGGCGGCATCCACCGCGCCTTCGCCCTGCCCTTTGGCATCCTGGAAAATCGTGGCGATCATCTTGCCGTTTTTGAGCATTTGCAGGGCATCCGGCGTCCCGTCCACCCCGGCTATCAGGATATGGTTCGGGTTTTTACCCAGCGCCTGCAGCGCGCCGATGGCCATTTCATCGTTGTTGGAGGCGATGGCCTGAATGTCTTCGCCGCTGGTCATCCAGTTGCTGACCACGTCAACGGCATCGTTGCGGGTAAATTTCGCGGTCTGCTTCTGCACGATTTTGATATCCGGGTACTTCGCCACCACCTCTTCGACACCTTTGGTGCGGTCACGGGTCGATTCATTCGCCAGGTCGCCGAGCAGAATGGCGACGTTCCCTTTGCCGTTCATCGCTTTGGCTAACGCTTCCATCTGTAAGCGCCCCGCCAGCACCGAGTCGGAGCCAACGTAGGCCATTTTGTCGGTCAGCTGCGCCTGCGGGCGGCGGTTAACAAAGATCAGCGGAATGCCCGCTTTGGTCGCCTGGTCCATAATCGGTTTGACCGCGTTAGTGTCGACCGGGTTGACGATAATCGCGTCGACGCCCTGGCCAATAAAGTTCTGTACCTGCTGTAGCTGCTGGGAGACGTCGCCTTTGGCATCTTCCACCTGCGCCTTAACGCCATCTTTTTGCATCTCTTTTTGCATTGCGGTGCGCAGAATCGTCAGGAAGTTGTCATCGAATAGCGCCATGGAAACACCGACCGAAATATCTTTCGCCATCACGACCGCTGGCAGCATGCAGGCTAGCAAAGAGGCAACAACCGTTTTCTTAATATTCATCGTTGATCCTTTATTTTCAGGTACATCGGTTAGGTAAGGTAAAATGAAAAAATAGTTTCATTAATTGTGCGTTAAGCGCCTGCTTTTCCAGCTTTTTGAAAAAACAGCCCGCGCGCTGGTGCATTTTTTGTTGTTGATCGAAATCACAAAATTCAGTTGTTTTAAAATGGTTTTTTGAAACATTAGTCCATTTATAGCGGAAGAAAAATTCCAGACCATTTATTTCATTAACAACACATATGAAACTTTTATAAGTAAATAACTGAAATGAAAATTTTAAAACTGCGTGTTAACAGAACTTTGACACACATCTAACATTGACGCATAAATGCGCAAAAAATGAGAGGCAGGCGACGGTTTGCCGCGCGGCGCGCCGATAGCGGCAGCGGTTTAAAACGAGACAGGATATAGGGTGTAAAAGGGGATGTCGCCCCGCGGGCGGCGGGCGCTCAGTCGACGTTTTCAGCGCTGTAAAGGATAAATTCGACCTTGCCGTCGCTGAAGAGATGCGGCTGATAGCCGGTTTCCAGATGGCGCAGGGCCAGCTCCACCGCCAGACGGGCATGCTGGCGCGGGTTTTGATCGATCGTCAGCGCCATTCCCCCCAGGGCCAGCTGTTCACGGGTGGTGCTGTAGCGTTCATGGGTCATCCAGCAGCACTCGCCGTAGCGGCGATGGCGAGCCAGCGCCTGCGCCACCTGCGTGTTGCCCAGCCCGGTATTGTAGATGCCCACCACGTCGCGGTTGCGGCGCAGGGCCTCTTCCAGCACGCGGTCGATTCGCTGTCGGTTGTCCTCCCCCGCCAAAACCTCGCCCAGCAGCAGATGCGGAAAGCGCTGGCTAATCACCTCGCGAAATCCCTGAATCCGTAAGCGATGAGCGCTGAAGTCCTGGCGCCCGCTGAGCATCAGCACTTCTCCAGGACGGTGCGCCATTAACCCCATCATCCTGCCCGCGGTGCGGCCGGCCTGCTGCTGATCGATCCCGACGTGACAAAGCCTCTGCGCGCCGGGGAGATCGGTGACCAGCGTAATCACCGGCACGTTCGCCTCGCGACACTGGCGCAAGGCGTCATAGACCCGCGGATGTTCGTTGCCAAAGACAATTATCGCATGGCGCTTTTTGCTGCTGCGGATAAGGCTTTTCGCCAGCTTTTCCGGCGCGGACTCCGCCACCAGCGTGCGGTGCAGCGTCAGTCGGCGATAGCCAAGGCTATCCGCCACGTCGGCGAAATCCTGCGTCAGACGGGAGAAAAAGCGCGAATCGTTATCGCTGAGAAACACTTCTATTTGCCACGGGAGACGGCGCTCTTCCGGCAGAATGCGCTTCAGCCCGGCCTCCCGCGCGGCCTCCAGCACCCTGCGCGTGGTTTCCGGCGACACGCCGCCGCGTTCGTTAAGCACCCGGTCAACGGTCGCGACGCCCACGCCAATCCGTTTAGCCAGTGCTTCCAGCGAAATGCTTTTCATCGTCTCGTCTCCCCCATGATGGAAATCCATCAAAACGCCCGTGTCGGTCAGTGTAGCAAACGGATTACTTTGGCAACGCTAAATCCCTCTTTCTGGAGAAAAAAATGACCTGCATTCGTTTTGCATTGTTGGGCAGCGGTTTTATTGGCCAGGTTCACGCCGCCAGCCTCGCTCGCCATGAGCGGACCGTTCTGGCCATGGTGGCCGACGCCGATCCCGAGCGGGCGAAAGCGCTGGCTTCCCGCTACGGCGCGCGGGCGGTAACCGTCGCCGAGGCCATCAATAGCGACGCCATTGACGCGGTACTGATCGCCAGCTCGACGCCTTCACACGCGGCGCTGCTGGAAGCCGCCGCGCGCGCGGGAAAAGCGGTCTACTGCGAAAAACCGATCGATCTTTCGCTGGCCCGCGCCCGCCAGGTCGTCGAGAAAGTGCTGCCGCTCGGGGTACCGGTGACAGTTGGCTTTAACCGCCGCTTCGACGCCAGCCACCAGCAGCTGCGCCGGGAGATCGAGGCTGGCGCGATTGGCCAAATCGAACTGGTTCAGATGGTGTGTCGGGCATCGGTTATGCCGCCGCTGGAATATCTGCGCAGCTCAGGCGGCCAGATGCGCGACCAGGCGATTCACTTCTTTGACCTGCTGCGCTTTCTTACCGGTGATGAAGTGACGATCGTCGCCGCGCTGGGGGCTGCGCTGGCGCTGGCGGAAATTGCCGAATTCGACGATGTCGATACCTCTATTGTCATGCTGCGGATGCGCGGCGGCGCGCTGGCGCAGCTGGACAACACCCGGCGCACCGGCCACGGCTACGATGAGCGCATTAGCCTGCTTGGCCCGCAGGGGGTGATAGAGTCCGGCAGTCAGGCATCGCGCGGCGTCACGCTGTGGCAGGGAGCGCGCTGCATTCAGCCCGGACTCTATCCGGACTGGTTCAGTCGCGTCGAGGGGTCGTACTACGCGCATCTGGATGCTTTTGTCCGCTCGCTAGGCGGAGAAGCGGTGCCGGACCTGCCGGGGCTGCTGGACGGGCTGCGGGCGCAGGCTATCGCCGAAGCCGCCGTGCTTTCCCTGCGGCAAGGGCAGTTTGTCAGCGTCGAACCGCTGGCGTAAAAAAGCCCCGTATGCGGTCGGCATACGGGGCAACGGCGCGCCGTTAACGCTCCTCGTTAAATATCACGCCAATCTGCCGCCGCACTTCGTCCATCACGCTCAGGTTTTCCAACACCCTGGCCAGCGGGCGGATCGGCGAGTCCGTAAGCCCTTGCCCCACGCACCAGGCAAAATGTTCGGCCTGATAAAACAGCTGGTCGTAGCGGTTGCGCGGCTCCTCCCAGTGCAGCACCTGCCCGCCCTGGCTGGCGGCGAGGGTAAAATTCCCCGGCGCGTAGAACTGCCCGTCGAGGGTAAGGGTCGCATCGCGCCCGGCCACCACCGCGCCGCCCGGCGTGTTGCTGAACAGGGTGGTATTGAGCAATCCCTGTAAGCCGTTTTCCCAGTTAAACAGCATCGAAATCTGCCCGTTGACGCCTCTTTGGGCGGGACGCCCGCGGGCGATAATGTCCTGCGGCACGCCGCCGACCATCACGCAGAATGAGGTCAGATAGCTGCCGAGATCCATCATCGGCCCGCCGGCGAGATCGGCATTAAAAATGCGATGATCCGGGGTAAAAAACTCGCCGTGATCGGCGAGCAGCGTGTGCAGATCGCCCTGCACGCCGTCCTCCAGCAGCTGGCGAATCACGTCATACTTCGGCGCGTAGTCGCACCACATCGCCTCCATCGCCAGGGTCCCCTGCTTCATGGCCTCCGCTTTCAGCGCCGCGCCTTCCCGCCGGTTCAGCGCAAACGGCTTTTCAATCAGCACATGTTTGCCCGCCTGCAGCACCCGCAGCCCGTCGGGAAAGTGGTGGTTATGCGGCGTGGCAACGTAAACCGCATCAATATCCGGTCGCGCCAGCATCTCATCCACCTGAGCATAAGCCTGCGGGATCCCCCAGCGGGCGGCGAAATCGTCGGCTTTTTGCTGCGTGCGCGAGGAGACGGCAACCACCCGCTGGCGGCTGAGCTCTTTTAACGATTTCACAAAGCGCTCGGCAATCCAGCCGGGGCCAATAATGGCCCAACGCAGCGAGGGGATCGCCGAGGCGGCGGGATGGCGCGGTTTTGGTAACTGTGACGGGAACATAGCGGCTCCTGATTTTATTTTGCCGGGGAGAGACACTATAAGCAGGCGCAGAGGAGGACGAATAACGAATTTATGATGGAATTCCATCATCGACATAGTGCTTGTCAAAAGCGCGGGAGTCGCGGATAGTCCGGGCAGCTCATCACTATCAAGGAGTCTGAGATGTTGAAAAGTTCGTGGCGTAAAACCGCCCTGATGGCCGCCGCCGCCGTTCCGCTGCTGCTGGCGAGCGGTTCATTATGGGCCAGTGCCGATGCTATCCAGCAAAAGCTGGCTGATTTAGAAAAACGTTCCGGCGGTCGGCTGGGCGTAGCGCTGATTAACACGGCAGATGATTCGCAAACCCTCTATCGCGGCGATGAACGTTTTGCCATGTGCAGCACCGGTAAAGTGATGGCCGCCGCCGCGGTGTTAAAACAGAGCGAAAGCAATCCAGAGGTGGTGAATAAAAGGCTGGAGATTAAAAAATCGGATTTAGTGGTCTGGAGCCCGATCACCGAAAAACATCTGCAAAGCGGAATGACCCTGGCGGAACTCAGCGCGGCGGCGCTGCAGTACAGCGACAATACCGCGATGAATAAGATGATTAGCTACCTTGGCGGACCGGAAAAGGTGACCGCATTCGCCCAGAGTATCGGGGATGTCACTTTTCGTCTCGATCGTACGGAGCCGGCGCTGAACAGCGCGATTCCCGGCGATAAGCGCGATACCACCACCCCGTTGGCGATGGCCGAAAGCCTGCGCAAGCTGACGCTGGGCAATGCGCTGGGCGAACAGCAGCGCGCCCAGTTAGTGACGTGGCTAAAAGGCAATACCACCGGCGGGCAAAGCATTCGCGCAGGCCTGCCCGCAAGCTGGGTGGTCGGGGATAAAACCGGCGGCGGAGATTACGGCACCACCAACGATATCGCGGTGATCTGGCCGGAAAATCATGCCCCGCTGGTGCTGGTGACCTATTTTACCCAGCCGCAGCAGGATGCGAAAAGCCGCAAAGAGGTGTTAGCCGCGGCGGCAAAAATCGTCACCGAAGGGCTTTAACCCGGGAACAGGCCCCTCTGCAACACTCTGCGCTTTGTTTCCCGGTGGCGCTGCGCTGACCGGGCTACGGGTCCACCGCCGTCTGCGGGCCGGTAGCCCGGACAAATGCGCAGCATCGCCTCCGGGAAATTCAGCCACTCTGCGCTTTGTTTCCCCAGTGGCGCTGCGCTGACTGGGCTACGGGTTCCCCGCCGTCTGCGGGCCGGTAGCCCGGACAGGCGCAGCGCGCCGCCTCCGGGACAGCCTGAATAGACAGCCGCCAAATATTAGTCGGTAATTTTAAACGTCAGCGCGTAAGCGCTGGTTTTCCTTTCATCGCGCGCGCCGCCCATCTGATAAACCCGCACCGTATATTTACCGCTGCTCATCAGACGTTGCTCAAAGGTATCACCGCTCAGAGAACCGTTAAAAATCGAATTATTATCAGGAGCGATAACATTGAAATAAGGATGCGGCCGCTGGCTGTTCATATTGATATGCATCATCTGGCCCGCTTTCGCCTCCAGCGTATAGTCGTTAACACCGTCACCGGTCACGGTGCTTTTTATTATCGTGCCGTTGCTGCCTTTATCAAAATGAACGGTATGGTTGTTGATATTATCACTTGCCATTGATAATACTGACGTAAATAAATAACTTGCACAGATCACGCCACCAACAATTAATTTTATTTTTTTCATTTAATTAACACCTTATGTTTTTTATGCGCGCTGTTATAGCACATAAGGTGTCCGGAGTAAGCTGATTCGCAATTATTGCTCGTCGGAATTAAACACGTCGAAATAAGGGCCCCCCGGTTCAGGGAAACGAGGGGACCTGGTTTTAGCGGGATTTACTTCTGCGGACGCATTGCCGGGAACAGAATCACGTCGCGAATGGTATGGCTGTTGGTAAACAGCATCACCATGCGGTCGATACCGATGCCCAGACCGGCCGTCGGCGGCAGGCCATATTCCAGCGCGGTGACGTAGTCTTCGTCGTAGAACATCGCTTCATCATCCCCCGCCGCTTTGGCGTTGACCTGATCCTGGAAACGCTGGGCCTGGTCTTCCGCGTCGTTCAGCTCGCTAAAGCCGTTGCCGATTTCACGCCCGCCGATAAAGAACTCGAAGCGATCGGTGATTTCCGGGTTCACGTCGTTACGGCGCGCCAGCGGCGAAACCTCCGCCGGATACTCGGTGATAAAGGTTGGCTGGATCAGATGGGCTTCCGCTACTTCGTCGAAAATCTCGGTGACGATACGCCCCAGCCCCCAGCTCTTCTCAACGTGAATACCGATGGATTCCGCCAGCGCTTTTGCCGCCTCGAAGTTATCCAGATCCGCCATCTCGGTTTCCGGACGGTATTTCTTGATCGCTTCGCGCATGGTCAGTTTTTCAAACGGCTTGCCGAAGTCGAACACCTGGTCGCCGTACGGGACTTCGGTTTTCCCCAGCACGGTCTGCGCCAGCGTGCGGAACAGAGATTCGGTCAGTTCGATCAGATCTTTGTAATCCGCATACGCCATATAGAGTTCCATCATGGTGAACTCAGGGTTGTGGCGCACGGAGATCCCTTCGTTACGGAAGTTGCGGTTGATTTCGAACACCCGTTCGAAGCCGCCGACCACCAGCCGTTTCAGATACAGCTCCGGCGCGATGCGCAGATACATATCCAGATCGAGCGCGTTGTGATGGGTGATAAACGGACGCGCGGAGGCGCCGCCGGGGATCACCTGCATCATCGGAGTCTCGACTTCCATAAAGCCGCGCGCGACCATGAACTGACGCATGGTGGCGAGGATCTGCGAACGCACCTTGAAGGTGTGGCGCGACTCTTCGTTGGAGATCAGATCCAGATAGCGCTGACGATAGCGCGCCTCCTGATCCTGCAGGCCGTGAAACTTGTCCGGCAGCGGGCGCAATGCCTTGGTCAGCAGGCGCAGCTCGGTGCAGTGAATGGAGAGTTCGCCGGTCTGGGTTTTAAACAGCTTACCGCGGGCGGCGATGATGTCGCCAAGATCCCATTTCTTAAACTGTTCGTTGTAGACGCCTTCCGCCAGATCGTCGCGCGCGACGTACAGCTGAATGCGGCCGCCGACGTCCTGTAAGGTGACGAAAGAGGCTTTCCCCATAATCCGGCGGGTCATCATGCGGCCAGCCACGGCGACCTCGACGTTCAGAGAGGTGAGCTCGTCGTTTTCCTTACCATCAAATTCCGCATGGAGCTGGTCAGAAGTGTGGTCACGGCGAAAATCATTCGGGAACGCCACGCCCTGCTCGCGCAGCGCGGCCAGTTTTTCACGACGGGTTTTCAGTTCATTATTAAGGTCAATTGCCTCATCGGCACCTTGTGCTTGTTGTTCAGACATGTTGGTTCCTCATAACCCTGCTTGCAAACTTGCTTCGATAATTGAACCAGGTCACTCTCCAGCGCGGCCTGTTCCGGCGTCGACGCCAAAGAACAATCTTAAGGAGCCTGGCTTCAATTCCGGCTGATTTCGCTCAGCCATCGCTTCAGTAACAGTTTTTTATCTTCGGCTTCCGCGCCTGCCAGAATATCCTCCTCCTGTTCAGTAAACGGTGCAAGGAGCGGCTTGTCGCTCCACTGTTGGGGTTACCGATCCCCGGCTCGCGGCGTAAACGCCTTAGCCGGGCTACCAGGCAGCACGATTTTGTAGCCCCGGTAAGCCGGACCTGTCGCCAGACGGGGCTAGGCGCCGCCGCCGGGAAGTTCACCGGCGGCCGCGCGGCGTTTGCCGACGCTAAACGCGGCGGCAAAGGCGACGACGACAATCACCGCCACGCAGCCCAGCGTCCATTCGCCCATCTGGGCAAAGAAGTGCTGATATGCGGCAATCGCCGTATCGCTGATCTGCGACTCGGTGGTCTGCTGCGCCACCACTCCCGCCAGCCAGTTGGCTACCGCGCCGGTCGCCAGCATATAAATTCCGGTCAGTACCCCGGTGACGCCGGGCATATTGAGGCGGGTGATCTGCGCCATCGCTACCGGGTCGATAAACAGTTCGGCAAAGCCCATCAGCGCCAGGCCGGCCACCATCATGCCCATTGATGCCTGCCCTTCCGCCGCGCCGTGGCGCGCATTAAGCGCCAGCAGCATAAAGCCGCAGCCCATCAGCACCAGGCCAAAGGCGAACTTCAGCCACACGCGCAGCGCCGAGCGGGTCGCGCCTTCCGGCCGCATCAGCCACGCCAGCACGACGCCAGCCGCCATCACCGCCACGGCGTTAACCGACTGGAACAGCGCGGTCGGCACCTCAATATTCAGCAGATGACGGTTAACAAAGTGGTCGATGAACAGGCTGATCGAACTCCCGCCCTGCTGCGCCAGAACCCAGAACAGAGTCCCGGTCAGCATCAGCAGAACGATCTGCCACAGCGCGCGGCGATGCTCCGGCGATTTGACCATAATGCGCGCCACCATCTGGGCGGCGAACACGCACACGATCGCCAGCAGATAGCCGGACCAGTTATTCTCCAGCAGCAGCGTGAAAAACACCGGCGCAACGCAGAGCATCACCACCAGCCAGCCCCAGGTCGGCAGCACAAACTTTACCGCCCGCAGCGCCTGTTTATCGACGCCGCGCGCGTGGCGGAAGTAGCGGCTACCGCTGAGGAAAATCATCAGGCCGACAAACATGCCGATTCCCGCCAGCGCAAAGCCGATATGCCAGCCGTACCACTGCGCCGCCAGCCCACAGGCGATAGGCGCGGCGATGGAGCCGACGTTACCGGCGGCGTACAGCAGCGAAAAACCGCCGTCGCGGCGAGGGTCGTCAACGGCATAGAGCTCGCCCAGCAGGCAGCTGATGTTGGATTTGAACAAGCCGTAGCCGCAGATAATGATCGCCAGCGCGAGGTACAGGCTCCAGGTGGAATCGGATTCGACGCCCAGCACCACGTGGCCAAGCGTCATTAACAGCGCGCCGGCAATCACCGCCGCGCGGTTGCCGAGCAGGCGGTCGGCAAGCCAGCCGCCGAGAATAGGAGTGACGTACACGAGGGAAGCGTAAGCGCTGAACAGGCTGATAGCGTGGCTGTCATCAAAGCCGAGCTGATGGGTGAGGTAGAGGATGAGTAAGGCACGCATGCCGTAAAAGCTGAAATATTCCCAGATTTGGATCGCAACGATGTAATAAATCGCGCGCGGCTGTGAGGGTGTTTTCATGTGTTCTCCTTGCAGCGTGAAAAAGGGAAGTGGCAAGCCACTTCCCTGTTGTGCATCGATTATTTGTTATTTTCTTCTTTCAGCACTTTAACGGTGTAACGACCATCCGCCTGACGATAGGCGCCGTGGATATCGGTTTCGAAGCCCGGATAGTGGGCGCCGATTTCGCACAGCATCTGCAGGAACTCCAGCACCGGACGGCTCTCTTCGGTGATCATTTCACCCGGCATGACCAGCGGCACTCCCGGAGGATACGGCAGGATCATATTGGCGTTGACGCGACCCACCATCTCTTCGAGATACACCTCTTCGGTCTGACCGTGCAGCTCTTTCTGGAACGCGGCGTACGGCGTGATCATCATGGTCGGCAGCACTTCGAACGCGCGGAACATCAGGTCCGGCAGGTTGTGGTGCTCAATCAGTTTATGAATGTTCTGCGCCAGTTCCTGAACGCGCATGTTTTCGTAGAATTCCGGATCTTCACGATACAGCGACGGCAGCATGTTTTTCACCCGCAGGTTCAGGTCGAACGCGCGTTTGAAATCGGTCAGCGCACGCAGCAGGCTCAGCGCTTTGGTTTTGTCGATACCGATACTGAACAGGAACAGCAGGTTGTACGGACCGGTTTTTTCGACCACGATACCGTGCTCGTCGAGATACTTCGCCACGATGCTCGCCGGAATACCGAACTCATCCATGGTGCCGTCTTTCTTCATCCCCGGAGTCAGCAGCGTGACTTTAATCGGGTCGAGATACATGTGCTCGTTATCGATGTTTTTGAAGCCGTGCCACGCGCTGTCGGAGCGCAGCGGCCAGCATTCAGCGCCATCGATATGTTCCGGCTGCCAGACGTCGAAGAACCAGCCGTCGGACTCGCCTTTCAGACGTTTGATCTCTTTACGGAACTTGATTGAACGTTCGATAGAGCCGTCAATCAGGCGCTTACCGGCGTTGCCTTTCATCATCGCCGCCGCGGTTTCCGTCGAGGCCACCACGCCGTAGTGCGGAGAAGTGGTGGTGTGCATCATGTAGGCTTCGTTAAAGGTTTCTTCGTTCACGTCGCCTTTAACGTGAATCATCGAGGCCTGAGAGAACGCCGCCAGCAGTTTGTGCGTGGACTGGGTTTCGTAAATCACTTTCCCTTCGACGCGGCCGCCGCTCATCCCGCATTTGCCTTCATAAATCGGCGAGAAGTTGGTGTAAGGCACCCACGCGGAGTCAAAGTGGATGGATTTCACATCCAGGGTTTTCTTGATGTAGTCCGTGTTGTACAGCAGACCGTCATAGGTGGAGTTGGTGATAACCGCGTGCACCGGCCAGGTCGCGTTCGGGGTTTCTTTCACGCGCTTCGCGATGGTCGCATGCTGGAATTCGCTCTGCGGGATACCGCCGAGGATACCGTAGGCGTTGCGGGTCGGGCGGAAGTAGATTGGCGTAATGTCGCTCATCATCATCAGATGGGTCAGCGATTTATGGCAGTTACGGTCAATCAGCACGGTGCTACCGGCCGGGGCGGAATACATGCCGACAATTTTGTTGGCGGTAGAGGTCCCGTTGGTCACCATGTAGCTGCGTTCCGCGTTGAAGACGCGGGCGATGTACTCTTCCGCTTCTTTGTGCGGGCCGCTGTGGTCCAGCAGAGAACCGAGTTCAGAAACCGAAATCGAGATATCGGATTTCATGGTATTGGAACCAAAGAAATCGTAGAAGATGCTGCCGACCGGGCTTTTCTGGAACGCGGTACCGCCCATATGGCCTGGGGTACAGAAGGTGTATTTGCCTTCACGCACGTATTTAAACAGCGCTTTGGTCAGCGGCGGCAGAATGGTGTCGATATACTCGTCGGTATTCTGTTTGATTTTGTTGGCAATATCTTCCGCTGCGCCCAGCGCATATTCGAAGAAGCGAACCTGCATCCGCAGATCGTTGAGGCTCACGTCCAGCGTTGAGTAAGTGTTCGCAAAGGCGTACAGCGGCATGTATTCGTTCATTTTGCTGATGTCTTCGCACAGTTCGAGATTGTATTTATCCCAGTCGAAGATCACGCCGCACAGACGCGCATTGTTTTCGATAAGTTTTAATAAGTCTTCACGGTCGTTCGGGTAGACAATACGGAAGTCCAGGCGTTCGAGGGCGCGATGCAGTTCACGGATGGGTTCTTCTTTGAAGTAGACACCCATGTGATTCATGATTGCGATAACGTTCATAGTCAAATCTCCAGATAAAGAAAGCCCCTCCCGCCACGTCGTGACAGGTGATGGAAGGAGCCTCAGGAATAGGGTTGCTGATTAATGCGCGCTGGCGGTGCTGCTATCAGCGGAGTTGTCGTTGTTCTGACGCTGGTGCATTTTGCGACCGTAGAACATCAGGATAATCAGGCTGACGATAAAGGTACCGGCCAGTTCGAAGGAGCTTGCCCCCATCAGGGCGATGAAGCAGAACGCGCAGCCGAGTACGGAGCAAATCAGGCTGACGAAGTTGCGTACATTGATGCCTTCGAAGCGAATCAGGTCAACGCAGGAGTAGAAGTAAGGCAGCATGGTCAGCAGTACCGCGATACCGGTCAGCTCACCGAACAGGTCAGACGCTTTGCCGCCGGTAGAGTTCATCAGGGTAATCAGCACCATCAGCGCGGTCATTTTCACCGCGGCCAGCAGCAAGCCTTTTTTCGGAATACCGTTGCTGTCGAGTTCGCCATACACTTTCGGGAAGTTACCGTCATTGGCGGCACGTACGCCGGCCTGACCCACCAGCATCATCCACGAACCCAGCGAAGTCAGGCAGGCAAAGGCGGTGAAGGCGGAAACCATCGGCGCAGCCCAGCCGCCGAGAATGGTGGAGGCGCTCACTGCAAACGGCG
The DNA here is from genome assembly GCF_964241505.1 of Klebsiella sp. Q11. Taxonomy (NCBI): domain Bacteria; kingdom Pseudomonadati; phylum Pseudomonadota; class Gammaproteobacteria; order Enterobacterales; family Enterobacteriaceae; genus Klebsiella; species Klebsiella sp. Q11. Next base: position 140,663 of record NZ_CAXSXW010000001.1, read on the forward strand.
CACCGGATGCGGCCATCTGAGAGGCAGGATACATACCCGCAATCACCTGGGTCGCGGCGATGTAGACGATACCGGCCATCGCGGTGCCCAGCATGGTAGCCAGCGGCACGGTGCGTTTCGGGTTTTTCACCATCCCGGTACTCACGGCGGCAGATTCTACCCCGACAAAGGCCCACAGGCAGAGCAGGATACTTTTGATTACCGCGTGGCTGTCAGTGGTGCTGGAGGTATTCCAGTTTGCCTGATAGGTTGCGGCATCAAACCAGTGCCAGCCGACCACCGCGGTCATGACCACCGGAATAAGTACCAGTACCAGGCCAATTGTTGTCAGGCGGCTCACCCAGGTCCCGCCGAGCATATTCACGAAGGTGAATATCCATACGATGGCGATACAGGCAATACCTGCCGGCACCGGGTTATTTAAAATTGGGAAGAATGTTGATAAATAAGAGACGGCGGTAATACCGATTGCCAGGTTACCGATCCAGTTGGCGTGATAATAAAGCACGCCGGTCTGGAAACCGAACGCTGGGGATATTTCACCGGCATAGGCAATTGGGCCACCCTGCTGCGGATTCTTGGTCGCCAGCCGGGCATAAACATAAGCCAGAGACATCGCGCCAATAATAGAAATCACCCAACCCCAGATGGCAATACCACCGATGCTAGCGAGGTTTGCAGGTAATAATGCAATACCGCTCCCCATCATATTACCGGCGACTACACCGGTACAGGCAAATAGCCCGATCTTCTTGGCAGAACTCATGTTTGCTTTTCTCCTAAGTTTATTTGGGAGGTACAGATCATGATGATGAACCTTTTATTGACCCGACCAACTGCCAACAAGATTACGGATTAGTACGAGATAAGTCCTAAAGATAAAGTGAAATAACTGCAAACATCAGACAAATGATATTTTGACCTTTTTCGCGCAACATATCAGGATGACATGTTGATATCAGGGAAAGGTAAATTCAGATATTTTTCATTAGGTTACAAGGTCAACTTCGTGTTGAAAAAGTGTTGCGTGCGGGACCAGAGAGGTTATAAAAAATAACAACCTTGTGGCTCATGAGAAACATAATTTTAACCTCACCACGGCCAAGACCATGACCATGATGAGGGTTTACTTATTCTGAAGCGAGGAAGTTATCGAGATACGGAACCACGCGGGTCACGGAGGTCTGGAATACGGCGTTTTCAATCCAGTAAAATGTATTCTCACCCGGGCGTAAATTAAACGCCGTCAGATAGGCATCGGCAGCTTCCCGGTTCTGCCCTTTCATTTCGTAGACTTTGCCCAGCAGCACGTAATTCATCCACGACATTTCCAGATCAATCCCGGCATTAATCGCGTCATAGGCTTCATCCACTTTTCCTTTGCCCAGCATATCCACCGTTTTAATCTGATAAAATATTGCCATATCTTTAATCCCCGGCATATTACCCACCCGGGTTATTTCGCTGTACAGATCGGCGAGCTGTTTATCATCCAGCGGCTGCTGAGAATGGCGCAATACGTCAACCAGCGCTTTTTCCGCCCACGCATAGGTAAAGTCCGGCGACTGCTTATTCACGTCGGCAAGCAGGCTACTGGCTTTGCCCAGCGAATCAATGTCTCCGTTCATTAATAGCTGATGCGCCTGATAGAAATGGGTAAGCGCGATACTTTGCGACGGCTGATACTGCTTTAACATCTCCTGCATCCGCGCCGGCCACGGCTGCTTCAGCGCCTCAGAGAGGCTGCTCAGCAGGTCGTTCTGAATCGAAAGCTGGTTGTCGCTGGTGACAAAGTAACGCTTATCCATCATGGTCGAGCCGTCGGCGTTATCCACCACCTTCACCGACATGAAGCACTGCTGTGCGCGATAGTGCCGCTGGTTGACGAACTCAATGGTCAGGGTTTTACCGGAACTGCTCGGCTCATTGATGTTGTAGTTGGTTTTGTCGTGCACCATAAAGGTGGAGAAGGTGTTCAGCGAGGTGGTAATCAGGCTCCCCAGCCCGATGGCATAGGAGTGCTGCGATGACCAGTTGTTGCAGGTGTTGCCGCTGAGCAGGTGAATATCGACATCACGCGGGTTAAGCAGCAGCCGGGTTTTCGTGACCGGCGGGCGCGACTGCAGGGTTGACAGGGCCACCAGCGCCACGCAGCTCGCGAGGGCCAGCAGGAACAGACCCCAGACGATAAACGTGCTCAGCCGCTTGCGTTTTTCCGGCTTCGCCACCGCTGTGCTGTCTGGCGCAGCCGCATCGGGCTGCGGGGAGGTCAACGGCGCGTCAAACCCGACCGTCGTCGTTTCTGCGGGGATAACCGGCGTCGGCTCCTCCCCCTCTTCGGTACACCAGATCACCGGCACCGTCAGCTTATAGCCGCGTTTGGGTACGGTAGCGATATATTCAAGGCTGCCATCGTCGCCATCTTTCAGCGACTTACGTAGCTCGGAAACGCTTTGCGTGACGACGTGGCTGGTGACAACGTTGCGGGTCCAGACATTATCGATGAGCTCATCCCGACTGAGTACTTCGCCGGGATGACGGGCAAAGAAAACCAGAAGATCGATTAAGCGCGGTTCGAGAGTTAGCTGACGCCCCTTGCGGCTAATTTGGTTAACAGAGGGAGTAACCAGCCATTCTCCAACGCGAACAACAGGTTGTTGCATAAAAAAGAGCCCCAGGACGAAAAGGGAAAGGCGCGATGATACCACATTTACCCTACCTATTAATGATAGGGGTCATGACCATGAACGCAATATATTCCTCTTCGTTTTTGATGACTGGCAAACTTTCATTTGCTAAAGGCGTCTTTTGCCTGAGGGCGATGTTCCCTGGGGCGACAAAAGCGCGCCATTTTTAGCCCTATTTTCCGCGAATGTGTGACCTGAGCAAAGCTTAGGCGCGACAATCGTCGCCCATCCGTGGGGATATGCTATTTTTAGCTCGCCCGACAGAGATCGGACCGCCGAACAGATGGCCGAAAACAGTGCCTCACCCGCAGCGTAAGGAATGTCGACGATGAACTACAAATTAGATAAGCAAATTGTGCACAATGATGTGTTAAGAAATAGCTTCATTGACCTGGCGATTAAAACCTTCGATCTCTCCTTTAAAGAGTGGTACCGCAAAGGGTACTGGACCGACGCCTATATTCCCTACGCCCTGGTGAGCAACAATAAAGTGATTGCTAACGCCTCCGCCAATATTATCGATCTAATCTGGCAGGACGAACCCCGCCGCTATATTCAAATCGGCACCGTGATGACCGATATCGATCATCGTGATAAGGGCCTGGCCGGGCAGCTCGTCAGGGAGATTCTGACGGACTGGCAGGATAAGGCCGACGCCTTTTTCCTGTTTGCTAACCCGACAACCGTTGATTTTTATCCGAAATTTGGCTTCGAGCGCACCGCCGAACATCAATATATTATGCCGGTGGTACCGGCAGCGGGCGACTTCCGCAAGCTCGATATGGACCAGCCGGAAGAGGTTGCGCGATTACAGCGGTACTATCAAAAATCGAATCCGTTTTCACAGCTGCGGGTAGAGGATAACTTCGGTTTATTGATGTTCTACTGCTCCGCCTTTATGAAGCACTTCGTCTATTATTCCGACAAAAACCAGGCCATCGCGATTGCGATGCAAAACGGTCCGGCGCTGATCTGTTTTGATATTTTCTGCGACAGCGGACGTTCCCTGTCGGCCATTATTAACGAGCTCGCCGATGAAAATACGTACCAGGCTATCCTCGGCTTTACCCCCAAAGAGAATCGGACCGGCGAGTATGAAAAAATCGAAGGCGAAGATATTCTGTTTATCTACGGACAAAAAGAAAATATCTTCAAAGAGAATAAGCTGATGTTCCCGCTTTTATCCCACGCCTGAGGCTGCGCTTAACGCGTCTACGGCCCGCGACCGGGCCTTATTGCGCCAATAACCACTGTTCAAACGCCTGTAGCGCCGATTCGTTGACGCCGTTTTCCAGCGGCCTCACCAGGCAAAAGCGCTTGCTCAGGCTGCGGGCCTGCGGCCAGGGCGCAGCCAGCGTCCCGTTTTCGAGCGCTTTTTCAACGTACACGTGCGGTACCAGCGCAACGCCCTGCCCGGCCAGCGCGGCGGCTATCGCCATCTCATGCAGATCGTAGCGCACGCCCTGCGCCGGATTATCCAGCGCGATCCCGCACTCTTCAGCATAGCGCTGCCAGGCGTCAGGATTCTGCCGTCGATGAATACGCGGCAGCGCGTTCAGCTGGCTGGCGAGATCTTCTCCCGTAAGTAGCCCGGCGTGGCATACCGGCACCAGTCTCTCTTCAAACAGAAACCGCAAGCGCATTCCTGCCCATGCGGGATGCTCGAAATGAACTGCCGCGTCAAAACCGCTGCCGGTGAGGATAAACGGGTCGGTTCTGACCGCGATATTCAGCGTGATATCCGGATTCCGGCGCTGAAAATCCCCCAGTCGGGGAATGAGCCAGCGGCTGGCAAAGGTCGGCGGCGCGGCGATTTCCAGGCTTCGGCTGCCGTCCGCAGCCCCCATCAGATACTGCGTATCTCGCTCAAGACGCTCCAGCGTCTCGCGGACATGGTGCGCATAGCGCGCGCCGTTGGGGTTCAGCCGTACCCGGCTCCCAGTCCGTTCAAACAGCTTGCAGTTTAACAGCGATTCCAGGCGGGCGATTTGCCGGCTGATCGCGCCTTCGGTAAGCGACAGCTCTTCCGCCGCGCGGGCAAAGTTACCGTGCCTGGCGGCAGCCTCAAAGGCCTGCAGCGAGGTACTGCTGGGGAGTTTTTTTCGCACGAACGCCGCCTCTGCTGAAGGTTTATCAATGACGAAATGTCATTGAGTGGTGAAATAATATCGTTTTATAGCGCTTAGTGCCCAACGTAGCATGATCAAACGTCAATAACATCATTCCATCATGCAGAGGGCAGCCCATGTTATATATCGTTGAGTGCAGCTACGCCGACCCGCAAAGCGAAGCCGGCTGGAACAGGTTTTACAGCGAGGACAAGCTGCCTGCGCTGGTGTCCGTCAGCGGATTCCGCGCCTCGCAGCGCTTCAGGGCGCTCTCCTCCGGCTGCCCGGTCTATCTTGCTATTCATACCATCGAGCATGGCGATACGCTCGCCAGTGAAGCGTATCGCCAGAAAGGCGGCGGCAGCTTTTCCCGCTGGCAGGCGCATATTCGCGACTGGCGGCGAAACCTGTATCGCTACGGCGGCGTCTTTCCTGCCGTCGCTGAGGGGGATGTATTGCTACTGAGCCCCGAGCCGCTGGACGTCGTTGAGTCGGAACTGGGATATCCGCCAACAAAACTTTCGGCCGCCGGGCTGGATAACAACCCGCCGCAGCGCGTGGCGTACGTTCTGCCGCGCCGGGAAGCCATGCTGCTGGCGGGACGGGAAAACGTCTCGATGTATGAGCCCATGGCCGGTCAGTTGCAAAGCCCGACTGAAATACAGCCCCCATCACGCTAAGAGGTTGATATGCACAAACCCGCTTTTCTCTCCCGCCAGATTGGCGATTTTCAGGTGGCGCCCCTCAGCGACGGCAGCATGGCCGCTGGCCTGGCGCTGCTGTCGGGTATTAATATCGACGATGCCGCAGACATTCAGCGCAGCGCGGGCGTCATTGACCCCGGCAATATCGACATTAGTGGCTATCTTATTCGCGGTCGGGGAAGGACGATTCTGGTCGACGCGGGTACGGGAGGCGGCGTGCTGGAAACCAGTCTGCGAGCGGCGGGGAGTGCGCCAGACGACGTGGATACTGTCCTGCTGACCCACGCTCACCCGGATCATATCGGCGGCCTGCTGGATGCCAACGGCGCGCCGCGCTATCGCAACGCCCGTCTTTATCTGCACCCTCTGGAAGCCGAGTACTGGCAGGACGACGCCATGCTAAACCGGGCCAATGCGCGGGGGCAGCGCAACTTCACGCTCGCCCGCCGCGCCCTGGACGCCTATTCCCGCAGCCTCGGTTTTCTGGATGAGCGCGAGGCCGTCGCGGGTATCCGCCCGCTATGGCTACCCGGGCACACGCCGGGCCATAGCGGGTTTCGCATCGACGCCGCGGCGCAAAGCCTGCTGATCTGGGGCGACATCGTCCATTTTCCGCATATTCAGACCGCACGACCCGCCGCCGCCGTTGCTTTTGATTGCGATCCCGCGCAGGCCAGAGCGACGCGGGAAGCGATCCTCGCCCAGGCCGTCAGCGAAAACCTGCTGATTGCCGGTATGCACCTTGGCGGGTCGGGATTTGCGCATATCGTACCGACCTCGCACGGCTATCGTATTCAATATTCCGCGCCGTAAAGAGAAAGCGGGCCGGAGGTTAACGCCCTGGCCGCCTTTTCTTATCCAACAACGCTTTATTTTTCACCTGCTGAAAGATTGAACTGACTCGCGTTTATTTTTTGCCATAAATATAAAATGTCATTTTATTTTAAATGAATATGCATTTTGTTTTTTACAAGCGATATGACATTAAGGGAAATTTATGCGCAATACCTTTGGACCTTCACGCAGTATGCTGGCGCTGGCTATCGCGCTGGCTGGCCTCGCGGGCGGCTGTAATGATAGCGGCGCCCCACGCGACAATCAGCAGGATGCGCCCGCCTCCGCGCCGCAGAATGTCTTCGTTCCCGCGCTTTCTGCCGATGAAAATAGCCTGGTGCTGGTTTGGGAAAAGCCGGAATCAGAGACGCAGCAGGTGGTGGACTACGCGATTTACCGTCAGGGCGAGCGGCTGGGTCTGGCGCGCGAAAATCAAAACCATTTTTCACCGGCCAAACCCTATATTGATAACTTCTATCAGCGGATTGCCAGCGACGGCTGGCAGCAGCCAATCGACTTGCGTACCTTTACGGTCACCCATCTGGAGCCGGATACGGAGTACACATTTACGGTACGTGCGGTCTACGCCAATGGCAAAGAGTCGCCGGATAGCGCGGTGATTAAAGCGCGGACCAGCAAAACGCCGCACATCATCGAAGCCAGAACCTTTGGTGCGAAGGGTGACGGCACAACGCTGAATACCCAGGCGCTGCAGCAGGCGATCGATAGCTGTACGGTCTCGTACTATCCTCAGGGCTGCAAGGTGGTGATTTCCGACGGCGAATTCAAAACCGGCGCGCTGTTTCTGCACAGCGATATGACCCTGGAGATTGCCGCTGGCGCCACCCTGCTGGGTTCGGACGATCCGGCCCAGTATCCGCTGGAAAAAGGCTATTACCTCTATCCCTACAGCGATCATCCGCAGCTCCGCCGCCCGCCGTCATTAATTAACGTGCTGGAAGCGGACGATAAGGGCGAGTCTCCGGCCGGAACGTTTCGCAATATTCGCATCGTCGGTCAAGGCACGATTGACGGCAACGGCTGGACCCGGGGCGTCAAAAGCGGCGGCGAGGCCACCATCATCGACGAAATGGGGAACGCGCTGCCGCAATACCGGGCCAGCAGTGCGGCAAAAGTCAGCGCGGACGGCATTCTGGCAAAGCATCAGACCGAAGCTGCTATTGCGGAAGGCATCGAAAGCAATAGCGCCTATAAAAATCGCCGCTCCAGCCTGATGACCCTGCGCGGTGTGCAGAACCTCTATCTTGCCGGGCTGACAATCCGCAACCCCGCGTTCCACGGGGTAATGGCGCTGGAGTCAAAAAATATCACCCTGAATGGCCTGGTCCACCAGACCTTTGACGGCAATAACGCCGACGGCGTCGAGTTCGGCAATAGCCAGAATGCGCTGGTCTTCAATAACTTCTTCGATACCGGAGATGATTGCGTCAATTTCGCCGCCGGGTTTGGTAAAGGCGCGGAAACTTTTCATCAACAGCCGCAAAGCGGGGCATGGATCTTTAATAACTATTTCCGCAAAGGCCACGGCGCCGTGGTGACCGGTAGCCATACCGGCGCGTGGATCGAAAACGTTCGCGCCGAGGATAACGTCATGTATATGACCGATGTCGGCCTGCGCATGAAAAGCCGCCCTTACTACGGCGGCGGCGTAAGGGATGTGCTGTTTCGCCATAATGCGATGAAAGATATCGCCAAAGAGCCGTTCGTTTTTACTATCAAATACAGCGCCGACGTGAATGATACGACCCCTGCCGACGAGCCCGCTCAGTTCCGCGACGTTCAGGTGCAGGACGTCACCGTCGATGGTACTTCGGCTAAGCACAGCATCCTGATTGACGGCATGACGGTAGCCGAAATGGCAGAATCATTTGGGCTGACCTATTCTCGCGATGCCTATCACCAGAATCTGCGTTTTTCCAACGTCAGCTTCCGTAACACCAAAGCGACCAGTATCTCCTTCCTGCACGACAGTCAGTTTGATGAGGTGACGTTCGCCAATACGCCGCAGGCCTGGGCTTTTTTCGCCGTCAATGACGTGACGCTCGCTGACAGCCTGCATCAGCAGAGCATCACCCGCGGAGAAAAGGACAAACTTATCCTTGAGGGGGCAATGAAGTAATGGCGTTCCCGGCGGCGTAAGGCGCCGGGTTTAACCGAACTCACCCCTGATTTAAACGGCGTTTCCCTATGCTTTCTTCTGATAAACGCGGCGCTCAAATTCAATTTCATTATCCTTCCGACAAGCCGCTCGCGAGTACGTTTTTCCGGGATGGTTGATTCAATACATTACGTAAGGTGTAAGTATTTTCCTCCAACATAAATAATAGAGCGAAGTATCGCTTTTAAACGCCAGTGCCTTTCTTCACCTTAAGCATATAGTCAGCCAGCGCAACGGACTCTGAAGATTGGCTGTTGATTAACCCCTGCAACGTTCCTCGCTGATCGGCCTGAGAACGATGCTGCCCCAGCTTTTCTTTGGCCTGAAACTCCTCAATTTCAATTTTGAATCCAATAATATTTTTTAATTTTTCTTCGATAAATGCCTTTGGCATAACGTCTTTCTGCGCCTGAAGGGTTGGTTCATGTTTATGAACTAACGCATCCATCACCGTGCGCAATTCATTGACGGGTACAAGGCTTACCGTGCCATAACAGTGAATGGCGGTATAGTTCCATGTTGGCACCGCGGGAGAAGTTTGATACCAGGTTGGAGAAACGTAACTATGGGGCCCTTGAAATATGGCGAGAACCCTCTTTCCGTCAAAGTCTTTCCATAGAGGATTCGCACGGGCCATATGGGAAAGAAGAATTCCCTGCGATGAAGAACTACGATCGAGGATAAAAGGAAAATGGCTGGCGTTGAGGGTGGGTGAAACGACTAATCCAAAGCTATAAGTGTCAATAAAATCAAAAATATGCTTTTTATCTGATAGCTTCATTGCATCAGGTGTATACATTTTTTACCTCATCATGTTGACCCGCCAGGTAGTTTCTTTGAAAAAGATAACGCCCCCTTTTTATTAAGCAATGATTTAGTGTATCAAAGCGTTGGCGCCAGGGAACGTCATCCACTTCGCTTCCCCTTATTGCACTGGTTAGTAATATTTTTTGTTGTTTTTATCGTTTTAGTTAGAATTGTATAAAGTCTTTATGTATTTTTTAATAATATTAATTATCAACACCTTTTTAACCAATTGAATATAATGATCTTACATAGATATACACATTCTGTGTTCGTATTATCTACATATTGATCTCTTGCCAGATTATTGTGTTTTTTTGATCTACCGGGAAAGCATCGAAATGGTACGCCGTTATGCCCAGCTGGCGCCTAACCATTTAACGGAACACGCAAGGCAAATTGACTCGATTTTTGCAGAAGATGTTCCAAATGTGTTCCATGAGAAAACATCAGCGAGAGGATGAAGTTGATAACTTATTGATTTTAAATGGTACCCCTACAGGATTCGATAGTAACACGTAAGAAACTGATTTAATTTAACTATACAGGTTATAAAAATCACACATACCCCCAAATGTACCCCCATATATTTTTCTATGGCCGAACATTGACTATTTATCGCGCAATGTTGGGTGCCAGGAGCTTTCTGCTATGCCGCTAATATTCCCCCGTCCAAAACCGCTTCATAATTTACACACGGAAAATTTCTCTATATACATGCAAAATGTGTTGGTTCGGTTGGTTCAGTTGCCTCAAAACGTAAAGACCATTGTTTTATTTGATTATTTTTCAAAAAATTGAACCAACACCATCCGATTTTGAACCAACATTTAGCTGAGTGAACCAACATCAGCCGCGAAAATGACGTTGCGTACAGGCAGGTTTCGCGTTCTGGATAGAAGTAACAAGGCAGCTTTCTCCCCGTGCTATCTGAGTAGTGAGCGAAAAATTTCGCTGAGTGTATTTCACCTAATACCAACGGCGTTTTAGCATAGATATGCTTGTGCTCAATCTCGATGAGATCCATCCGGCGTATTCGATAGCCAGCAGTTCATGGGCGAACGTGCCGCCGTTCTTACCTTCCTTAGTAACTACCGAGATCTCGGTAGTTTGCCTTTCAAGCTCAGAAATCAGTTGCTTAGTTCCCTCGAGGGCCAGCCAGTAACTCGGACCTTTCTTTTTCTCTGCCCCACTCGCTTTGTGTAGCGCATTCAGGTTGAAGCGTCCGGCAGTAGCCTTTTCCCCCAATGAGGGGAAAGCATCATTGCTTACGAGCCCAGTTAAACATGACAGAAGAGACAAAGAGTTAGTGTTGAACAGTAAATGGATAATATCTGGACGATTGAATATACATCGGCACATAACCAGGAGTAATCCTCTGCATTTCTGATGCGCCACTTGCTAAAAACACCACCATTTTTAATACATATAGTTGAATTAATTAATGAAAAAAGCTTTTGGTAGGAAAGAGTTGTTGCTGGTGGTGCCGTTATCGATGAGTACTATCGACCGCCTTGAACACAAAGGTCAGTTCCCAAAACGCTTTTATATTACCGACGGACGCTGTGCCTGGGATGGAGATGAAGTCGAACAGTGGCTTGACGAAAGAAAGGCCGCAAACACCGGTAATTTTGGTGGGAAAAAGCCACCTGTTGACAAGAGAGTTTCTCGCCCGGTAAGTAAGGCAACGTGATACAGTTGGCACATTGCTTACGCAAATCCTCTGCACCGGGCGATACGTTCGCCAGGAGCTCTCGCCGGCGGATATAACGCAGAAGGTAGTAGCCAGCTTGATGCCAGCCACCCTTGAGACCATAAAGTCGGAAGAGAAGCAGACCTATCACTACCCTCTGAAGACGAACTACCGTGAGCACATCCATAGTCCTGAGGGAGTGAACGGTCCGGTTGAACACTCCATGCTGATGGATATGCTGAAAAAGATGGATGCCGACGGGCATAATGTTGCCGGCGCCGCTGCGGAGTTAACGACTATGTTCTGCTACATAGCTGGCGTCAGCAAGCGCTGCGAGAAATCGAGACGCACGCTCAGTACGTGATAGCTAAGGCCAAGGGTTACTGAGGTTGCTGGCGCAGGTATTCGCTTCTTAGTTTGGTTAGATGTTCTATGTATTCGCTTCTTTTTATATCTATTCACTTTGCTTAACTCATCAAATTTGAGTAAGCTAGCTACACGGTAAACATCTTGTTTACTCTGGAGGTTGAGTATGTATAGCGAAAGCAAAACTGCGCAAATGGCTGGCTATCTGCTGCTTAAACGTGGTGGACGCATGGCATACATCAAGCTCATGAAGTTGCTGTATCTTGCTGACAGGGAATACATGATCACTTACGGCGACTCCATGACTGGTGATCGTGCCGTATCCATGAATAATGGACCTGTTCTGTCAAGAACGTATGACCTGCTGAAATCAGGTAGCCCGGAGGAAGAATCTCCCTGGGATGACTGGATTGCCGGTGAGGCAGATTTTGAAGTGTCATTGAAGAAACGAGTTAACGGACTCGACGACGATGACGCATTCGATGAGCTCAGCAAGGCAAACAAACGCATTCTTGATAAAGTATTTGACGAATATGGTCAGTACAAACGATTTGAGCTTTGTGATCTGACACATCGAGTGTGCGCTGAATGGCAAAATCCGCATGGTTCATCAGTTCCCATCAGCCCTAAAGATATTCTTATGGCTGGGGGTAAAAGTGAATCAGAAGCTGATGAGCTAATTCGCCATATGCGTGAGAGAGATGCACTCAAACAGTTCAGCAGGCAACTTGCATGACGCAACAATATGCCCCTTACAGGAAAGGAACGGTCTTAGCGCCTGTTGGCGGCAGCGATCATTTACATATCATTTGTAATGATCCGGTTCACTACCCGATACATGGTTGCGACTGTGTTCTGGTAGTGAATATTTCTTCTGTTTATCCACCACCAGCTTACAGTGACCCTGCATGTATCCTTCATGCAGGGGAGCATCCCTTTGTCTTCCATGACAGTTTCGTTTATTACGAAGATGCTATCGTTTGGAAAGTACCGAATGTTATTTCGCGAGAGCAGAGTGGAGAACTTACTCCTCACGCCGATATGGAAGAAAACGTACTTCAGAGGGTCTTGAGCGGTTTTGAAGCATCCGATTTCACTAATCCGAAGATATTAAAATTCTATAGGGCACACTGCATTTAAGGCCACGAAAGCGACCTTTGTGACATGTCACGCTAGTTTTTACCATCCAGCTTTGGCGGCTCGTTACAACGAAACGATGCCTGCATAGCAGCTATGACCAAGCTCTCAGCTGAGTTAACTCGCTTGTCAGGGTTATCGTTTAAGTATTTATAAACAACATCAGCATATGTCTGTAACCGCCCATTAGGTTGGCAAAAAACCTGAGCCCCCTCATCACCATAGGCATCAACCATTGATGCTACATATCCCATGAATACGCCAGCTTGAAGCTGATTATCAGGAGTGCTGCGAACACCTTGCTCAGCTTTTTTATACTCCTGAGCATATCGGTACAGCTGTTGACCATCATAAAACTTTGCTTCTGCAGGAGCTAAAAATGAGCAGAAAATGGCGCAAGCTATATATTTAGAATTCATTATTATTTCCCTAACATGAATTGCGACGGCGGTAACATAAAGGTATTACCCTGATCTTTCTGTACACGCTGCTCATAGCGCTCAAGAGAACCAGGTGATAACCATTCCTGCATGCGGTTCAGAATAAGATAGTCCATTCCCTGACGCACACCAAGCAGATTGAGGAACGGTGTATGGTTGATACCGAAACGGAGAAAATCTCCGGCCTTTGCATCGCCATCTCGGGCCTGCAGGTACAGGTTCCGTAGCTGATCTACATCTCCGACGAATGGCCCGGACAGGCTGGATGCCATGCCCCCACCGAAACGGTTATATTCGCCGAAAAGGAAATCCCCCATCAAGCCGGCACCACCACCTTGTGCCATCGCTGCCATGACTGATTTATGATCCAGTGGTCGCGGTGTTTGCCCTTTTGCCATGAGTTTTGCCTGCATGGACAGATATCCAAAGGCAGTCATCCATACGAACAACTGAGCAAATCCCTGCCATTCCCCGTTACCTGCAAACATCGCTTTGGCCAGCGCCGGTAGCTTACTCTGCCCAAGGGCCGCCGGCGTGTAACCACGGCCGTACAACTCCCTTCCCAGGGTATTCTGCATAAACGACGCTGTGAAAGATTTGAACTGCATCATCATTCGTACGGCTTCACCAACCGGCGTGCCTGGTACAGTGCCAAATTTAATTAGCGCATTTGTTCTCGCCCCTGGCTCGGACATAGCAACCTGAATACGATCGAGATAGTAGCCCCGGAGTTTACCTGCAAGGGTTTCCCGCGCATTGGCGATCGCCGCCGAACTGGCCTTGATGTTCTGCGTTGCAAGATATTTTTCAATGTCGTGATCGGGGATAAACTGAACACCATTAGGGGTCATATGGCTGTTACCGTTCAGTTCGTCCATCTGCATATTACGGAATACCGACCACTCATGCTCACCGATACCACTTATTTCAAGTACGCGGCGGAGTTCGGGGTTCAGCTTTGAAAACTCACTGCCAGCATTACGCGCCATCCAGTTGGACATGATAAGTCCGGCGCCCGAACGCCCGTTTTCAGTCCACCAGTTAAGCAAGTTGTATTTGAAAAACTTCTGCTGAAGACGAGCTATTTTCCCGGGGACAGAAGTATCTCCCGAAAATTTGGAGATCACTTCATTGCGCACTGCATCAAAACCGATCCCCATATAACTGAGGATTTCTTTTTTCTCTTCGCTGCTGTAGCCCTGCAACTTAGCCACAAGGTTTTTACTCATCGCCTCATAGATATTCATGCCCTGATACCGCATTTCCATGGACATGTTGCCTATATCATTAAGAGATGAAAGCGTTGCGCTACCCAGCTTAGTCATCCCCTCAACTGCTCGAATGCTGGCACCCATTTTGGCCAGGGTTGCATTCCCTGGGATATTGGTAAGCCCCATGACCTCATCAAGCTGCTGTTTGAGCATACGGAACTGACCATTAAAATCAGCCACTGCCGCGGGGTTATTTGTCTTTTTAATACGCTGCAACTGATCATCAAAAAGACGCTGAAACATGTGCTCAGGGTTTGTTCCGAGTACCCGCATCAGACCGGTTGTTTTTGCTGCACTATCCAGAGAGGCAATGACAGACTCGCGAATATTCCCAGCACCGTACAGTTTGTTGTATTCAAACCAAGCATCACCACCGGGCTTAAAAATGAGTTCACGCTCCTGGCTGGCTCGTTTGGCTATATTGGATCCGCCACCTTTGAAGCCCTTCAGCCACTCTGAGGCGGGCTTGTAAGTCAGATGTGTTCCCGATGCCAAGTTGTTATAGACGTTTTGTAGGTACTCTTCGCGATTAGCTATGCCTTCAAAAGTGCCATCATCCAGCCGCGGCAGAATAAAATCACGCCATCCCTCGTATCCTGCGGCTCTGATTTTGTACATGTCGTGGCTCTGGCGAGTGATATATCCCGCCAGCTTACCTACCCATGCGCCGGCTCGATTTTTATCAAGACGCGTGACTTCATTCCACTTCATTATGACTTTGCCAAGTGCTATCGCCTCTTTAGGGAGACCATCGGTAGACTCCCTGCGCCCCATACGGTCAATAGCTCGGGCTATATCAAGATCGTACTCACCAGATGAAAAGGCTTTTTCGTAACCTGTTTTATCGATGTCGTGAAAGAAACCACCATTGTATTTACCGCTCAGTTGCTCCTGCTCCCTGGCTACTGATTCACGGGTTCCGGCCGCATATTCATTACGCCCGACCAGAATGGAAGACAGTGTGATATCAGGGCGATCTGCTTCGCCTTTGCCAAAACGAGTATTGTTGAGAAAGGCCGAGTGTTTTTTGTAAATACGCAGGTTGATCAGCTTCTGCTGAGTCTCAATGGCTTTTGCCAGCCTCTCGGATTTCATTAGCTCCTCAGCAGCCTGGAGCGCAGCCCCCTCATTTGAAATAGCAGCATTCTCAGCTTTGATCCGCGCTATCGTATCATCCATGTTGTTAAATAAACTCTGCATCTCTTCATCGGTCAGAGGGCGACCGGCGGCAGCATTTACTGCTTTTTCGCATGCGGTGAGAAAAATATTATCAGCCATTCAGTTTCCCTATACGGCACATAGCCGCAGCTTTGATTGCTTTTTCCATGGAGGTATCTGCTGCCTCATGTTCAACCTGTTTCATTAAAGCGGCGAACTCCGGATCATCAGAAGAAATAGCGTCGTTAATCTGGCGCGTATAATTCAGGTTTTCTTCTGCTTGTCTCAATGCGTCATCAGTAGTGCCTGACTCACCCGCTGACTTTATCTGGATATCAGCTGAAGCACTGGCCGCCACATCGTCTTGCGCTGCTGGGATGCGTCGAGGTAAAGACAGATCATCAATAGCCGTTATTTTTTTCTCCGGGTCTACCAGATTGAGGAACGGCTCGATGTTTACATCCTCCCCCCGGCGCATCTGGGCTACGGCTGATCGCATAGCCTGATTACGCACCATCCAGTCAGCCTCACCTAACTTCTGAGCTGCACTTTTGATACCTTGCGCAACCGGGGATTGTCGGAGTGACAAGCGGATCTCATCGGCTCGCCGGGAGACTTGCTTTGCAAGCGGTTCGGGAAGTTCCCCGCGAGAGATAGATGCCAGTTCCTGCGCCGCTCTGGCACCGTCCTGGTGCTCTCCAATACGAGAATTCAGTTGTTCGATCTCCGTCTGTAACCGCTGGCGCCGATCATTCAGTTGAGCCTGTGCCGCCGCACGTGCTTCCCTGAACTTCATCCTCTGCCCCTGATACTGTTTAGTAAGCTCGGGCAGCGATGCATCAAGAGAGCCAATATTTCTGGTCAGACTTTCCACCTGGCGCTGAAGTTCACCAACGCCTGTTATCTGCCGTGATGCCAACTCCTGAAGATTATCGGCATAAGAAGGGACAACATCGTTATAGGCCGTTTGCTGCGTATAGTTCTCGCGGTAATGATCGATGCTTCTAGCCAGGTCATCTGCCGGCGCTCTGGAGAGATATGTTGGCGAATCAGGAAATATGCCCGGTCGCATAATTAATGGTTCCGCCGCCGGTGATTCGATGGGGAGACCAATTTCCGGAGATGGCGACTTTTCGGTTGCTGCACCTGGTACCTCATTTACCCGGGAAGTGGACATATCACGGGCTCGAAGCGCATCAGCCACAATCCCACCACCAGCGTGAAGAATACCACCGCCAATTGTTCCAAATAGAAAGTTGGAGGCGTAGTCTCCCATAGTAAAATCATTACCCTGGGCTGCTTGTCCTTCTGCAACCAGCGGCATTGTTGCTGCTGTCTGTGCTGCACCATATGCACTTCCCTGTAGAAAACGTTGGCCAGCACGGCCAAGAAGTGTTGCGGCTCTGGCTTCACCAGCGAAAGGGATAAGCCCTATTAAAGCGTTACCAGGATCCGCCATGCTGCCCATCAGATTAGCCATATACTTCAGTGGAGTAGAGACGGTACCCGATGGAGCGCCTTGTAAAATCTGTTGCCTGTTGAGGTGAGCCTGATGGTCCTGAATAACAGCGTCAACATAAGGCTTTGTTAAACCCGCACTAGGAACATTGATAGATTCAATTTTATGTTCGCCGAATAAACGCCTGGCATCTTCCTGGCTATATCGCTCTGCACTGGGATCAATATTTAGCCGGGCAAGGCGTGATTCCTCACCCCATGATACGAATGGACCTTCGTTGAATCCTTCAGAAACAGACGCGCCAAGCGAGCGTAATAGCGGCTGCTCGCCCTCGACTGGCAAGGGGTTGTTGCTTAGCGGAGCACCGGTATAGAACGCCATTATTGGCCTCCTCGTGTATTAAGAGCATCGCGCAATACATTCCTCGAGGTGTCCGGCTCTTTTTGGGGCTGTAGGTTCATCCCATCCTGACCCTGGATCACCCTGAAGGCATCGGACATAGTGGCATTAACATTTGGTGTATAGAACTCAGAGGGTGGAGTAACCTTTCGTTTTTCGCCCATCCAGTTAAGAACGGCGCCGGTTGTACTCGGTTTTGCAATTCCAGACTTGCTGGCATCAGCAAAGCTCACATGGATAGGAGCGCCATGCTGATCCAGAATAGGAGTGCCGTTAACTGTTAGATAAACACCCTGCTCATTTTCGTCTGTCACCCATTCAGCGCTATTCTGTATCTGCGCAAGATTATTCGCGGCATTCTGCTCTGGCGTCATTGATGGAATATAAAACATACTCCGACTGCCAATATCATCTACCTTGAGGCTATTGACGATATTACTCAGACCGTCGGTAACATTATTCTCTTTCAGTCCCAGGCTGTTAGGCATTCGCCATGTCTCAGTGACCGTATAATGATCGCCGATCATTTTTTTATAGGCTTTTTCTGTTGCTGCCTGAGCATCTTCCCCCGATGCCATGTAGTAATAAGCCAGGCGCTTACCTTGCTCATTGATATCAGCAAGCGTTTCCGCTCCACCTTGTCGCTGTAGGCTAAATGTCGGCGATGCTGCGGAAATTAGAGAGTTCCAGGCCGCGTCTACACCTTTGGCTTGTTCTCCAGCGTTCTTCTTCAGCTCTTCAGTCTTCACATTGCGGATGGTAAACATCGTGTCAGCAGCGTTAGGGTCGTTTATCGCTGTAGCAACCCTTACTGCTGCTTTTGTTTTTGGCTGCAACTGCGCGACAACAGTGTCACCGTAACGGCCAAAGCCAGAGATAATCCCTTTCAGGTCAGAAAAGTTCATATCGCCGCTATCAACTTTTGCCGATATCCCGTCAACTATGCTCGCAGGTAATACACTTTTGCTTCGGATCCCAAGCCGGTCTTTTTCTGCCTGAATGCGTGAAGCCAGATATTCACCGGTAACCTGATTATTCTGGTACTCTTGGAAGGCTGATTGAACTACCGGGGAATGTTGTTGCAACCAGGCTCCGGGATCAGCCTCGCGTGCATCATGAACTTGCTGGAGTTTTGATACAGCAGAAGCATAAAGCTCACTCTTATATTTGGAGTTCGTCTCACCCTGCTGGGGTTGTATAGACTGAACGGCCGCAAGACCTTGCTGATAATTACCTTTCACAATGGTCTGGTAGACGGGCTGCAGGCTCATGGCCTGTTGATACTGCTGATAGATTTTCTCCAGTTGCATACGCTCAGCGGGCGACGCCTGCAAAGGCATTACCGCAGCCCATTTCTGCGGCGTGACTGGATTAACAGAACCTCCAGCTTCAAGCGTTACCATGTCATCAAGCATCTGACTCTGCAGCGCTACACGCCCGGCAGCCGCCTGCATATCATACATGCCTGCAACTTTACTCATCATGGCGGATTTGTTCTGTGGGCTCATCGCATTCCAGAAAGGCTGCTTGATGAGGCTTTCCATTGTGGCCGGACCCGGGATAGCCAGCGCACCTCCGGTTACTTTCGCCACATAGTTGCGGGTTTCCTCGTATGGAATTGCCGCGACGAACTGTTCATTGCTTACGGCGCCTGTACGCGGATCGCCAATTTTTTTTATCCAGCTATCGACCGCCCCGGGCCCGGCATTATAGGCAGCAACCGCAAGTACAGGATTGTTACCGTATTTCGTCATCTGCGCACCGAAGTACGCCTGGCCCAGCTTCGCGTTATAGCGCGGATCGTTAAGCCACTTGTCACGATCCCACGCCACACCAGCCAGACGTGCAGCTTCTGGCCCTGTGTCTTCCATAACCTGCGCTACGCCCACCGCGCCTTTCGGCGACACCAACGGCGATCCGTCTTTACCATACTGATTACCACCGCTCTCCTGCCAGATCATTGCGGAAAATAGCTGCGATTCACTGGGCGTATCAGTGACCTCAACTTTCCCGTTTGGCCCAAGTAGCTGCTGATACATTGGCGTATACCAGGCTTCGCTCGCTCGGTTCGCTGCCTGCTCACGCCACTGCGCCCAATTTGCTTCTATCTCTTCTGGGCTTTGTCCATGAGCTTGCCCATAAGCAATTATGGAGTGGTAGGCATTCATCGCAGATTGATTAAATTCCTGCGGGTTCAAAGCCTGCTGCTGCTGGAGGCGTAAGTACCCATCTTGCTGGCCAGCTTCATATTGTCGATGCTGTCCAACCTCGTATCGGGTTGCCTGGCTTTTCAGCGAAAGTAACTGAACCTGAGCCTGGCGCATAAAATTATCGCGCACTTCTCCCTCTGGTAGGGTAGAGGCAATGTCCTGCACTTTCTGAGTCGCATTAGAAATAACTAAATCAGATTGTCCAAGTGCATCCTTGCCCTGTTTTGTTATAAGTCCAGTCCGCGGATTGTTAATTTGATCATCATTAAATTGGCTTACCTGAAGTAACCCATTCTGGGTATTGGCTAAATCAGCCTTGCGCTTTGCATCAGCCATCATATTGATCGACATATCAGCAGCCTGCTGGATTCCCTGCACCAGTGGATTCTCCGGCACGCGGAGATTATTGGTCATTACCGGCGCGGCCTGCGTCTGGCTCTGGCGTTGATACTGCGGAACGGTTGGCATGCTTTTCTCCCGAGAATGTTATGCGAGTGGTCTTCAGGGATTAGTGGTATTTATCCCCATTGGGTGCTAGTGCTGATTTCTCATCGGCTTTATCTTGGGCGTTACAATGCAGATCAGACGATTGAGGAGAGGAAAGAAAGGTGGCTGGTTTTATTGCGGCCGAGAGAAAGTCTAAAACCCCTAACGGAAAACCGGGTAATGCAAACTCAGCCACAGAGACAGCCAACTGATATCGTTGAATCAAATTAGTTAGCGCAATCTGCTCAGTTAACGGCGCCTTATCGATGATTTTCAGGATTTCCTGAAGCAACTCTTCATCAGTGATATTCATTTTCACAATTACCTTTATTAACCCCAAAACATTAACTATCTGCATGAATAATAAACAGATGGTTGATTTACCCTCGCATTGAAGTTATTTGGACTTTTACCCCAGATGCTGTAACGCTTTATCCACCAGCCCCCTAGCGATTTCATGGATAGTTGGCGCAACACCAATACCTGATTGCTGGCGCTGCTGTTCCTGAATTTTTCGGATTGCCTGAATCTGTGCCTCGCTGAGCAAGACAGGTTTGACGGACTGTTTTGACATGACCACCTCCTGATATTTATACAGTTATTTTAATTTCACTTAATGAAATGATCATTGTTTATATTGCAATTAATGAAAGAATAAATTCGATCGTTATCAGAAAGGAAATTGATTGTTTTATAGACTTTTGAGGAGTACTTAACGAAGATTGCGTAATGACTTGTCGCCGCTGAGTCTCAACTTAACAAGGAAGACCTGATGCCCTTACCCGAACGTTTTAAGCCAGCCAAGATAAATCGCCAGAAACTTAAAGAACTAACGGACGCAGCCGAAGAAATGCTGTCGCAAATTGATAGTGGTGCTGACGAAGATGATGAAGAGCTAAAAGCGATGATTGATGACTGGAACAGGCAGGTAGTTAATCCGTATGAATTCTCTGATTTCCGTGACTTTTCCTCATGGACCGACGCAAAGAACTTTACCCGGATGGCATTTAATCAGGAGAAATACGTTGCGGATTTAACCTGGGATAAACTCGTTCAGATAATTAGTTTCGTGTGCAATGCTGAAGGCAAGGAATCGGAACAAAGCTACGCGCTGGGATTGCTGGAGATAAACTTTGATGCCAATCCGTCCGATCTCATCTACTGGCCTAATGAATGGTTCCAGAATGAAGACATGCTCCATGTAGATTTGACGCCTGAAGAAATAGCCGGATACCTGATGGCAAGATCTGGCCGGCTTCTAAGCGATGCGCCACAAATCGACCTGAGATACCCGCTACCTCCCAGCGCAGCAAGTTAACGCTAAGAGATATCAACCCTGATGTGCCTATACATAGCCAGAACACGTCAAACCTGCCTATAGATAGGCAGAACACACCATTCCTGCCATACATAGCCAGAACACACCGTTTCTGCCTATAAATAAAATATGGGCATTTTGATGAGGCTTTTGATTTTACATGTAGCGTTGAAACTGCCACGCAGTGATGGCCACCAGCATGAACAGAACGACTAGGTTTTGTTCCAAGCTGAGCATACAACCTCGGTACGGGTGGCCAAAATCAGTAAATCACTACAGACGGATTGATTATGAATCACTGATCATTTATCAGGATATGTCTAGGGGAGTATTCTGTATATTCTCAGGGGTACTGTAGGTAATCTTGGCTTAGATATGGACAATATTGAGATAGCAACCCTCTTACCCGGGGCTACATTGTTTAGTGATAGCAACATAAACCAGACGTGGAAAGCCCATGTCAGAACAGCAACGAATACGGTTGTAGTGTTTGCTAAGATCATTGATCCCCGGGAAATTTGCGTGGAAGCATTCTGCGCTATTCTTGGTAGAGAGCTAGGAATACCAATTCCTAAGCCCTTCCTCGTTCTCGCAGATAACACTACGTTGGATGTTATCCCACCAGGGCAGCATGCACTGATGTATGGTTCTGAAGATGCGGATTATCCTAGTTTTCGGCGGTACGCCGATTGCAGTCAAGCATACGAAAAACTACAGAATTTTAAAGCATCCCTAGATGTTGGCGTTTTCGATGAATGGATTGCCAATCATGACAGAAATGTTGGTAACATTCTTTATGATGGATGTGATGATTTTTTATTCATTGACCATGGGCTCGCGCTCCCAGAAGGGCTGCATGCTAGCGAACCGGCAATCGATAACAATATCTTGAGAGCTCTATTCTCATTCAAATCCGAATTAGAAAAATTCCGCGATTTACGAACCGCCTCACAGATGATTACCCCTATGTATCGAGCTTTAAATTTGGAAGATATAATGTCTAGCGCTCAGGCAACAATGTATGTTCCCGATGCGGTGATCGCTCAAATTTTAGCTTTTCTAACCGAGAGATTGTCATCAATCGAGACTCTGATAAGATCTAGGCTATGCATCTCTCAAACGGACATGTTTCAATGACATTTGACATCTCACTGTTCCCAGCTAAACCAACCTACGCAGGTAAGTGGTGGTCAGTGTCCTTTGAGCCCATCATCGGTTCAGGCGAACGAATTAATGCAATCATTGTGGCTCGGGGAGTTGATGGTAAGCATGAAATCATACAGTCCATCAGAGATGAGGTTCTCGATTCAATCTACGGGACGAAATCAGAATCAATCAAATCAATGGTATCTTGGGTGAGAAGCTCTCTCCATTCTCACCTAGAATCCCACATTAACTTAGAACATTGGGCACCACCGATTTCTGGTTTCGCAATTTCAAAAAATTCAGACGCTCTCGACGATAGCTTATCAGGGATCTTAAGGCAGGCTGTCAGGCTAACAGCGAGCCTAGGTACTTTAACCCTTGAGGCAGAACGCTTAGAAGATGATGACAGATCTAGTCAGAAGCAGTCTGAGCAATGGTCAACCAGAATATCTGACGAAGCCAGAAAGCTAAACCCGAAGCTTTCAGATTATTTTGGTACCCGAGTCCAGTTATCAAGTGCGCAGTTGCACACGCGCTTTGGGTTTTATAATGATATCTATGCGTCTAATTTTGGGTTAATGGTACCTAGTCGTTTATCCGCATCGATTAACTCTATTAAAGCAAAAGTATATGATTTAGAATCACTTTCTCGCTCCAGTATGGTTTTAAAGCCAAAGACTCTTGACGTTATCGTCGGTATTCCTTCATTCGACGATCCAACGATCCCACCTAAAACCGTTGCAAGCATGCGTGGTTATGTTAATGAACTCACCGAGTTAGCCTTAAAGGAAGATATTAATTTCATTCCTGTAAACAGTGCATTCGAAGCCGCTCAAAGAATTATTAAAATAGCAGCCTGAATCATACAATTCAGGCTCATATCAGCAAAAACAAAACCACATAGCTCAATCAAAAATCATCTTCATACGGCGGAGTCTGGTCGAATCCTTCATACCCGGTCGCGGGCGGTTGTTGCTCATGGGCACGGCGCAGGGCATCCGTAGCTTGACCCTGTTGCCCTGCTTTACCTCCTGGTCGTACCGTTCTGGCGCTGAGTATACTGTCCGCAATGACCTGATAGCCTTGCTGTGTACCGCCATCCTGACCAGTCCACTGATTGATCTGCATATTACCCGCCACGCTGACAAGGTCTCCTTTATGGTGTTTAGCCAGCGCGTCAGCCTGCTTACCAAAGGCAATCACGCCCAACCAGAAAGTAGCCTCCCCGTTATCTGCCGCATTACAAGGCAGCGCAACCGCCAGGCGGGCCATAGCCATGTTTGTACCTTTTCCCGTTGTTCTGGTCTGCGGGTCGGCCACCAGCCGGCCATACGCTGAAATTTGAGCTGTCATCGCTGGAATCCTCTCTTCTGATGCTCTGTATCTGATTCTGTGTTGGTTCAAAATGCCCGTTTGTTGCCTCAATGTTGGTTCATTTTTTAAACCAGAACCCTTATTAAACAGATATATATAACTACTGAGGCAACTGAACCAACTGAACCAACACCTAAACTACACACATGAAAGAATGCTTTTACTCTGGCTGGTCGTCATCCGGCAGATACTGCATAACATAAAACCATGGCTGCCGCCCTTCTATACGGGGCCCCTTTTTTTGGTACCCGCGACCGTTACTGGGTGGTGTGAGCATTCCAGCTTTCTTCAGGACTTCAGCAAATTGTCCTTTGTTGAACCCTCGCGCGATTTCATCATTGAATGTTGCCGGAAAAGCATAGAAAACAATCAGGTCTGTATCATGATTCCCTTTGGAACGGAACCCTGCCAGATTAGGAATAGGCAGATCTCTTGGTTCATATGGCAACGGTGCAAACCGACTAAGTCCGAATCTGTTCAGGAAATCTTCGGCTTGCTCGATAATCTGCTGATGCTCTTTGTTGCCAGTACCAAATTCGCGCAGCCAGGCGTTATAGCTGTATTGGATAGCATCCCGACACGTTTGCTCATCCCAACCAGTGATCACCTTACCCAACAGCAGTGCGGCTTCCAGAATCGCGAACCGGGCGCTGACGCGATGGACCTGCTCCCCATAATCCGACGGGATCAAGCTACGCCAGCGTTCTTCCGCTGCCCTGACGGCGCTTACCGCCTCGTGCTGGTGGTCCGCCAGCCACTTCACCCACTCACGCCCAGCCACTCCATGATGACGCTGGTATGCATCCTTGAGAGCATCGGCATGGTGTTTACCATTGGCATACTCATGGAAGCGTACTGCCCGACGCATCGGAATATTCAGCAAGCGAACCAGCTGGCCCGCTTTAGCCTTACGGCCGGCACTGGCGATGAATGTTTCCAGATCCATCTCACCGGTACTGATGGCCACAGTACGCCAGCGCTTCAGATCACGGTTCCCTCCCTCCTTCGCTCCCTGCAGCTTACCCGTACCATTAAAAAGCGCGTAGGCCGATTTATAGACCTCCACCGGGTCAGCACCCTGGCCAATTTCGTCAAGCGGCATCAGCGCGTCATTATGCGCGGCGGCCTCATTCGCCAGCCCAAGCGCGGTGCCGTACCAGGTAAGGCGCAGTACATCCGGGTTTCCGTAGAGACTGGATGCCACATTAGCAGTGGTGGTCTTACCCGCGCTCGACTGTTCGTAGAGGTGGATACCGAATCCATCAGCACCAGCAAGGCCAATCAGCGGGGCGGCCAGTGCTGCGGCCACGCCAGTCATCATGGAATAATTGCCAAAGGCCAGACGCCCGACGCTTTCGCGCCAGCTTTGCGTGGTACCGCTGGTGGTATACCCCGATGCGGCCGAACTTCGCCCGTTAAACAGTACCGGCTGTTCTGGTGTACCAATGATCTCGCCATCCGGCATGATATAGGCACCACACTGCCACCCCGTAGCGTGCGCAATGCGCCAGACTTCGCCATTGGCACAGCTCTGCAACCAGTCGGCCAGCGTTGCACGTAAACCGCTCTTGGTTGTGACGTTCACCCCGCCGGCCTTGAGTGTTCGCCAGCCTTCTCGCTCGCCAATGTCAGCAAGAGGTATCGCCTGTACGGTCTCACTCTTCGCACCGAATGCCTGCCAGCGCAGGATCAGGTACCGGGTTTTACTGTCATCAATGCCAATACCGACAACCTCCAGAGCAGAACATAACCAACTTTCACGACTGATGATTTCTCCGGTAGCGTTGTCTGTGCGTGGCTCAACCCAGTACACCCCATCAATACGGCTTTGGACATGAGGTTTCAGGCTGTCACTATTCACTGATTTATTGGCTTTTAGAATTGAGGTCGTCGTTTGTTCGCCTCGTTCTCTGAGCCTGGCCAAGTATTCCCGCCAGTTCTCCGGCTTCTGGTCAGGAATCCCATTATATAATTTCGCATCCTGCACGCCGGCCATCGCTAACTTTTCGCCAATAGCGTTGATGAAAATAGGCTCTATGTCACCGGCAATATAAACACGGGCAGAACGCCGGCCTTTATCGATAATATGAAGGTTATTCAGTTCAGCTAGTTGTTTGCCACCTAAGTAAACAGGCGGCACATTATCGCCGTGTTTCCTGCCTTCACTTTCGATCCAGTGTTGAGCATGGGCGTAAGCATCGGAACCAGCAAAAATTATCGCCTCCGAGAACTTATCTTTTGGTAATTGCTTAACGTTCGGCGCCATTTTCATAGAGTAATCTCCACGATTAAGCTGACCATATCCGTGTTGTTCATCAGTTATCACCATTCTCAATACGTTCATTGTGCTGTAGTTTTTCAAATAACCGTGAGCAAATTAGCTCACTTGCATCTACGAGATAGCTTTTGGTGTGTGGATCACTGACATCGTTGATTGTTCGCAGAATCGCCAACACACATTCGGTTTCGTAGGTGAGTTCATCGAGCAAATACGGCTTCTCAGCGATGGCAGTAGAGAGGATGTTTTTACGCATGATGCACCTCCGTCAGACGGATGCGTCCGGCGAAAAAACAGACGTGATCACGAACTAGATAACTGCGGGCTTCACGCTCAGACGGCGCGGCGATATGGTAAATTTTGGGCTTAATTGTCGGCATTTCGCGGCGAACAGCGGCGATAATCCAGATATATTGCGGATTTTTGGTAGGGGTAGTAGCCATAATGGCAGCCTCCTTGTACTGGGATTTAATCCCACCACCGGAAACGCCAATTTCACTGGTGGTGAGCTGAACAGGGTTGGCGTAACCGGCGTACAAGGTAACCGGCGCGGATTTCTCCGCCCCCATCCAACTCACCATAACTCTGCGAGCGGCACGGATTATAACCGCAGCGCTGAAAAAAGGGTGAACGAATGTGAGGACACAAAAAAAGACGCTAGGCGCGTCATGTGTCGCCTTGTACTTTTCCAGGACGCCAATCCCGGCACCAGATTTTGCTGGTGCCTTTTCAGGGTAGACTAATACACCAAGCGCCAGCAAGTGGTTTTTGCGTATAGTCTCCGCAATGTGATTACAGCTGCAATTTATGGATACTGCAGGTGAGCAGGGAGGTTGAATTGGGTTAAACATTTTCTCCCCCCAGTAACGGTTTTGTGCTGAGCAATGACGCAAATGTATCCATTCTGCGGGCGACTTCCCGCACTGCATCACCCGGACTCATTCCGCTTTGCACTGCTTCGTTAAATGCTGCCTGTTCAATTTTCTGTATTACTACCAGTAACCCTAATTGCTGCTCGCCGGCGGATCCACGCTCACCATCCGACAAGCCAGCTACACGATTTTCGGCCCGAGCCAAATTGATGTAATGATGACGCTGCGCCCCTAGCGCCTTAAGTCCATCACGGCTTTCGTGATAACCAGGCAGATATTCGCGACGAATGGGTTCAACGACTCTTCGTTTAGAGAGCGCCTTAGTTATGTCTAGCTTGAACTGATTCATTCGTTCAGGATCACGCCCACGAATAATACGGAGTGTGTAATCAAATTGTGTCTCGTTAAGCAGATAACTGATTTCTGGCCTTCCGCCTCTACTCTTGGAGTTTCCCGATTTCAAATCGGAAAACTCTTTCAGAGATTGACGTGGTAATGTACCAAGTTCACGCAATTTGCTTTGATGCATTTTAATCGTCGCAACGAGGCTTCCATGTTGTATTCCGGCGCGATCAGCGATTACTCGAGAATCAATACGCACCTCCTGTTTGTGTAGGGTAAGAAACTCCTTCTGGCTGTCTACAGGGTGAGTTAAGCCCTGCCCTATGAGGGCATTAATATTTTTCATCGCTGGTTACCTGAGGTTAATTAGACAGATTTAACTCTGTATTGGTAGTTTCCTTTTGCATCAAGCTACCTCACCACGCGAATCAGCAATACGTCTCTCTATCCACTCATCAATTTCGCCTTCAACAAACGCGATTGCACGAGCACCTATTTTGATTGGCTGAGGAAAGCGATTTTCGCTAATCAGTCGGTAAATCCACGCCTTACTGTAGCCAGTCCTGCGGCGGACCTCAGATAAACGGATAAGAGCTTTAGACATTTTTAACCTCAATCTACGGGAGATGACAGCAGTAGAATGCGGTAAATACTCACCGGTTAAAATACCAAAAACGAGGGAAGTAACTAGTTGTTTGACATGACAATAAAAGGTTTTAATTACATATCTATGTCAGGACAAAAACAACCATTCAATGCGCTACTTTGTCCCAGAAACGGTTTCATTCTCCATTTTAAAATACCTATCATGGGCATGTTCGCCATCACGCATCGCCCTACACAATGATTCCCAGCATCGTTGAATTGTTTTTCTTTCTATATCATTAACTATGAAAGAAGCGCGGGTAAATCTATACACTAAAGATACAAAACTTCTATTTCCATTTATTGAATACTTCATATACAATTTCAGTAATTCGCTTACAAAAGCACGTTCTGACAGAGTCTCATCATTCCTATTAGTTATTAGAACATCGAGGATTTCATTCGCGGCAATCATATCCCACTCGATATCTCGATGAATTTTTTTATCAAACAGGTATTTAAAAACCAGTTCCTTTTCAACAACAATTAAATTTTCAAGAAGTAATTTATATTTTTTTATTGCATCAACTCCGTTAACATAGGCAGTGCGTAACTCTCCTGACACATATCCATACATAATAGACACGAGTTTTTCATGAAATTGAAGATAGCTATTTTCAAAAGTTTCCACTTCTACTTTAGAAAAATCGTAAAGTGCATGCCAGTAATCAAACCTTTCTTTATTATTCGACAACTCTAATAACCGAGTCAATATCACATATCTTGCATATCTATCGGGCTGGATAGAGCAATCAAATGGAAACCCAGCATCATTAAATGACTTCCTTATATATTTATCATCAATTATTTCTTTCCAGACAGCATTACAATAGTCCAGATCTGAAATTTTGACATATCCATCAATGGATTTTTTAACCACTGACATATACTCTTCAAATTCAGAGTGTGTATGTATAATAGAGTAAATAAATGATGCTGGTTTGGTTTTATAGTTATAACTTACTTTATAGAAACTAAGATCATTTAACAAACTAGCTTTGGGGATCCATAAAGGCTTATTATCCCGCAAAGATGATATGACGTCATAACATCTTTTTAATGAATCAGCATTTAACACACGCCACCTCACGCCCTCTGATTTTGGCGGCTATGCCAGCCCGCAGAGGTGTACGGGTTTTCGGGGATCAGCCTAGACATAGCCTATTCTTTGTTCGTCTACCTAAGTCTACTATCGTCTGTATATACTGTCTATGCATCCAGTCAGGCACGTTTCCCGAACGAGCCATGGACCACATTTTCACCATTTTCTAACGCCTGCATATAGTCGGCATACCACTGGAGCATTTCCCGGCGGCCATCCAAGTACTGAGCATGGTTGTATGTCCCGCGGATGGAGTTCTTATCGACGTGGGCCAACTGCGTTTCAATCCAGGCGGTGTTATAGCCCTGTTCGTGGAGTATGGTACTCATGGTATGCCTGAAGCCGTGCCCGGTCGCTTTACCGTCGTAGCCAATACGCTTAATCACCTGGTTAATACTGGCCTCACTCATTGGCTTACCAGCATCATTTCGACCCGGGAAAACATACTTCCCTCGCCCGGTAAGCTGGTGGATTTCTTCAAGCAGTTCGCGAACCTGAGTTGAGATAGGAACGAGATGTGGGCGCCGCATCTTCATTCGCTCTGCGGGGACGTTCCAGACGCCTTTGTCAAAGTCGATATCAACCCATTCAGAGGCACGGAGCTCAATTGTCCTGAGCCCTGTAAGCATTAACAATCGAGTGGCGTTGCGGGTGATGGTGCTGCCGCTGTATTCACTTAGCGCACGGAGAAAATCCGGGATCTGGTCGACTAAAAGGTGTGGGTAGTGCTGTTGCTTGGGCGACTTCAGCGCGCCAGCCAGATCGGATACAGGGTTGTGCTCCGCTCTACCGGTAATAATGGCATAGGTGAATATCTGCCGGCAGGCCTGACGGGTTTTCTTGAGTTTATCCAGAACGCCACGTTGTTCCATCTTTCGCAGGACGTTAAGCATTTCAACCTGGCTGATATCCGTAATCGCCTTTTGCCCGATGAAGGGGAAGATGTCTTTCTTCAGGTACATCAGAAGATGCTCGGCATAGCCTTCTGACCACGATGTGCTTTTATGGGAATGCCATTCCATGGCCAGGCGCTCAAAGCTGTTTGCCACAGCCTGCTCTTTCGCTTGTTTCTCTTCCTGCTTCTCCTGTCCCGGATCACCACCAGCAGCGAGGACTTTCTTTGCATCAGCGCGCTTCTGTCTGGCTTCCGCCAGAGTGATATCAGGATATACCCCCAACGCCAGTAACTTCTCTTTACCAGCGATGCGGTACTTCAGGCGCCAGTATCGCGAGCCATTGGGGTTCACCAACAGGTAAAGACCGCCGCCATCAGACAGCTTATAGGGTTTGTCCTTGGGCTTGGATGTGTCGACCTGGCGGGCTGTGAGCTTCATTTTGGGGGTATCTCATTTCATTGAACAGGAATCTACCCCCAAATGTACCCCCACATGAATGTGGATTTCAATAGACTATAGTAGACGTTGAGATAATGAGATATTGGCGAATGCCGCGTATATGCTGGATTTAGTAGACTTCGAGAGACGTTAAGAGAAATGAAAATGGTACGCCCTACAGGGTTCGAACCTGTGACCTACGGCTTAGAAGGCCGTTGCTCTATCCAGCTGAGCTAAGGGCGCATTGAGAAGCGAGCTTCATGATGTGCAATCGCCGGAATTATACGGTCCACGCCTGATGAGTCAATGTATTTTGCCGCGAAACTGCGCTTGCCTGTGCAGGCTGGCGGCTTATGCCGCAAAAGCAGTATAAAGTTTATCCAACCTTATGTTTCTGCACGTTAACCTTTCTTCGACTCCCGGGCTCCTTTTTGCGCCATTCGCAGCGCGGTCAGGGCCGTTTTTCAGCCTCTGCAACGCCTAAGAAAGATAAAATCTTAAACGAAGACTGACAGCGGGGCTGGCTTCTGACAAAATATCGCCATCCCCCTTTCGTAAAGATACAGATGGAATCCTCTCTCTGATGGCAGCAAAAATTATTGACGGTAAAACGATTGCGCAGCAGGTACGCTCTGAGGTTGCGGAAAAAGTGAAGGCGCGCGTTGCGGCCGGATTTCGTGCTCCAGGGTTAGCCGTCGTGCTGGTCGGCAGCAACCCGGCATCGCAGATTTATGTCGGCAGCAAGCGCAAAGCGTGTGAAGAGGTAGGCTTCGTCTCCCGCTCGTACGATCTCCCGGAAACCACCAGCGAAGCGGAGCTGCTGGAACTTATCGACACCCTGAATGCGGATAGCGCCATCGACGGCATTCTGGTCCAGCTGCCGCTGCCCGCCGGCATTGATAATGTCAAAGTGCTGGAGCGCATTTCGCCGGACAAAGACGTTGACGGTTTCCACCCGTATAACGTGGGCCGTCTGTGCCAGCGCGCGCCGCGTCTGCGTCCGTGCACGCCGCGTGGGATCGTCACGCTGCTTGAGCGTTACAACATTGATACCTACGGCCTGAACGCGGTGGTCATTGGCGCCTCCAATATTGTCGGACGCCCGATGAGCATGGAGCTGCTGCTGGCAGGCTGCACCACCACCGTCACCCACCGTTTTACCAAAAACCTGCGTCATCACGTCGAAAATGCCGATCTGCTGATTGTGGCTGTAGGTAAACCGGGCTTTATTCCGGGCGAATGGATTAAAGAAGGCGCGATCGTGATCGATGTCGGCATTAACCGCCTGGAAAGCGGCAAAGTGGTCGGCGATGTGGTCTATGAAGATGCCGCCGCGCGCGCGTCGTACATCACGCCGGTTCCCGGCGGCGTCGGCCCGATGACCGTAGCCACCCTCATTCAGAACACGCTGCAGGCGTGTGAAGAGTATCACGATATTCAGGAGGCCTGAGATGGCGAATTTTTCTTTAGGCAAACACCCGCACGTTGAACTGTGCGATCTGCTGAAGCTGGAAGGCTGGAGCGAAAGCGGCGCGCAGGCTAAAATCGCTATCGCCGACGGTCTGGTCAAAGTCGACGGTGCGGTGGAAACCCGTAAACGCTGTAAAATCGTCGCCGGTCAGACGGTCAGCTTTGAAGGTCAGAGCGTTACCGTTACCGAGTAACACGTTCAGGCGCCGCAACCGGCGCCTGTCCCCCCCCCCGACAGATGATCTCTCGTTTTTCTGCACTTCAGTCAGCGCCGCCATCTTCCGATATCACGTCCTGTGTAGCACAGCCGCTCCCCTGGCTGCCTCCGGCAACCTGCACTTCCGCCTGATACCTCTTCTCCCCGACGAACGCTACAGCCGCTGGCCGGGAACATACGCAGGCGAAATCAGGACCGCGCTTCGTTTCTTAGCCTGAGTCAGGGCAAAAAAATGCCGGGGATGGCCCCGGCTAAAAAGAGAGAATGAGACTACTTACGGCGCCAGGTGGTGCCCTGCGGGCCATCTTCCAGCACGATGCCCATCTCGTTGAGACGGTCACGCGCGGCATCCGCCGCCGCCCAGTCTTTCGCTTTACGGGCGTCCAGACGCTGCTGGATCAACGACTCAATTTCCGCCACTTCCCCGTCGTCCGCCTGCGCGCCGCTCTGCAGGAAGGCATCCGGCTCCTGTTCCAGCAGCCCCAGCACCGAAGAGAGCTTGCGCATATGCGCGGCCATCGCGTTGGCCGCGGCGGCATCTTCGCTTTTCAGGCGGTTAACCTCACGCGCCATATCGAACAGCACGGAATAGGCTTCCGGAGTATTAAAATCGTCGTCCATCGCTTCGATAAAGCGCGCCTCAAACGCCTCGCCGCCGGCCGGCTCTGCGGTTTTGTCGGTTCCGCGCAGCGCGGTATACAGACGCTCCAGCGCGGAACGCGCCTGCTTTAAGTTCTCTTCGCTGTAGTTCAGCTGGCTGCGATAGTGGCCGGACATCAGGAAGTAGCGAATGGTTTCCGCGTCGTAGAACTTCAGCACGTCGCGCACGGTAAAGAAGTTGCCCAGCGATTTTGACATCTTCTCCCGGTCAACCATCACCATCCCGGAGTGCATCCAGTAATTGACGTACTCGCCGTCGTGGGCGCAGGTGGACTGGGCGATTTCGTTTTCATGGTGCGGGAACATCAGATCCGAACCGCCGCCGTGAATATCAAAATGGTTGCCCAGCTGTTTGCAGTTCATCGCTGAACACTCAATGTGCCAGCCTGGACGGCCCGCGCCCCACGGCGACGGCCAGCTTGGCTCGCCCTCTTTCGACATCTTCCACAGCACAAAGTCCATCGGGTTATGCTTGACGTCAACGACATCAACTCGCGCGCCGGCCTGCAGCTGATCGAGATCCTGACGCGACAGCTGACCGTAGTTCGGGTCGGTCGGCACATCGAACATCACGTCGCCGTTGTCGGCGACATACGCGTGGCCTTTGGCGATCAGCTGCTCGGTAATCTCAATGATTTCCGCGATATGGTGGGTGGCCCGCGGCTCCATATCCGGGCGCCGGATATTCAGCGCGTCGAAGTCTTTGTGCATCTCGGCAATCATGCGATCCACCAGCGCAACAAAGCTTTCGCCGTTTTCATTAGCACGCTTAATGATTTTGTCGTCGATATCGGTGATATTGCGCACGTACTTTAGCTTATAGCCCAGGAAACGCAGGTAGCGCGCGACCACATCGAATGAGACGAAGGTACGGCCATGGCCGATGTGACAGAGGTCATAAACGGTAATACCACACACGTACATGCCAACTTCCCCGGCATGGATAGGTTTAAATTCTTCTTTTTGGCGCGTCAGTGTATTAAAAATTTTTAACATCGAAGATTCCGTGTAGACGTGTGTGGATATAAGTCGCGTATTCTAACCTTAATTCAACCCCGAAGCAGCACACATTGCAAGGTGATCCAACCCCGCGGTTATGCTATAACAGCCCCCTATATCTCACCCGACTCCGGGTGCAGGCACCACAATCATCGGAACAGGATGCAAAAATGGTTACTTTCCACACCAATCATGGCGATATCGTAATCAAGACGTTTGACGACAAAGCGCCGGAAACAGTTAAAAACTTCCTGGACTACTGTCGTGAAGGTTTCTACGACAACACTATTTTCCACCGTGTAATCAACGGCTTTATGATTCAGGGCGGCGGTTTTGAGCCGGGCATGAATCAGAAAACCACCAAATCCCCCATTCAGAACGAAGCGAACAACGGTCTGAAAAACACCCGCGGTACGCTGGCGATGGCCCGTACTCAGGCGCCCCACTCCGCCACCGCGCAGTTCTTCATCAACGTCGCCGATAACGACTTCCTGAACTTCTCCGGCGAAAGCCTGCAGGGTTGGGGTTACTGCGTATTCGCAGAAGTCGTTGAAGGGATGGACGTGGTCGACAAAATCAAAGCGGTCGCCACCGGCCGCAGCGGCATGCATCAGGATGTGCCGAAAGAAGATGTTGTGATCAAAAGCGTCACCGTTAGCGAATAATTCGTGGCGACACTTTTTATTGCGGATTTGCATCTGCAAACGGAAGAACCGGCGATTACCGCCGGTTTTCTGCGCTTTTTACAGGGGGAAGCCCGCAGGGCGGACGCCCTGTATATCCTCGGCGATCTCTTTGAAGCCTGGATCGGCGATGACGATCCTAACCCGCTGCATCGGCAAATCGCCTCAGCGCTCAAAGCGCTGGCCGATTCCGGCGTCCCCTGCTACTTCCTTCACGGCAACCGCGACTTTCTCGTCGGCAAGCGCTTTGCCCACGAAAGCGCGATGACCCTGCTGCCGGAAGAGAAGCTTCTCGACCTCTACGGGCGCAAGGTGCTGATTATGCACGGCGACACCCTCTGCACCGACGATGCAGGCTATCTGGCGTTTCGCGCGAAAGTTCACAATCCCTGGATCCAGCGCCTGTTTCTGGCCCTGCCGCTGTTTATCCGCCGCCGTATCGCCGCCAGAATGCGCGCCGACAGCAAAGCGGCCAACAGCAGCAAGTCGATGGAAATTATGGATGTGAATCCCCAGGCGGTCGTTGACGTCATGGAAAAACATCGCGTTCAGTGGCTGATTCACGGGCATACGCACCGCCCCGCCGTCCACCCGCTAGAAGCCAACGGCCAAACCGCGTACCGCGTGGTGCTCGGCGCCTGGCATAGCCAGGGCTCTATGGTCAAAGTGACGCCAGAAGACGTTGAGCTGATTCATTTTCCTTTCTAGTCCCGGGAATGGGGCTGGTGTGACTTTTTTGCCCGCTCATAACCGGCGCGTTTCATCGAATACCGACAACACAAAGGCGGCTGGCCATGCGCACGCAACCGTTTTCCTTGCCGGGAGTTCATGCTATTCTCTGTGGCCTCTAAAGCAGTGTGAAACACACCCACAGGAGTTTTAAGACGCATGTCTTCCCGCAATAATTCGGCGCGTATCGCCATCGTGATGGGGTCCAAAAGCGACTGGGCTACCATGCAGTTTACCGCAGAAATCCTTGATGCCCTGAACGTTCCGTACCATGTCGAAGTGGTCTCCGCCCACCGCACGCCCGATAAACTGTTCAGCTTCGCCGAAGGCGCGGAAGAAAACGGTTTTCAGGTGATTATTGCCGGTGCCGGCGGCGCGGCGCACCTGCCGGGCATGATTGCGGCGAAAACGCTGGTGCCGGTGTTAGGCGTGCCGGTTCAGAGCGCGTCGCTAAGCGGCGTAGACAGCCTCTACTCCATCGTCCAGATGCCGCGCGGCATCCCGGTGGGTACGCTGGCCATCGGCAAAGCCGGGGCCGCCAACGCCGCCCTGCTGGCGGCGCAGATCCTCGCCCAGCACGATGCGGAACTGCACCAGCGCCTCAGCGCCTGGCGTCAGGCGCAAACCGATGACGTGCTGGATAACCCGGATCCGCGGGGTGCGGCATGAAGCAGGTTTGCGTTCTCGGCAACGGTCAGCTAGGCCGGATGCTGCGCCAGGCCGGCGAGCCGCTGGGTATTGCGGTCTGGCCGGTCGGTCTGGAAGCCGACCCGGAAGCGGTGCCGGTACAGCAAAGCGTGATTACCGCAGAAATTGAACGCTGGCCGGAAACGGCGCTGACCCGCGAGCTGGCGCGTCATTCCGCCTTCGTTAACCGCGACGTTTTCCCGATAATCGCCGACCGCCTGACGCAAAAGCAGCTGTTCGATAAGCTGGCGCTCGCCACCGCGCCGTGGCAGCTTCTGGCGGATAAAAGCGAATGGCCTGCGGTATTCGCCCGCCTCGGGGAGCTGGCTATCGTTAAGCGCCGCGTCGGCGGCTACGATGGCCGCGGCCAGTGGCGTTTGCGGGAAAATGAAACCGCGCAGCTGCCGGAGGATAACTACGGCGAGTGTATCGTTGAGCAGGGGATTAACTTCTCCGGCGAGGTGTCGCTGGTCGGCGCTCGCGCCCGGGACGGCAGCACGGTCTTCTATCCTCTGACCCGCAACCTGCATCAGGACGGTATTTTACGCGCCAGCGTCGCCTTTCCGCAGGCCAACGCCCGCCAGCAGGCGCAGGCGGAGCAGATGCTGTCGGCGATCATGCATGAGCTGGGCTACGTTGGCGTGATGGCGATGGAATGTTTCGTCACCGCTGATGGCCTGCTGATTAACGAACTGGCGCCGCGCGTGCACAACAGCGGCCACTGGACGCAAAACGGCGCCTCCATTAGCCAGTTCGAGCTGCATCTGCGGGCGATTACCGATCTGCCGCTGCCGCCGCCGGTGGTGAACAGCCCGTCGGTGATGATCAACCTGATCGGTACCGATCTGAACTATGACTGGCTGAAGCTGCCGCTGGTGCATCTGCACTGGTACGACAAAGAGGTACGTCCGGGTCGTAAAGTCGGCCACCTGAACCTGACCGACAGCGATACCGACCGCCTGAGCGCGACGCTGGAAGCGCTGAAGCCGCTGCTGCCGCCGGAATATGCCAGCGGTATCTTCTGGGCGCAGGCGCAGCTGGCGTAATCCTCTCTCCTTTATCCCGGCTTGCGGCGCGCTGCGCCTTAGCCGGGCTACCCAACTTGCCAGCCCCACGGATGCTTAAATCCAGCCATTCCTGACGCTATTCAGCGATACACCGTGAAAAATCAATTCAGCAGGGCGTTCACCGCGTACAATAGAGGAATTATCGCGTCGAGCGACGCGTCTGAATGGCTTAACGGTTTAAATGATGGAATTAGTACCACAGAATATTCGGCAGATTCTCGCCAGCGATACGCCGCTGATTGACGTACGCGCCCCGGTTGAATTCAGGCAAAGCGCCATGCCCGCGGCGATCAACCTGCCGCTGATGAACGATGACGAGCGTGCCGCCGTCGGCACCTGCTATAAGCGTCAGGGGCCGGACGCCGCCCTCGCGCTGGGCCATCAGCTGGTCAACGGCGAGATTCGCGCCCGCCGCCTCGCCGCCTGGAAAGAGGCCTGCGCGCGCTATCCCGAGGGCTACCTGTGCTGCGCTCGCGGCGGCCAGCGTTCGCATATCGTCCAGCAATGGCTGAAGGAAGCGGGCGTGGATTACCCGCTGATCGTCGGCGGCTACAAAGCGCTGCGCCAGGCGGCGATACAGCTTACCGAAGAGCTGGTGCAGCGCCCTATCGTGCTGATCGGCGGCTGTACCGGTAACGGTAAAACCCAGCTGGTCGGCGCTCAACCGGACGGTATCGATCTCGAAGGGCTCGCCCATCACCGCGGCTCTTCATTTGGCCGAACCCTGCAGGAGCAGCATCAGCAGGCAACCTTTGAAAATCACCTGGCCGTGGCAATGCTCAAAAAGTCAGGGCAGCAGACGCGCTGGGTGCTGGAGGATGAAGGGCATATGATTGGCGCCAATCACCTGCCGGAGTGCATGCGTCTTCGCATGGCGCAGTCGCCGCTGGCGGTGGTGGAAGATCCGTTCGCTGTCCGTCTTGAACGGCTGCGGGAAGAGTATTTTGCGCGCATGCATCATGATTTCCTGGCGGCCTACGGCGAAGAGCAAGGCTGGCAGGCGTATAGCGAATATCTGCATCATGGTCTGTTCGCAATCCGCCGCCGCCTCGGGTTACAGCGTTTTGCCCAGCTCACCGCCCGGCTTGATGAAGCCCTGCTTGAGCAACAGCGAACCGCCAGCACCGAAGCCCACTTCAGCTGGCTGGTTCCCCTGCTGAACGAGTATTACGATCCGATGTACCGCTACCAGCTCGGCAAAAAAGCGGAGAAGATTATTTTTCGCGGCAGCTGGCAGGACGTCGCCGCCTGGCTGGCGGAGTAATCACATCCTCTCCTGTCCCGGCTTGCGGCGTAAACGCCTTAGCCGGGCTACGGGTCCGCAGACGGCGGTGAACCTGTAGCCCCGGTAAGCGCAGCGTCACCGGGGAAGTGTCAGCGCTTAGAAGTCGTAGCGCAGACGCACCAGGTTCATATCGCCCAGGTTGTCGGTGCTCGACGTGAAGACGTGTTCATAGTCAACGCGGAAACCATAATCCAGCTGGAAGCTCACGCCGACGCCGTTATCAATCCGCTGATAGTTGCGGCCGTTCACGTACTGCAGGCGGTCGCCCATAAAGTACGGCTGAATAGATTTCACCGCATACTGACCAATCGGGAATTTATAACCGGCAAAGTACTCAATACCCCAGGCATCGCCCGCGAAGTAGTTATGAACATCGGTTTTTTTGGTGGTCAGGAAGTTCTGATACCAGCCGCCGCCGAAGGAGAAGGTCCAGTTATCCGGCGTCCAGCTTAGCGCGGTACCGACGATATTCTGATCGTATGATTTGCTGTCTGAACTGGAGGGGTTACGCATATCGGCGCGGGTATAGTTCCACGCTGCGCCCCAGGTCAAATCCTTCATGATGTGGTAATCGGCGCCGATGGAGCCGCCGCCTTTACGCTTGTAGCGCAGGCCGTTGCCCGGCAGATATTCGCTGTCCTCAAACAGATAAGAGGCGTAAAGATCGACATCGCCAACGGTTTTCTTATATTTCAGCATATTGCGTGAGCGATAGGAGCCATCGTAGTCGCCGTTGATGCCGTTACCCGGCGCCTGGCCTATCATGTCGTAATCCCAGATATCGGTTTTTACCCCGACCACGTCGTAATAAACGCTGTTCTGCTGACCGTAGGTTAACGTCCCCCAGGTATCGCTTTTCAGGCCGGTATAGAGCATACGGCGGCTGGTGTTATTCGCGCCTTCGGCGTAGTGGTTATCCCAGTCGAAAAGCGCCGGAATATTGACGCCCAGCTCGTAGTAGCTGATCCAGCTAATATCATCGAACAGATAGTAGTCGGCGGCGAAGCGGAAACGGGTACCGCCATCGAAACCGTTACGTTTATAAGAGCCTTTGTCTCCGTCGCCGGACATCATGTTGAACTGGGGACGGATGCTCCCGCCGACGGTGAAATTAAGCCGGCTTAACGGATCGCCCGCCTGCGGATCTTGTTTTAAAAGCGTAATTTCCGCCTGGGATGCAAAAGAGGTTAACGCCAGGGCTGCGCCGATCGTTATCGCCAGCGCTTTTATTTTATGTGCCATACTTTTTCCTTGATTAATAAGCAACCTTATATTTACCAGTTGAATATTAACTGCGATCGAGTATGGCGTGTTGTTGAGTTTTTAATGTTTCGTGCGGTTAAAAATCAGTGACTTACCATTTTGTGCCGTTAAAAAAACTGTGGTTATCTTTTCATCGCCATGTCATTAAAATGGTCTATTACCGCGCAAACATCATCCATGGAGGAAGTATGTCGAAAAAACTACTGCAGCTGCACTTTGCCTTTAACGGTCCCTTCGGCAGCGAGATGTCCCGTCAGCTCGTGGAGCTGGCCGAGTCCATCAATCAGGAGCCGGGTTTTATCTGGAAGGTCTGGACGGAAAGCGAAAAAAATCAGGAGGCGGGCGGGATCTATCTTTTTGCGAATGAAGAAACCGCGCTCGCTTATCTCAACAAGCACACCGCGCGTCTGAAATCTCTCGGCGTAAACGAGGTTATCTGCAAAATTTTCGATGTTAATGAGCCGCTCACCGCGCTGAACCACGGTCATCTGCAATAGCAACGCGCATCCGTACAGGGTAACCCCCCGGGTTGCGGCTGACGCCTTACCCGGGCTACTTTCCCGCATACAGTGAACCCCCCGGGTGGCGGATAACGCCTTACCCGGGCTACATAGCTAACCCTATCCCTGACTAAACTGGCGGAACAGCGCCTTACCTTTCAGCAGACGCAGCCCCAGCCAGCCGCCGCACAGCGACAGCAGTATCGCCCCGCAGAGCGGCAGCATCACCCACAGCCGCCAGTCCGGAGACCACGGGAAGTCAAAGATTTTGCTTTGCAGCAGCGCCAGCGCCACCTCAGCGCCAATCGCCGCCACGACGCCGGACACCACGCCCAGCAGCGCGAACTCCGCCCACAGCGTGGTGCGCAGCAGAGACTTCCCGGCCCCCAGCGTGCGCCAGACCACCAGCTCCTGATAACGCTGACGCATCCCGACCTGTACCTGCGCCAGCAGCAGCAAAACGCCGCAGGCGGTCACCAGAATCACCATCACCTCAAGCGCGCGGCTTACCTGGGTCAGCACCTGGCCAATCTGCTGCAAAATCGCGCCGATATCCAGCAGGCTGACGGTGGGGAATTCGCGGTTGAGCTGCGTGAGCATCCCGTTGCCGTTATCCCAGCGGAAGCTGGTCAGCCAGCTTTGCGGCTGGCCGTCGAGCGCCCCCTGCGGGAAGATAAAGAAGAAGTTCGGCCGCAGGCTTTCCCAGTCGACTTTACGCACGCTGGACACCTTCGCGCTAAAGTCCTGAGTATCCCCGGTAAAGGTCACGCTATCGCCGAGCTTGACGCCCAGACGCTGCGCCAGCCCCTCTTCAATCGACACCTCGCCCGACTTCGGCGGCCAGCTACCGGCAACCAGCGGATTATGATCCGGACGCTCGCGG
Organism: Klebsiella sp. Q11; assembly: GCF_964241505.1. Taxonomy (NCBI): domain Bacteria; kingdom Pseudomonadati; phylum Pseudomonadota; class Gammaproteobacteria; order Enterobacterales; family Enterobacteriaceae; genus Klebsiella; species Klebsiella sp. Q11. The sequence goes on from NZ_CAXSXW010000001.1 coordinate 181,452, forward strand.
CTCCAGGTGAGGTTAAGCTCCCGGTTCAGGGCTTCATCTTTATTGCCCTCCGTCACCTGACCGTTAATTTGCGTCAGACGGGCGCGCACGATGGGGTAGAACTCGGTGGCGCGGGTCTGATGTTCGGCGAGGAAGGTTTTCACCGGCACCACCTGCTCCGGCGCGATGTTAATCAGGAAATAGTTAGGACTTTCCGGCGGCAGCTGCTGCTGCCAGCGGTCAAGCAGATCGCCGCGCAGCACCAGCAGTAGCGCCAGCAGCATAAACGACAGCGAAAAGGCCGCCAGCTGGCTCAGGGTCGACCACGGCTGACGCAGCAGACGGTTCACCGCCAGGCGCAGCGGCAGCGCTTTTAACGTCAAACGCTTCAGTAGCCACAGAACGCCCCATCCCGCCAGGCAGCACAGCAGCGCCAGCACCACGGCGCCCGCCAGCACCGCCCATAGCAGGGGGCTGCCGCCCATCAGCAGCGCCAGCAGGGCTACCACCACCGCGCACACCACTGGAATATAGATCGTCAGCGGCCAGACGTTGGCGACGACATCCTGGCGCAGCACCCGCAGCGGCAGCGTCGCCAGCAGCAGTCTATAAGGACGCAGCCCGACCAGCAGGGAAATCACCACCATCGCGCCGATCGCCCACAGCCACGGCCAGCCGCTCGCCGCCGGCAGCGCCGCCGGGAGCACCGGCTTAAGCATCAGCAGCAGAATATGCTCCAGCCCGACGCCCATCGCCCCGCCGGCAACCACCGCCAGCGCCAGCAGCATCAGCCACTGGCCGACAATCAGCTTGCGCAGCTGCGCCCGCCCGGCGCCGAGGGTTTTAAGGATCGCCACCAGATCGTAACGACTGCGGCAGTAGTGGCTCATCGCCACCGCCACCGCGGCGACCGCCAGCAGCAGCGTTAACAGCGCCGACAGCAGCAAAAACTGCTGCGAGCGCTCCAGCGATTTACCCAGCGCGCTGTCGTCCTGCTCCAGGCCGATCCAGCGATGTTCAGGCCCCAGCTTCGGCAGCAGCCACTTTTCGTAGTCCGCCAGCTGCTGCGGGGTTCCGGCATACTTATAGCGCCAGGAGACGCGGCTGCCGGGCTGCACCGCGCCGGTTTTCGCCACGTCGGCGGTATTCATCATCAGCCGCGGCGCCATCTGGAAGGGGTTAAATCCGGCATCCGGCTCCTGTATCACCTCGCCGGCAATGCGCAGCGTGGCGTCGCCCACGTCGATGGTGTCGCCGGTTTTCAGATTCAGCAGCGCCATTAATCGCGGCGCCAGCAGCACGGTGCCGGCGTGCGGCTTCAGCCCCGGCGGCTGGGTCTGCAGCTGACCATATAGCGGATAGGTGTCGTCAACCGCTTTGACGTCCGCCAGCTGCGGCGTATCGCCGGAAAACGTCATAGTGGCGAAGCTCAGCTGTTCGCCGACGGTTAAACCAAGGCGACGCGCTTCGTCAATCCATGCGCCCGGGACTTCGCGCGAGCTGCGCAGCGTACGGTCGCCGGCCATAAATTCCCGGCTCTGCTGGCTGAGTCCTTTCTCCATGCGGTCGCTTATCGAGCCCAGCGCCAGCACGCAGGCCACCGCCAGGCTCAGCGCCAGCCAGACGATCAGCAGCGACGGCGAGCGCCATTCGCGCCAGAACCAGCGGGCGATCATGCTTCCTCCCGCAGCTGGCCATCCACCAGCCTCAGCCGTCGGTCGCAGCGCGCCGCCAGCAGCGGGTCGTGGGTGACGAGGATCAGCGTGGTGCCGTGCTCGCGGTTCAGCGAGAACAGCAGGTCGGCGATTTTATCCCCGGTGTGACGGTCGAGGTTGCCGGTGGGTTCATCGGCGAACAGCAGCTCCGGGCGGCCGTTAAACGCGCGCGCCAGCGCGACCCGCTGCTGCTCGCCGCCGGAGAGCTGTACCGGCAGGTGATGCAGGCGTTTGCCCAGCCCCAGCTGCTCCAGCAGCGCCCGGGCGCTGCCGCGGCTCTGACTGTCGCTTTCGCCGCGCAGCAGCGCCGGAAGCTCAACGTTTTCCAGCGCATTGAGGGTGGGTATCAGCATAAAAGATTGAAACACAAAGCCGACGTGCTTAGCGCGCAGCTTCGCCCGCGCCTCTTCGTCCATCTGGTGCAGCGGCTGTCCGAGCAGCGAAACCTCCCCGCTGCTGCCGTCGTCCAGCCCGGCGAGGATCGCCAGCAGCGTCGATTTGCCGGACCCCGACTCGCCAATCAGGGCGATGGTCTGCCCCTGTTTGACAACCAGCTCAACTCCGGTAAGGATGGAAAGCTGATGCTCACCCTGACCGACGGATTTCTTAAGATGATGAACTTCAAGTATGTTTTCCGCTGGCATTTGCCTTTCCTGTTTCTGGTCCTGTTTACCTGCCGCGCGATGGCGGCCGACACGCTGTTGGTTCTCGGCGACAGTCTGAGCGCCGGTTATCGCATGGCGGGCAATACCGCCTGGCCTGCACTGCTTAACGATAAGTGGCAGACCAAAACGCCGGTGGTTAACGCCAGCATCAGCGGCGATACCTCGCAGCAGGGGCTGGCAAGGCTGCCGGCTCTGCTTAAGCAGCATCAGCCGCGCTGGGTGCTGGTAGAGCTGGGCGGTAACGACGGGCTGCGCGGTTTCCCGCCGCAGCAGACGGAGCAGACGCTGCGTACCATTATTGAGCATATCAAAGCGGCAAACGCCCAGCCGCTGCTGATGCAAATTCGCCTGCCCGCCAACTATGGCCGCCGTTATAATGAAGCCTTTAGCGCAATTTATCCGGCACTGGCCAAAGAGTTTGATATTCCTCTGCTGCCCTTTTTTATGGAAGAGGTTTATCTGAAACCGCAGTGGATGCAGGACGATGGAATTCACCCTAATCGCGACGCCCAGCCGTTTATCGCCGACTGGATGGCGACGCGTTTGGCTCCCTTAGTTAATCATGACTCCTGATAACAGCGAGTCATTTGCAGGTAAAGTTATGCAAAAATCGGTTTTAGTTACAGGATGTTCCAGCGGAATTGGTCTTGAAAGCGCCCTTGATTTAAAGCGCCAGGGCTTTAACGTGCTGGCCGCCTGCCGCAAAGCGGAAGATGTCGCACGGATGCAGGAACTGGGGCTGACCGGTGTGTTGCTGGATCTTGACGATCCGCAGAGCGTTGAACGCGCCGCCGCCGAGGTGATTGCCCTGACCGACAACCGCCTGTACGGCCTGTTTAACAACGCGGGCTACGGCGTCTACGGCCCGCTGCCGACCATCAGCCGCCGGCAGATGGAGCAGCAGTTTTCCGCCAACTTTTTCGGCGCCCATCAGCTAACGATGCTGCTGCTTCCGGCAATGGAGCCGCACGGCGAAGGGCGAATTGTGATGACCTCATCGGTGATGGGAATTATCTCCAGCCCCGGCCGCGGCGCCTATGCCGCCAGCAAATTCGCGCTGGAAGCCTGGTCAGACGCGCTGCGCATGGAGCTGCGCCACAGCGGAATTAAGGTCATCCTGATTGAGCCGGGCCCGATCCACACCCGCTTCACCAACAACGTCAACCAGACCCAGACCGATAAGCCGGTGGAAAACCCCGGCATCGCCGCCCGCTTTACTCTCGGGCCGGAAGCGGTGGTGGAAAAAGTGCGCCATGCTTTTGTCAGCGATAAACCGAAGCTGCGCTACCGGGTCACTCTGGTGGCGCATGCGGTCGCCCTGCTGAAACGCCTGCTGCCGACCCGCGCGATGGACAAAATTATCCAGGGCTAAGTTGAAGCGCCTGCCGTCGCCCCCATATATCTATACAAATATCGATTAAAGAGACTTGCTCATGTCCGCACAGAATATTGTCAATATTACCGAAGCTAACCTACACCAGACGCTACAGCAGTCCGCGACAACGCCGGTGCTGTTCTATTTCTGGTCCGCGCGCAGCCAACATTGCGAGCAGTTGACGCCGGTACTGGAGAGCCTCGCCGCCCAGTACAACGGCCTGTTTACCCTCGCTAAAGTTGACTGCGATGCCGAACAAATGCTGGCTTCGCAGTTTGGCCTGCGCGCAATCCCTACGGTTTACCTGTTCCAGAACGGTCAGCCGGTCGACGGCTTCGAAGGCCCGCAGCCGGAAGAAGCGGTGCGCGCGCTGCTGGATAAGTTCCTGCCGCGCGAAGAGGAGCTCAAAGCGCAGCAGGCGCTGGCGCTGATGGAGGAAGAGAACTACGCCGAAGCGCTGCCGCTGCTGAAAGACGCCTGGCAGCTGTCGAACCAGGAGAGCCAGATTGGCCTGCTGCTGGCGGAAACGCTGATTGCCCTCCACCGTTCCGATGAAGCGGAAACCGTACTGAAAACCGTGCCGCTGCAGGATCAGGATACCCGCTATCAGGGGCTGGTGGCGCAGATCGAGCTGCTGAAAAAAGCCGCCGACACGCCGGAAATTCAGCAGCTGCAGCAGCAGGTAGAGCAGAACCCGGAAGACGCGGCGCTGGCCTCCCAGCTGGCATTACAGCTGCATCAGGTGGGGCGTAACGAAGAGGCGCTGGCGCTGCTGTTCAGCCATCTGCAAAAAGATTTAGGCGCCGGAAACGGCGAGGTTCGCAAGCTGCTGCAGGAGATCCTCTCCGCCCTCGGCACCGGCGACGCGCTGGCCGCGAAGTACCGCCGCCAGCTCTACTCTCTGCTTTATTAATCGTAAAAAACCCGGCTCGCGCTGCGCTTAGCTGGGCTACAGATGCCCCGCCGTCTGCGGGACGGTAGCCCGGACAGGCGCGTTCAGCGCCGCCTCCGGGGAAAAACTTACGCGCGTTTTTTCAGCTGCGTCACCACCAGCTGATGGCGAGCATTAAAGAACTTCAGGTAGGTCAGATACCCGGCGATAATCGTTGACAGGCTGGCGGTCGACAGCAGCATAAACGTCACCATAATCTGGTACTTAATCGCTTTTACCGGATCAATCCCGGCGAAAATCAGCCCCGACATCATCCCCGGCAGGCTCACCAGCCCCACCGTTTTCGCCGAATCTACCGTCGGGATCAGCGCGGCGCGAATGCTATCGCGGATAAGCCTTGCGGAAGCCATCTTCGGCGTCGCGCCCAGGCTCAGCTTCTCCTGGATCTGCTGCTGCTCGCTGCTGAAACGCTGCCCCATGTTGTTGTAGCACAGCCCGACCGCCACCATCGCGTTACCGGCCACCATCCCGGCAATCGGAATCACCTGCATCGGCACAAACGCAATCGATCCGGAAAAAACCAGCACCGCCAGGGTTAATCCGGCGCCGGTGGTTATCGCGATAAACGAAGAAAGAAAGGCTTTATCGATATATTTGCTGCGCTTTTTCGCATTCCACGCCGCGTTAAAGCAGATAAACAGCACCATCAGCAGCGTCAGCACGGCGTGATTAACGTTAAAGATATATTTCAGCACGTAGCCGACGATAATCAGTTGCACAATCGCCCGGCAGATACTCCAGATAATATCTTTTTCCAGCGCCAGCTTTTCCCGGTAGCTGACCACGATCGCTACCAGCACCAGAACCATGGAGAGCGCCAGCGATTCGTTAGTAATATTATGCCCGTTCATTTTTTTTCTCCTCCTGCGCTTTTCCGCCGGCAGGCTTTAGGGTAATCACTTCATCCGCATGGGCAATTTCATTGCTATCGTGAGTGACCCACAGAACGGCGATATTTTTTTCGGTCGTGTAGCGATGGATAATCTCATTCACGTTTTTTTTATTGCTCTCGTCCAGCGCGCTGGTAATTTCATCGAGCAGCAGCACCTGCGGTAAAAACTGCAGATTGCGAATCAACGAAACGCGCTGCTTTTCCCCGCCCGAAAGTTCATTGATTGACTTTTCCAGCGTATTCTCCGCCAGCCCGAAGCGCAGCAGATCGGCGACCAGCGCGTTGGGATCCGGCTGTTGATGACGGATCTGCCACGGGAAGACCAGGTTGTCATACACTGAATCGCCGAACAGCGCCGGGGTTTGCGCGCAGTAGGAAACCTGCTGACGATAGGTTTCCGGCGTTAAGTCATTAATGTTTTTACCGGCGAAGAAAATGCTTCCCGCGGTGGGGCTCAGCAGCGAAGCGATTATTTTTAATAACGTGCTTTTTCCGCAGCCGGAAGGGCCGGTAATCAGCTTAAATTCCCCTGCCCTGAGCTGAAAACTCATCTCATTAAGGATGGTCACTCCATCGGCCTGAAAACCCACATTGTCCAGGCGCAAAATAGCGTTACTTTCGGTCATTATTATTCCCAGTTTTTCGACAACGCCTCTAGTTTACTCCACTTTTCTTTCACCCGGATGCGCGGAAAGATATACTCTGGTTAAACGCGCGCCACTCTCCCGGCGCATCAACAGGCAACAAGACAGGAGGTTTTTGATGCTGATTTTTATCCCCATTCTTATTTTCGTCGCGCTGGTTATCGTCGGAGCGGCGGTAAAAATCGTTCCTCAGGGCTACCAGTGGACGGTAGAGCGCTTTGGCCGCTATACGCAAACGCTGCAGCCGGGGATGAGCCTGGTGGTGCCCTTTATGGATCGTATCGGGCGCAAAATTAATATGATGGAGCAGGTGCTCGATATCCCTTCGCAGGAAGTGATTTCGCGCGATAACGCCAACGTCACCATTGATGCGGTGTGCTTTATTCAGGTCATCGACGCGCCGAAAGCCGCCTATGAAGTCAGCAACCTCGAGCTGGCGATTATCAACCTGACCATGACCAACATTCGTACCGTGCTGGGCTCCATGGAGCTGGACGAAATGCTCTCCCAGCGCGACAGCATCAACACCCGCCTGCTGCATATTGTCGATGAAGCGACCAACCCGTGGGGCATCAAAATCACCCGCGTTGAGATCCGCGACGTACGCCCGCCGGCGGAGCTTATCGCCTCCATGAACGCCCAGATGAAAGCCGAGCGCACCAAGCGCGCCTATATTCTTGAGGCCGAAGGGATACGTCAGGCGGAAATTTTAAAAGCCGAGGGCGAGAAGCAGTCGCAGATCCTCAAAGCCGAAGGCGAGCGTCAGTCGGCGTTTTTACAGGCAGAGGCGCGCGAACGTTCCGCGGAAGCGGAAGCGCGCGCTACGCAGATGGTCTCATCCGCTATCGCCTCCGGCGACATTCAGGCCATCAACTACTTTGTCGCGCAGAAATATACCGATGCGCTGCAGCAAATTGGCGCGGCCAACAACAGTAAAGTGGTGCTGATGCCGCTCGACGCCAGCAGCCTGATGGGCTCCATCGCCGGGATCGGCGAGCTGCTTAAAGAAGGCGCTGGCGCGCAGAAAAAATCATGATCGCGCTGATTCTCACCCACCCGCATATTTTCTGGCTCAGCCTCGGCGGGCTGCTGCTGGCGGCGGAAATGCTCGGCGGCAACGGTTATCTGCTGTGGAGCGGCATTGCCGGCGTCGTAACCGGGCTGCTGGTCTGGATGCTGCCGTTGAGCTGGGAGTGGCAGGGTACGCTGTTTGCCGTCCTGACTCTGCTGGCGGCCTGGCTGTGGTCGCGCTGGCTGCGTAACCGCGTTAAGCGCCAGAAGCCGGCGGACGCTCAGCTTAATCAGCGCGGGCAGCAGCTGCTTGGCCGCCGCTTTACGCTGGAAACGGCGCTGGTTAACGGCCGCGGACACGTCCGCGTGGGCGACAGTTCATGGCCGGTTATTGCCGATGACGACCTCGCGGCGGGCAGCAAAGTTGAAGTGGTCGCCATCGAAGGCATCACCCTACATATAAGAGCCGTATCACAATAATCACGCCACAGGACATCCGTCATGGTCAGGAAGACAACGTTTACCCTTTCGCTCTGCGCCCTGCTCGCGGCAGCCGCTCAGGCATATGCTTCTGCTGATATCGAAGATTGCTCGTGGAGCGACCCGCTATGCCTGCTAAAAGGCGACCCAATCCTCACCCCGGGAAACGATTCTCGCGATAATCTGTTGCGCCTGCTGAGCGAAGCGAAATCTTTCGCCCTGCCCGTTCAGGCCATTCCCGCTGATGTCAGCCGTACCCGCGATGTTTACTTCGCCTGGCATCCTGAGTGGGATAGCGCGCCGCCGCCTCCCGCGCCGCCGGCGCAACGCGAAGATGAAACCTTCATCCAACAAATGGCGGCGCTGAATATCGATCCGGCGCAGGTCATGCCGGCCGATTCGGCTGAACGGCTGGGAACATCCGACTATGAACTGGAAAACCGCTTTGTCAGCAACACCCTTGCCGCCGTCAGCCAGTTCAACGCCGCCCTGCTCGCCGCGCCCTCTGTGACCCCGCAGCAGCGTCATGACCTGGCGCTGGCGCGGCTGAAACTGTTTTATGGCGCCAATATCACCGCAGTCGCTGATATCCTCAATAGCTTCCCGGCAGATGCGGACGCCGACTTATTCGCTTATTACCTTTCCGGCATCGCCCACTTCTATGGCGGCAATTACACCGCCGCGACCCACGATTTCACCCTGTTGCTGGAGAGTCAGCAGCCCTGGCTGACCGAGACCGCGCAATATATGCTGATGCGCACGGCGCTCAACAAAAGTAGCCAGAACAGCATCGGGCAGTACGGCGATTTTGATATTGCGCGCATCAATCGTGATGATGCCGCACAGGCGCAAAAAGAAGCACAAACCTATTTGCAACGCTGGCCCGCAGGGCTTTATGCCGACTCCGCGCGCAATATGCTGCGCCGCATTAACTGGTATCTGCAGGCGTGGCCGCAGCTGGCCGGACTCTATGAGCAGGCCTTCCGGCAGGCTGCCGACGCCGGGGAACTGCGTAAACTGGTGAGTGAATATGATAATGTCTTCGGCATGCCGTTCTACGCGCAGCCCGTTCTGGCAGCATTCCCGGACGCGCCGCAGGTCAGCTATGTCGAACTTCTCCGCGCCCTGCGCCTGAATGCTGACAATAAGCCAACCTTAACCCAGGCACAGCTTGACGCCAGCAAAGCGGCGTTTGAGAAGAGCGGAAATCTGCCGCTGTGGCGCGACCTGCAGCTGCAGCTGTGGAGCGCGACGGGCAACAATGCCGCCATCCTGCAGGCTGTCACGCCGGCGAAAACGCTGCCGGCGAATGATATTCTCGCCTTCAGCGAACAGGTCCTCTACGGCGAAGCGCTAATGGGACAAACACAGTGGCCCGCGGCGCGCGATTTTTGGCAGCAGCTGCTACAACTTAGCCAAAACCCCGAGCAACAGCAGTATATCCAGGCAAAACTGGCGGCAACGCTGGTCTACAGCGGTAACGCGGCGGCTATCTTTGCCGCCGATAGCCCGGTGACCAATCTACGCTTTCGCTCCCGAGTGCTGAAAACCCAGGCCTCGCCTGAACTGCTACGCCAACAGGCGGCCAACGGTCCCAATAATGAAGAACGTACTATCGCTCTGCATACGCTGCTGGTGCGGGATCTCACGGAAAGTCGCTTCAGCGACTGGCTGAACGACAAAAAGCTCGCCACCGCTATTACCCAGCCGGTAATCAGCGAGGCCTTTAACGACGTCAACCTTAGCAGCTTCGACTGGGATGGCGAGGCGACCGAAGCCGGTTATGCCTGCCGCAGCCTGGATGACACCGTCACCGTGCTCAGTAAAAACGCCGACGATGCCCATGGGCTTAACTGCCTGGGCGAGTTCTTCCGTACCACGCAGACGCATGTTGATCTGTGGAAAGACCACGCCGGCAACGATATACTCGAGGCCGCCATCAACCGCCAGCAGCCTCTGGGACAGTACGATCGCCAACGCTATTACCAGCAGATTATCACCTCGCCGAAAGCGGAGCCGGAAGATAAAAGCTATGCGCTCTATCGGGCGATTCTCTGTTACGCCCCCTCCGGTAGCAACGAATGCGGCGGCGAAGATGTCGAAAAACTGCAGCGTAAGGGCTGGTTCACTCAGTTGAAAACGCAGTATCCGGGCAGCCCGTGGGCGCAAAAACTCAAATATTACTGGTAATCGCGCTGCTGTCCGGGTCAGCGCAGGCGGCGGAGCGCGTGGATGCGCGCCAGCATTCCGCCTTCTGGCTGTGGTCCGGGGTGAAAGCCAGCAACGATCTGCAGAACGCGCAGACGGTGTATCTGCATCAGGGCGAGGTGCTGACGCGCGCGGGCGAGGTCATATTCCAGCGCCTCGGCCTGCCGGTCAGCCGCCTGACGTTTCCCGCAATCTGGCTTACCGTCCGGTTTACCACACTTGATGTGCCGCAGACGATTGTGCCGCGGATCGTACGCCTGATGCAGCGCTGGCGGGCGGCTGGCAATCAGGTGGTTGGTCTGCAGGTTGATTTTGACGCAGCCACATATCAGCTCGCCGACTACGCCCAGTTTTTGCAACAGCTACGCCAGCAGCTGCCGCCAGAGTTCGCGCTGGGGGTAACGGGCCTGCTGGACTGGGCTAAAACCGGCGATATTGCCACACTGAACGCGCTTGCGGTTGATGAACTGGTGGTGCAAAGCTATCAAGGACGCCACACGGTGGCGAATTATCAGGACTATCTCCCCGCGCTCAGCCGGCTGCGTATCCCGTTCAAACTCGGGCTGGTGCAAAACGGCAGACGCGATCGGCAGGCGGAAATGCAGCTGAATGACTCCCCCTACTACCGCGGCACGGTGGTCTTTATGCTCAACCCGGCGCGGCGTTAAGCCTGCGCCTTGCGGTGACAGCAGCCTGAGAGATTATCGATGATCGGGCAATCCGCGCTGTCATCGCCGGGGCAGGAGTCCGCCAGCGCCAGCAGCTGCGTACGCATGCCCTGCAGCTCGCTGATATGCCGCTCAATTTCCGCGACTTTCTCCAGCGTCCGGCGTTTCACGTCGGCGCTGTGCCGCGAGGGATCGTTGAACAGGAATATCAGCTCGCGACACTCTTCCAGATTAAACCCCACCTGGCGCGCCTGGCGCAGCAGGGTCAGTTCATCCAGATGCTGCTGGCTGTAGCTGCGGTAGCCGTTTTCGCTACGCAGCGGCGGCGTCACCAGCCCCTTCTCCTCGTAAAAACGGATCGCTTTGCTGGTTAAGCCGGTCTTTTTCGCCACATCGCTAATATTCATCTTTCCCCCTTGACCTTCCCCTTGCTGGAAGGTTTAACCTTGTTAATACTCGATGAAAGAGTGTGTTCGGTCAATCATTAACCGGAAATTTATTCAGGAGTTATGTATGTCTACCACTATCGACCTCGCGCTTGATGGCCTCTCCTGCGGCCACTGCGTTAAACGGGTGAAAGAGAGTCTGGAGCAGCGTCCCGACGTTGAGCAGGCGGAAGTCACCGTTACCGAAGCCCACGTCACGGGCAGCGCCAGCGCGGAAGCGCTGATTGAGACCATTAAACAGGCCGGATACGGCGCGGAGCTCAGCCACCCAAAGGCTAAACCGCTGGCAGAATCATCAATCCCGCCGGAAGCGCTGACAGCGGCCACCTCTGAGCTTCCGGCAGCCCGTGACGAAGATGACAGCCAGCAGCTGTTAATCAACGGCATGAGCTGCGCCAGCTGCGTATCCCGGGTACAACACGCGCTCGCCGCGGTGCCGGGCGTCTCGCAGGCGCGGGTCAACCTGGCGGAACGCACTGCGCTGGTGATGGGCAGCGCGTCCGCCGCAGAATTAGTCCAGGCCGTAGAGAAAGCGGGCTACGGCGCGGAAGCTATCGAAGACGACCTCGAACGCCGCGAGCGCCAGCAGGAAACCGCCGTCGCCACAATGAAGCGCTTCCGCTGGCAGGCTATCGTCGCCCTGCTGGTCGGTATCCCGGTCATGGGCTGGGGAATGATCGGCGACAATATGATGGTCAGCGATGATAACCGCTCCCTGTGGCTGGCTATCGGTGTTGTCACCCTGGCGGTGATGGTCTTTGCCGGCGGCCATTTCTACCGCAGCGCGTGGAAAAGCCTGAAAAACGGCACCGCGACCATGGATACGCTGGTAGCGCTGGGTACCGGCGTCGCCTGGCTCTATTCAATGAGCGTCAACCTGTGGCCGCAGTGGTTTCCGATGGAAGCCCGCCACCTTTATTATGAAGCCAGCGCGATGATTATCGGTCTGATTAACCTCGGCCATATGCTGGAAGCCCGCGCGCGCCAGCGCTCTTCGAAAGCGCTGGAAAAACTGCTCGATTTAACCCCGCCGTCAGCGAGGGTGGTCACCGACGAAGGCGAAAAAGATCTGCCGCTGGCTGAGGTTCAGGCGGGAATGATCCTGCGTCTGACCACCGGCGATCGCGTACCGGTCGACGGCGTCATTAGCCAGGGCGAAGCCTGGTTCGATGAAGCGATGCTCACCGGCGAGCCGGTGCCGCAGCAAAAAGGCGACAGTGACGCCGTTCATGCCGGGACCGTAGTGCAGGACGGCAGCGTACTGTTTACCGCCAGCGCCGTCGGCAGTCAAACCACCCTGGCGCGCATTATCCGCATGGTGCGCCAGGCGCAGAGCAGTAAACCTGAAATCGGCCAGCTGGCGGACAAAATCTCCGCCGTGTTCGTCCCGGCGGTTGTGGCGATAGCCCTGTTCAGCGCCGCGATCTGGTACTTTTTTGGCCCGGCGCCGCAAATTGTCTATACCCTGGTGATCGCCACCACGGTGCTGATTATCGCCTGTCCGTGCGCCCTGGGGCTGGCAACGCCGATGTCGATTATCTCCGGCGTGGGCCGCGCGGCGGAGTACGGCGTACTGGTGCGCGACGCCGATGCGCTGCAGCGCGCCAGCACTCTCGATACGCTGGTCTTTGATAAAACCGGTACCCTGACCGAGGGTAAACCGCAGGTGGTGGCGATAAAAACCTTTACCGCCATAGATGAGTCCACCGCTCTACGTCTGGCGGCGTCTCTGGAGCAAGGTTCCAGCCACCCGCTGGCGCGAGCCATTCTCGACAAAGCCGCGGACCAACGCCTGCCTGCGGTAGAAAACTTCCGCACGCTGCGCGGGCTGGGGGTCAGAGGCGAAGCCGAAGGCCGCCGTCTGCTGCTCGGCAACCAGGCGCTGCTTAATGAGCACAAGATTGCAACGGCTGAAATAGAAGACGACATGACCGCCCAGGCGTCACAGGGTGCCACGCCGGTGCTGCTGGCGGTAGATGGTCAGGCGGCGGCGCTGTTCGCCATCCGCGATCCGCTGCGCGAAGATAGCGTGGCGGCATTAGCCAGGCTGCACCGCCAGGGCTATCGTCTGGTGATGCTGACCGGAGATAACCCCACCACCGCCAAAGCTATCGCCAAAGAGGCGGGCATTGATGAGGTGGTTGCCGGGGTGCTGCCGGACGGGAAAGCCGATGCGATTAAGCGCCTGCAAAGCGAAGGGCATCAGGTGGCGATGATCGGCGACGGTATCAACGATGCGCCCGCGCTGGCGCAGGCCGATGTGGGGATCGCCATGGGCGGCGGCAGCGATGTCGCCATTGAGACGGCGGCGATTACCCTGATGCGCCATAGCCTGAACGGCGTTGCCGATGCGCTGGACATCGCCAAAGCCACGCTGCGTAATATGAAGCAGAACCTGCTGGGGGCATTTGTTTATAACTCGCTGGGCATTCCGATTGCCGCCGGGATCCTGTGGCCGCTGACCGGAACGCTGCTCAACCCGGTGGTGGCGGGCGCGGCCATGGCGCTCTCTTCGATTACCGTCGTGAGCAACGCCAACCGCCTGCTGCGCTATAAGCCCAAAGCATAAGGCAGCCTCTGGCGAGGACGAAAACAGGCTTCCCCTCTCCCCCTTCGGGAGAGGGGAAGCCTCAGCCGATTTATCTATTCGAACTCGCGGCCAGGATGCGGAACCGGATAATCAAAATCGACCTTGATCGGCGCCGCATAGCGGCTATTCCACAGCTGGCTGTAAAGCGCGTCCACGCGTGCGGCCATCGACGCATTATTCAGCACCAGCTCAAGGTTGCGTGAGTTATCGAAATAGCCTCCGCTCCAGTTGCTGGTTCCGACCCACGCCGTCGTACCGTCGATGGTCATCAGCTTACTGTGTACCACCCTGGCAAAGGGGATAAACCCCCGGCTGGCGGGAGGTATGGTCACCACTTTTAGCTGAACGTTTGGCACCAGAGAGAGACTCTTCAGCCAGAATACCTCCGGCTTTTTCAGGTTCCAGTTCGCCACCATCAGCTCCACCTGTACGCCGCGGGCCGCCGCGCTGCGCAGGGCGTTATCAATGGGCGCATAAAAGGGCCGGCTCCCCTTTTCTCCCCACGCCAGCGGCGCATAGTCCATCACCTGCACCCGGATCCGCGATTTGGCGCTCGCCAGCAGCCGCGGCAGCGCCACCTGCGAATCAATCACCCCGCTCGGGTTATAATCGCGCGGGCTGGCAACCAGATAATTGCCCTGCGGGGCCGACGCTACCGCCTGCCGCGCCGGCTTCGGTACCGGCTTACTCTCCGCCAGCAGAGCTTGCGCCTGCCAGTCCTGATCGAAAATAGCCTGAATCTGCTGCACCGTTTGCGGATCGCTGATGCGCAGACCGGTCTCCTGGATCTGTTCCAGCGCCCGCCAGTCAAAATTCTGGCTACCGACAAAAGCCTCTTTGCCATCCACCAGCAGATACTTGGCGTGAACAATACCGCCAGTCAGCCGATGGAACGGAATCACCCGCAATTCCAGGTTCGGGATCGCTTTCAGCGCCGTCAGCGTTTCCGGCGTTGAAAGGCCCACGCCCTTCTCCTCCATCAGAAAACGAATTTTTACTCCACGCTCCCCGGCGGCCCGCAGACGTGCCAGAACCCCATCCAGCAGAGAGCCTTTTTCATTCGCCACATAAAACTGCGCCAGATCGATATGGCTGCGCGCCGCATCGAACATCTGCTGCCAGACCTCGGCGGCATGACGTAAGTCGTTATCCTGTAAGGTGGTTTCCTGCGGCGCGTTATACACCAGCTCGTAGCCGGGTATAGAGAACGCCGCCCATACCGGCTGGCTTAACAGCATCCAGCTCCCCGCCAGCGCGCTCATCAGGCGGCCTGCCGGCCACCCGCATTGACCATGTTCAGGCATAGCGCTGCGCCTCGTGGCCTTCCCAGCGTTTGCCGCCCTGCTCCGGACGGCTGACAGGGCTGCCGGCGCGGATCAGCAGCACCTTCAGCAGTTCGTTGATTCGCTCCATGCGGCTTTGCAAATAGTTATTGCCCACCAGGCACAGCAGCGCAATAGCAATGCCCAGGCCGGTGGCATACAGGGCGGTCCCCATACCCGCAGAAACCATGCTGGCATCGGAGACGCCGGAGGCGGAAAGGGCCTTAAAGGTATCC
Source organism: Klebsiella sp. Q11 (assembly GCF_964241505.1). NCBI lineage: Bacteria > Pseudomonadati > Pseudomonadota > Gammaproteobacteria > Enterobacterales > Enterobacteriaceae > Klebsiella > Klebsiella sp. Q11. Next base: position 196,635 of record NZ_CAXSXW010000001.1, read on the forward strand.
ATAATACCGAGGATCGTCCCCAGCAGGCCCAGCAGCGGCGCGGCGGTGACAACGGTTTCAAGCATCCACAGCCCACGCGACATCTGCGGTTTGCTGAGCAGATACTGAGCGTCGATCAGATCGCTCATCGCCTCACGGTCTTCCGCCGTCTGCTTTTTCTCCAGCACCGGCAGAATGAGGGTCAGCGGGAGGCTACTGCGGCCGGTCAGCGATTCCGGCAGATCCGACGCGCGGCGAACGTCCGGCGTCAGCGCCTTTTCAAAGCGCAAAGCCTGACGCTGGGCCCACGAAAAATAGAGGCCGCGTTCAACCAGTATCACCACGGCGATCGCCAGCGCGGCGTACATAACGTAGAAAATAATATCGTGAATCAGATTGGCATCCATCAGAGTGCCCTCCGGTTAATTAAAAGGTTGCTTCCAGCGAGACGCTAAAGGTGCGCTCTTCGCCAACGTTGTAGTACGGGGTACTGGCCTTCACGCCGTCGTAAGCCGCCGCGTTAAAAGTCGTCGAGCGGACGGAGGTCAGGTACTGTTTATCGAACAGGTTATCGATGCCAAAGCGCAGGGTGGCGCTTTTGACAATCTTTTTATCCACCGGCAGATGCACGCCCGCGGCGACATCAAAGACCGTGCGCCCGCCGATTTTTTCGTCGTTGGTCAAATCGCCGTAGAACGAACTGACGTATTTGCCGCCGAAGCTGCCGTAGTAGAGACCATCGTCATAGCCCAGCGACGCGTTAAGCATGTTTTTCGGTACGTTTGGCACCGTTTTGCCCGCCGTTGGCAGCGGATGTCCGCCGTTGCTCACAATGTCGTCTTTTTGTTCGGAATGGGTGTAGGTATAAGAGGTGTAGTAGTTGAAGTTGTACGGCAGCTTACCGCTCCACTCCAGCTCCAGACCTTTACTCTCCACGCTGCCGATGTTCATCATTTCGTAGTCACCATCCGCATTGGTGGTCGAAATCTGCCGGTCGGTATAGCGCATATAGAAGAGCGTCGCGCTCAGCAGCATATCTTCGCGCTGAAAACGCCAGCCCAGCTCGTGGTTCCAGCTCAGCTCAGGTTTGGTGCTGATCGAGTCGCCGACGTTGTAGAGCACGTAGTTGGGTGGCGTACGCATGTTGCGCGTCAGGTTATAGAACAGCTGATTTTCGCTATCCGGCTTATAGCTGATGCTAAAGTTCGGCAGGAATTCATGGTAGGTCGCCTGGCGTTTTTCCGCAGCGCTATACAGGCTGCCTTTATTATCGCCTTTACGTTCAACATACTGATAAGCCAGCCCGCCCACCAGCGTCCAGTCCGGCGTCACGAACCAGCTGTCCTGAAGCCATACTTTGTGCGCAGGAGTCACCGTGTACTGGTTACGCCCCTGTACCGTATTGCCGTTCGCATCTTTAACCTGATCGGAACCGCCCGGTTTGCCGGAAACGTTCGCCGGGTTGCCATCGTCCTGAATGCTAATAAACGGCTGGGTCTGCGACTGACGCGCGCGCTCGTACCAGTAGCCAATATCCAGGCTGTGTTCGTCGTTAATATCCCACTTCAATTTCGTGGTAACGCCCGGCCGCCAGGTCTGGGTCCACGAAGGCCGGTAGTAGGTATTGGAAGTCAGGTTGCTGAGATCGTACTGTCCGGCGGTATCAGACGTATTGGACAGCACCGAGGCCGTTTGTCCGGTAAAGCTGCCGCCGTTACCCCAGTAGTAATAGGGCTGAACGGTCAACGCGAGGTTATCGCGCAGCTGTAAGCGCTGGGCAAAAGAGAGGGTGAAGGTTTCAAACGGATTACGGTTCAGCTTGTAATATTTGCTCAGCTGACCTTTGCTGTTGTAGACCGGGGTGGTCGAGTAGTCCTGACGCGGGTCTTCTTCGAACTGCGCTTTACTCAGGGTGTTATAGTTGCTGTTATCCTGACGGTTATACTTCATGATCAGGTTGCTGCTGTTGCCGTTGCCATCCTCGTACAGCGAGTTCATTTCGAACTTATCGGAATAATTACGCCCCTCCCCGCGCCATTTTTTGGCTTCAGTATGTGAGTACGAGAGCCAGTTGCTAAAACCGTTGTACTCCCCGGTCTCCAGACGAGCGAAAGTTTTGCTGAGGTTATGGCTGCCGAGCGTTTGTTTGACGAAGCCGCCAAACTCCTTTGAGGGACGCTTTGTCACAAGGCCAATATTACCGCCGCTGGAACCAATATGCGGGCCGTCAGCCTCGGAAGAGCCCTGGGTGACAAAGATCTGCTCAAGGTTTTCCGCGTCGCCCAGCAGGTTGGGGTAGACCGCATAGTTGCCCGAGTCGTTAATCGGGATGCCGTCCATCGACAGGCCGATCTGATCCGAGTTCATCCCGCGCATGGTGTAGTCGATACCGCTCAGGCCGCTGGCGTCATTGCTGTTGACGTTCATTCCCGGCGTATATTTCAGCATGTCGATAGCGTTGCTGGCGCCGGGGGCTTTTTCCATCGCCTCTTTGGTCAGGGTGGAACGCGCTTTGCCGCTGTCTTCCTGCACCATCAGACCGCCGCCGAGCGATTGCCCCTTAACGTTAATCTCCCCCACGTCGCTGCTTTCCGCCGCCAGCGAGGACCCCGATAACAGGGCCGACACCACGGCTAACGCAATCCTAGAATAATTAAAGTTTTTCATTTCTTTTCCTGTAAAAACAAATGATTAATTAGGCTTATGGCGCCTGGTAATTAAACGTCGCGGTAAATTTTTTGCTGCTTTGTCCGGCAAAAGCCTCTTCAGGAAAGGGCTTCAGCTGGCTGATGCTTTGCAGGGAACTAAGCGCAGCGCGATTGAGCAGCATGTTCGGCGCCCTGCTGGCAATACCGGAAGCCAGCACTCTGCCGCTGCGGTCAACCTCCAGCCAGACCTCCACGTTGCCCTGCGGGCGCTCCAGCGAAGCCTGACGGCCGCTCGGGTAGCGCTTGCGCTGCTCCAGCTCCCGGCGCAGCGCCTGCAGATAGCCGTTTTCCACCGCCTGCGCGTTCGCCTTCGGCGCCGGGGGAGAAGGCGGCGGGGCCGGTTTACTCACCGGACTACGAACGGCGGCGGGCTGCGGAGCCGCGATCGCCTGCGGTTTCGGCGCTTTTTCCTTCACAACCGGTTTGGGCCTGGGTTTGGCTTTCGGTTTAACAACCGGTTTGGCCTGGATAATGGGTTCTGGCGCAGAAACGACGGGTTCAGCGACCGCCTCCGGTTCCGGCTCAGGTTGAATTTGCGGCGGTATTTCCGGCTGCGGTTCCGGGACAGGCTCCGGCTGCGGCGGTTCGGGTTCAGCCAGCGACAGTTCCATGACCGTATCGTCGTAATGCGGTTTGACCTGCAGCACTGCCTGCTGGCTGACAAACAGTAAACATCCGGCGACGACAAGGGCGGGTAGCCAGCTAACAACGTGACGTGAGCGATAAAGCAGATACATATCACTGCTTCCGTGTGGCAATGGAAATGGAGAAGAAACCACCCTGACGCAGGGTATCCATCACGGCGATCAGGCGTTCCACCGCAACCTCTTTATCGCTGTTCACGATAATGGTGGTGGTTTGGTTTTCCTGCTGCTGTTGCTTCAGGGTATTGACCAGCGCATTCAGGGGCAGCGGCTGGCCATCAAGCTGCAGCTGGTCGCCGATGCCGAGGGTGATAATGGCTTTTTTTTGCGGTTTAAGCTGTTGGGCGCTGCCGGCCGACGGCAGCTGCGTTTTCAAGCCCAGAGCCGGGATCACATTCAGGCTAATCAGGACAAAGAAAACCAGTAGAAACATCATCACATCGATCATCGGGATCAGCTCGATATGGGCTTTATTCTTTTTAGGCTCACTCCAGTTACGCATGTCACTCCCCCCAAAAATTGAAGGGGCCAATATAGAAGCGTTTTGTTTATTTTTTGTTACAGATTTTTTATTTTATTATCACAACAGAGGAATATTTGAGAAAAAAAAACCATAGTCATTCACGTTATAAATAGTCATTCCATTGTTTTTTAAGTGATAATTAATTTCAAAACGCCATTACAGAAATGACGAAAAAGAGAACATCAAATTTTTTTGTTATTTTCGTGACATTGCAAAACGCCTCTTCCGTCGCGCACGTTGAGTCCCCTTGCGCCCCAGCCCCCCGCGCGCTAGCATGGCTTCCTCACACTACGGAGCACGTATGGGCCTGTTAAACCGAATAAAAATGCTGTGGCAAGCCGCCGTCGGCTCATCTTATTCCTGGCCCGCGCTGGATATCACGCTTCCCGGCGAGCGCTATCTGCACCTGGTCGGCAGTATTCATATGGGCACCCGCGACATGTCGCCGCCGCCCGCCAGGTTATTAAAAAAGATCCGCCAGGCCGATGCGCTGATTGTGGAAGCGGATATTAGCGGCAGCGAAACGCCGTTCAGCAACCTCCCCTCCTGTCCGCCGCTGGCGGAACGCCTGAGCGCCTCCCTGCTTGCTGAACTGCAAGAGCGGGCAGGAGAAATGGGGCTGTCCATCGCGCTGTTCGACAGCCAGCCGCTGTGGCAGGTGGCGATGGTATTGCAGGCGACTCAGGCGCAAAAACTGGGGCTAAGGGCGGATTACGGCATTGATTATCAACTGCTGATGGCGGCGCGCGAGAGCAATATCCGCGTGATGGAGCTGGAGGGAGCCGACAGCCAGATAGCGCTGCTGCGGGATCTGCCCGACGGCGGCCTGGCGCTGCTGGAGGATACCCTCACCCACTGGCGCACGAATGCGCGTCTGCTGCAGGTGATGATCGGCTGGTGGCTGGAGCAGCCGCCGTCAACGGGCGCAACCTCGCTGCCGACAACGTTTAGCCAGTCGCTGTATGATGTGCTGATGCATCAGCGCAATCTCGCCTGGCGCGAAACGCTGCTGGCGCTGCCGCCGGGGCGCTACGTGGTTGCCGTAGGGGCGCTTCATTTGTACGGGGAAGGAAATCTGCCGGACATGCTGACGTAAAAAAATGGCCAATATTGCTATTGGCCCGTCAAAGAGGAATTTCATCATTATTATTATTCCGGGGTTCGCGCCCCGGATCGTCTGATTGTCGCTCAAAGTGACCATCACTGCCAATACTATTGCGCAAGATGATACTATTTTTTAGACAGCCGTCGGGCGTATGCTTATGTCACATTAAATCGGTTGGTAAGAAGGATAACGATGACTCCCGCCGTAAAATTACTCGAAAAAAACAAAATTAGTTTTCACATTCACAGCTACGATCACGATCCGAATGAAACCAATTTTGGCGATGAGGTGGTGCGTAAGCTGGGGCTCAACGCAGACCAGGTCTATAAAACGCTGCTGGTCGCCGTCAACGGCGACATGAAGCATCTGGCCGTCGCGGTGACGCCGGTAGCGGGTCAGCTGGATTTGAAAAAGGTGGCGAAGGCTTTAGGCGCTAAGAAAGTCGATATGGCAGACCCGATGGTCGCACAGCGGGTCACCGGCTATCTGGTGGGCGGGATCAGCCCGCTTGGGCAGAAAAAACGCCTGCCGACGGTGATTGACGCGCCGGCCCAGTCGTTTGCCACCATCTATATTTCCGGCGGCAAACGCGGGCTGGATATTGAGCTGGCGGCCAGCGATCTGGCGAAGATCCTTGAGGCAAAATTCGCCGATATCGCGCGTCGCGATTAATTGACGGTTTTTCGTCTGAGGACACTCCCGGAGGCGGCGCTGACGCGCCTTGTCCGGGCTACAAAATCCAAATCCGCTCAGACCTGTAGCCCCGTTAAGCGCAGCGCCACCGGGGCGCTGCTCTGACGTTACTGCCAGCTTACCTCGCCTTTCGGTTCATAAGCTGCCGCGTCCAGCGGTGAGTTTTTCTGGATATACTCTTTCAGCACCTCCGCGTCGATGAAGCCGGTATTCACATAGCCGGGCTTGGTATCAATATGCGGGTAGCCATCGCCGCCGGTGGCGTTAAAGCTCAGGGTCGCCATACGGTAGGTCTTCGCCGGATCGACCGGTTCGCCTTTGATGGTCAAATTATTAAGCTTACCGTCTTTGGCCACAAAACCGACGTTGGCAAACTGCGGATAGGCGCCAGAATCGGGCTTCATCTGCGCCACGGCGGTCAGATACTCCGTCACTTCCTTACCGCTCATATCGACATACACCAGCACGTTGCCGAAAGGCTGTACCTTCATCACGTCTTTATAGGTGATATCGCCCGCTTCAATCGAATCACGCACTCCGCCGCCGCTCATCACCGCGAAATCGGCATTGCTGCGCGCCATTTGCGCCGCCAGCAGCAGACGTCCCATATTGGTTTGCACAAAACGCACTTTGCTGCGATCGCCCTCCAGGTGCGCGTTTACGCTACCGATTTTGACCTGCAGCTGCGTTTTGCCCTTATTCTGGAACGGCGTCAGCAGGGAGAGCATCTGCGGATTTTCGGCGATTTGCGGCGTATAGAGCACGCGCTCGCTCTCGCCGTTGTCGTAAGTGACCTTTTTCTTCAGGTTGACCGGGATCAGCTGATAGTGCACCAGCTTCATTTCGCCGTTGCGGAATTCGAAGTCGGCGCGGCCCACATATTTGCCCCACTCATGGGCCTGGACGATCCAGATACCGTTCTGCTTGTCCGGCGCGCACGGGCTGCCCGGAACGTAATCCACCTGTTTTTTATTCTCAGAGGCCATGCATACCGGGTCCTGCGAGTGGCCGCCGACGATCATCGCCAGCGAACCTGCCGGCAGGCTGCGCGCCATCTCGACGTCGCCCGGCGCATTCGAGCCGTGGGCGCCGTTGTCATAATGGCCCATGTGGGTGGTGGCCAGAATGACGTCCGGTTTTTCATTCTGCTGCAGCTCCTGGATAACGAGTTTGGCCTCTTCCGCCGGTTTGCGGAACTCGATATCCGTAAAGAACTCAGGGTTACCAATTTTGGCCGTATCGTCGGTCGTCAGGCCGATAACCGCAATATTCAGCCCGCCGCGTTTGAACAGCGCCCACGGCTTAAACAGACGCTCGCCGGTGCTTTTCTGGTAAATATTGGCGGAGAGGAACGGGAACTTCGCCCATTTTTCCTGCTGACGCAGTACGCTAAGGGGGTTATCAAACTCGTGATTGCCCACCGCCATCGCATCATAGCCAATCAGGTTCATCCCGCGAAAATCGGGTTCCGCGTCCTGTAAGTCGGATTCCGGCACGCCGGTGTTGATATCGCCGCCGGATAGCAGCAGCACGCTGCCGCCCTCTGCCGCCACCTCTTTGCGAATGCCGTCCACCAGCGTTTTTTGTGCCGACAGCCCGTATTCGCCGTAGTCGCTGCGCCAGAAGTGGCCATGATGATCGTTAGTATGCAGGATGGTAATTTTATAGGTTTTATCCTGCTCATAAGCCTGCGCAGACAGGCTCCCCAGCGATAACGCCGTGAATAGCGCCAGCGCAACGCCTTGCTTCATAAAATGCATATTTCTCTCCCTGACGAAATGACAAGTGCCGAAAGTATAGCGAGTTAGCCGATTAGACAAATATGTTTTCAGAATTGCGACTTCCTTCAAACCTTAGGGGCAGGTATGTTAGGCAGATAATAATTCCACCTGCATCCTCTATAAAAGATACTTAAGCGAACCTATGGCAATGAATCAGACCGCACAACCCTTATCCGGCCCTGCTGCTGCGCCGCAAAAAGCACGCACCTCGTTTCGCATTCTCGGCGCTATCAGCCTCTCGCATTTGCTAAACGATATGATCCAATCGCTTATTCTGGCTATCTACCCGCTGCTGCAGGCCGAGTTTTCGCTGACCTTTGTGCAGATAGGGATGATTACCCTCACCTTCCAGCTGGCCTCATCGCTGCTGCAGCCGGTCGTCGGCTATCTGACCGACAAACACCCGATGCCGTGGTCGCTACCGATAGGCATGTGCTTTACCTTAAGCGGTCTGGTGCTGCTGGCGCTTTCCGGGAGCTTCGGGATGGTTCTGCTGGCTGCCGCGCTGGTCGGTACCGGCTCTTCGGTCTTTCACCCGGAGTCTTCACGCGTGGCGCGAATGGCCTCCGGCGGTCGCCATGGCCTGGCGCAGTCGATATTCCAGGTCGGCGGCAACTTTGGCAGTTCGTTAGGCCCGCTGCTTGCGGCCCTGATTATCGCGCCCTACGGCAAAGGTAACGTTGGCTGGTTTGTCCTGGCGGCGCTGCTGGCGATCGTCGTGCTGGTGCAGATCAGCCGCTGGTATGCCGCTCAGCACCGTATGAACAAAGGTAAACCCAAAGCGGTCATTGTCAATCCATTGCCGAAAAACAAAGTCATTCTGGCGGTTAGCATTCTTTTGCTGCTGATTTTCTCAAAATACTTCTACATGGCGAGCATCAGCAGCTATTACACCTTTTATCTGATGCAAAAGTTTGGATTATCGGTGCAAAACGCGCAGTTTCATCTGTTTGCTTTCCTTTTTGCCGTCGCGGCGGGAACGGTGATTGGCGGGCCTGTAGGCGATAAGATTGGGCGAAAATATGTTATTTGGGGCTCTATCCTTGGCGTAGCGCCGTTTACTCTTGTTTTACCCTACGCATCGCTGGAATGGACCGGCATTTTAACGGTGATAATTGGTTTTATCCTCGCGTCGGCTTTTTCCGCCATTCTGGTCTACGCTCAGGAGCTGTTGCCGGGGCGGATTGGCATGGTTTCTGGTTTGTTCTTCGGATTCGCTTTTGGCATGGGTGGCCTTGGCGCCGCGGTGCTGGGGCTGTTAGCTGACCATACCAGTATCGAACTGGTCTATAAAATCTGCGCTTTCCTGCCACTGATTGGCATCCTGACGATATTTCTGCCTGACAACCACCAAAAGTCCTGATTCTTCGGCAGCCAAAGTGTAACTTTGGCTGCCTCAATCCCTTACTCCACCAGCATTACCCCGCATAAGCTGCTGCCATTTTGCGGTCCGTGCTTTTTTGCATGCCAATTCCATCTTTCTGCAAAATTCAACGATTATTCATAAACAAAACCGCTGAAATTGTCATAAACTATTATTCGGTTTTTTGGTTTTATACCCTAAATAATTCAAGTTGCAGGAAGGCGGCGACGCAGGGAATCCCCTGGAGCTTACTGAAGTAAGTGACTGGGGTGAGCGAGGAAAGCCAACGCCCATGCAAATTGAAGTATGACGGGTATATGCCGAAAATGGATCAGCTCACCACTGCAAGGAGACGGAATGCACCACGCAACACCGCTAATCACCACCATTGTCGGCGGCCTTGTGCTCGCCTTTATTCTCGGCATGATTGCCAATAAGCTACGTATTTCTCCTCTGGTGGGATATTTATTAGCGGGCGTGCTGGCCGGACCTTTTACTCCAGGTTTCGTTGCTGATACCAAGCTGGCGCCGGAGCTGGCCGAGCTTGGCGTGATCCTGCTGATGTTCGGCGTGGGTCTGCATTTCTCCTTAAAAGATTTGATGGCGGTCAAGGCCATCGCTATTCCGGGGGCAATCGCCCAGATCGCCGTGGCGACGCTGTTGGGTATGGCGCTCTCTGCCATGCTGGGCTGGTCGTTAATGACCGGGATCGTTTTTGGTCTGTGTCTTTCTACCGCCAGTACCGTGGTGCTGCTGCGCGCGCTGGAAGAACGACAGCTTATTGATAGCCAGCGGGGGCAAATCGCCATCGGCTGGCTGATTGTGGAAGATCTGGTGATGGTGCTGACGCTGGTGCTGCTGCCGGCGGTCGCCGGCATGACCGAGAAAGGCGACGTTGGCCTGGCTACCCTGGCCCTCGATATGGGCATTACCATCGGTAAAGTCGTTGCCTTTATCGCCATAATGATGCTGGTCGGCCGCCGCCTGGTGCCGTGGATTATGTCACGCAGCGCGGCAACCGGCTCGCGCGAGCTGTTTACGCTGTCGGTGCTGGCGTTAGCGCTCGGCATCGCCTTCGGCGCCGTTGAGCTGTTTGACGTCTCCTTCGCCCTCGGCGCCTTTTTCGCCGGTATGGTGCTCAATGAATCCGAGCTCAGCCATCGCGCGGCCCACGATACCCTGCCGCTGCGCGACGCCTTCGCCGTACTGTTCTTTGTTTCCGTGGGAATGCTGTTTGACCCGATGATCCTGATCGATCAGCCGCTGGCGGTGCTGGCGACGCTGGTCATCATTATTTTCGGTAAATCGGCCGCCGCCTTCTTCCTGGTACGAATGTTCGGCCACTCGCCGCGCACCGCGCTGACCATTGCCGCCAGCCTGGCGCAAATCGGTGAATTTGCCTTTATTCTCGCCGGGCTGGGAATGGCGCTGGATCTGCTGCCGCAGGCCGGGCAAAACCTGGTGCTTGCCGGCGCCATTATCTCCATCATGCTCAACCCGGTCCTGTTTACCCTGCTGGAAAAATATCTCGATAAAACGGAGACGCTGGACGAACAGACGCTGGAAGAAGTGCTTGAAGATGAGAAACAGATCCCCGTCGATATCTGTAACCACGCGCTGCTGGTCGGTTTCGGTCGCGTCGGGAGCCTGCTCGGTGAAAAACTGATGGCGCAGGGCGTGCCGCTGGTGGTTATCGAAACCTCGCGTACCCGCGTTGACGAACTGCGCGCACGCGGTATTCGCGCGGTATTAGGCAACGCCGCCAATGAAGAGATTATGAATCTGGCGCATCTGGACTGCGCCCGCTGGCTGCTGCTGACCATCCCTAACGGCTATGAAGCCGGGGAAATCGTGGCTTCCGCGCGCGAGAAGTGCCCGAATATCGAGATCATCGCGCGCGCCCACTACGACGATGAAGTGGAGTATATCGTTGAACGCGGCGCCAACCAGGTGGTGATGGGCGAGCGGGAAATCGCCCGCGCCATGCTGCAGCTGCTCGAAACGCCGCCAGCAGGCGAGCTTATTACCGGTTAATGCTTCCGGCCCCGACTTCTCGGGGCCGGCTTTACTTACCGGCTTAGCGATCCCAGTAAGCCTCTTCCAGGCTATCTTCACGCTCCGGCAGGCCGCGGGTCAGACGCGGCGAGTGCTGGTTCAGCACCTGATAGCTCACGCGGTTAGCGTATTTACACACCTGCGCCAGCGAGGAATAGGTCAGCCACTTGCATTTGTGCTTGCTGGAGTTCGGCACGTTGTTGCGATGATAGTTATTGGCGGTGATATCGTGCAGCAGCGCCGCCAGCGCGCCGTCGCCCGCGCCGTTGGTATTCATGATCTTCTCCGGCCCGCCCATATAGGGTGCGATATGCGAATAAATACGCAGCGGATTTTCGCAATCCTGATGGCGCATCGCGCGGCTGAATTCATACTGGTTAAACTCGGCAATCGCGCCCGGCAGCAGCGGATGCTGCGTTTTGCGCTTAGCCTCATCCTCGGTAAAACTGGCCATATACAGCCCGGCAGGCCCGGCGGTGCACAGTACCAGGTCAACCCACTCCAGCGCCTTGTCGGAAGCCAGCAGCGGATCGGATAGTCCGGTCAGCGCTTCCGCCTCCTCTTCGTTCATCGCCAGAATAGAGACGTGCTCCTTGAGGAACGCCTGCCACCACGCCGGATTATCGGCGATAACGTATTTGGTCCCCAGAGTCAGGACCACCGGTACATCGTGCTTTTTCGCATATGCGATGGCCTGCATCGTCGCGTCCGGCATCGGCTCGCCCGGCTTGCAGCGCACGAGATAGGAGGTCAGCACCAGCGCGGAGGCGCCGGCGATGACGCTTTCCGGAATGCTTTCCGGACGGAGCTTGTTCATATGCCCGGGGCTGATCGCAAAGGTGCGCTCGCCGGAGTCGCTAATCAGCGTAAAGCAGCGCCCAATCGCCCCATCCACCCCCTGCAGGTAGTTCAGATCGGTACGGCTGGAGGTGTTGCACAGGTAGCGGTAGGCGTAGCCGCCGATTTCAATATTGCTGCACATGACGCCAAGCAGAACCGAACGGTCATCCGCCAGCACCGAGTAGTTATGCATGGTGTTACCGATGGTGCCGCCGGCAAACTGGTGGGTAATCAGGTCATTGCGAACCAGTTCCTGATACAGCGCTTCGGCGACATCGTCTTCAATCACCAGCGAATGCCCGGCGCTCAGGCCGTAGCGTACGATAAACGCCTCATCCACTTTCGCTTCGATATCGACCAGGGTTTGATCGATGCCGACCACCCAGGCGACGTTAGACTCATTGTCCGGCTGAATTTGCTGCAGCAGCGGATCGCGAGCGTTGACGGGAAAATAGTGTTTGGATTTGCGTTTACCGGGAAATTTCATAGTGGCGATTTATTGACAGTGAACAAGCGGGGAATAGTAGCATACTCCCCGCCGCACGCGCGATCAGCGATATTTCGCCGTCAGGTTGACCATCATTTCAATATGCGCGGTGTCCGCATTAAGCGCCGGAATGTACTCATATTGCTGGCCGCCGGCTTCGAGGAAGATTTCCCGGTTCTGCACCGCGATCTCCTCCAGCGTCTCCAGGCAATCGGCGGAAAAGCCGGGGCAGATAACCTGAATATGCTTCACCCCTTTCTCACCGAGCATTTTCAGCGTTTCGTCGGTGTAGGGCGTCAGCCAGGGCTCACGACCAAAGCGCGACTGGAACGTCATCATCACCCGGTCAGGCGGCAGCCCCAGGGCTGAAACCAGCTCACGGGTGGTATCGCGGCAGCGCTGAGGATAGGTATCCCCTTGCTGGGCGTACCGCTGAGGGATGCCATGATAGGAGAGCAGCAGTAAATCTGGCTCACCGTGCACCGCAAAGGACGCGCGCACGCTGGCGGCCAGCGCGTGAATATAGTCCACGTCATCGGCGTAGTCGCGAATAAAAGAGATGCCGGGGATGGCGCGCTTTTTGGCAAGGATACGCCCTAGTTCATCCCAGACCGCCGCCACGGTGGAGCAGGAGTACTGCGGATAGAGCGGTAGCACCACGATGTGATCCACGCCCTGCTCCAGCAGTTCATCAACCGCGCTCTCCAGCGACGGCGAACCGTAGCTCATCCCCAGCGCCACCGGCGTATCCGGAAGCCGCGCGGCCAGCGCCTGCCGCTGCTGCTGGCTATAGACCATCAGCGGCGAGCCATCTTCCATCCAGATGGACTGATAGAGCTTAGCGACCCTGGGGGCGCGCAGGGGCAGTATCACGCCGCGCAGCAGCGGCCACCACAGTAGACGGGAGGTATCCACCACGCGCCGATCGCTAAGAAACTGTCGTAGATAGCGCTTTACCGCGTCGGGCGTGGGCGCATCGGGAGTGCCTAAATTGGCTAATAAGATACCTGTTTTCGTCTGATGCATTACCGCCTCTTAACCATTTGAATCGCTGACAATTGTAGCTGAAATGGCGCTAAACGGAACCAATCATAGAAAAAGGTAAAATGAGAGGAGTTCTCACCCCGCCGCTGCGGGATGAGAACTAACGGAATTAACCGAGGATTTTTTCCAGTTCAACGCGAACGTCGGCCACCGCTTTGGTGCCATCGACTTTCGCGTACTGGGTATTGCCCGCTTCGGCTTCTTTCTGATAGTAGCCGATCAGCGGAGCCGTCATCTGATGATATTCAACCAGACGCTTACGCACGGTCTCTTCCTGATCGTCTTTACGGGTGGTCAGCTCTTCGCCGGTCACGTCGTCTTTGCCTTCAACTTTCGGCGGATTAAATTTGATGTGGTAAACGCGGCCGGAAGCTGCGTGAACGCGACGCCCGATGATGCGGTCAACGATCAGTTCGTCAGGAACATCGAATTCCAGCACGTAATCCACGGTGATACCCGCTTCTTTCATGGCGTCAGCCTGCGGAATGGTGCGCGGGAAGCCGTCCAGCAGAAAACCGTTGCGGCAATCTTCCTGAGTAATACGCTCTTTGACCAGGGCGATAACCAGTTCGTCGGTGACCAGCTTACCGGCGTCCATAATATCTTTCGCCTGTTTGCCCAGCTCGGAGCCTGACTTCACCGCGGCACGCAGCATGTCGCCGGTGGAGATTTGCGGAATACCGTATTTCTCCATGATGAACTGAGCCTGAGTCCCTTTACCCGCGCCCGGAGCGCCAAGCAGAATAATACGCATTACGAAAATCCCCTCAAAAGTTGATTCAATTTTTCAAAAAACGCTAAACCATACCACCAGAACGCGGATGGCTCAAGGAAGGCGGGGCGGCTGAAACGGTTAATGGTGAGATATTTTACGTAGAGTGCGGTTTGATGCCCTCACCCCGGCCCTCTCCCAGCGGGAGAGGGGTAGAGTGAGGGTAAAGATTACGACGCCAGCAGCTGGTTCATGCGGCGGATAAACTGGTTCGGATCTTCCAGCGTACCGCGCTCGGCCAGCAGCGCCTGATCGAGCAGCAGCTCAACCCACTCGCCGAACTGCGCATCATCCTGGGTATCCGCCGCGCGTTTTACCAGCGGATGCAGCGGGTTCAGTTCAAAGATGTACTTCACTTCCGGCGCGGCCTGGCCCGCAGCGGCAAACAGTTTTGCCATCTGGGTGCTCATTTCATCCGCGTCGGTGGTGACGATGGCCGGCGTATCGGTCAGACGATGGGTCAGACGAACCTCTTTCACCCGGTCGCCAAGCAGCGTTTTGGCACGCTCAACGAACGGCTCCAGCGCCTTCTCGGCTTCTTTAGTGGTTTCATCCACTTCGTCCGTCAGCTTATCCAGCGACTCATCGGCTTTCGCCACCGACTGGAACGGCTTACCGTCGAACTCGGTCAGATAGCTCATCATCCACTCGTCGATGCGATCGGAAAGCAGCAGCACTTCAATGCCTTTCTTACGCAGCAGTTCCAGATGCGGGCTGCTTTTCGCGGCGGCGTAGCTGTCGGCGGTAATGTAGTAAATCTTCTCCTGCCCTTCTTTCATGCGGGAGACGTACTCTTCCAGCGACACGGTCTGCGCGGCGGAGTCGGTATGGGTGCTGGCGAAACGCAGCAGTTTGGCGATGGCCTGCTGGTTAGCCTGATCTTCCGCCGGCCCCTCTTTCAGCACGAGGCCAAACTGTTGCCAGAAGGTCTGATATTTTTCCGCGTCGTCTTTCGCCAGTTTTTCCAGCATCTGCAGGGCGCGTTTGCTCAGCGCGGTACGCAGATTGCGGGTGACGCTGCTGTCCTGAAGGATTTCACGCGACACGTTCAGCGGCAGATCGTTAGAGTCGACCAGGCCGCGGACGAAACGCAGGTAGTTCGGCATAAACTGCTCGGCGTCATCCATGATGAAGACGCGCTGCACGTACAGCTTCAGGCCGTGTTTATGATCGCGATTCCACATATCCCACGGCGCCTGCGACGGGATATACAGCAGGCTGGTGTACTCCTGCTTACCTTCAACGCGGTTGTGGCTCCAGGTCAGCGGATCGCTGTAATCGTGGGCAATGTGCTTATAAAACTCGTTGTATTCGTCGTCTTTGATTTCCGACTTATTGCGCGTCCACAGCGCCTGGGCTTTGTTAATTTTTTCCCAGCTAATGACGGTTTCGCCGTCAACGTCTTCGCGCTTTTCAATTTCCACCGGCAGCGCAATGTGATCGGAGTATTTGCTGATGATCGAACGCACGCGCCAGTCGTTGAGGAAATCGTCCTCGCCTTCGCGCAGGTGCAGCGTGATCTCGGTACCGCGATCGGCTTTGTTAATGTCGGCAACGGTATATTCGCCTTCGCCAGCGGATTCCCAGAAGACGCCGTTTTCGGCGCTGTCGCCCGCCGCGCGGGTACGGACGGTAACTTTATCGGCAACAATAAACGCCGAATAGAAGCCCACGCCGAACTGGCCAATCAGCTGGCTGTCTTTCGCCTGGTCAGAGCCCATGGACTCAAGGAACGCTTTGGTGCCGGACTTGGCGATGGTGCCGAGATGGTCGATGACCTCATCGCGATTCATACCAATGCCGTTATCGGCGATGGTCAGGGTGCGGTTGTCTTTATCAAATGAAACACGCACGCGCAGCTCGCCGTCGCCTTCGTACAGATCCGGCTGGGACAGCGCGCGGAAGCGCAGCTTGTCGGCCGCATCGGAGGCGTTGGAAATCAGCTCACGCAGGAAAATTTCTTTATTGGAATAAAGAGAATGGATCATCAGGTGCAGAAGCTGCTTGACCTCTGACTGAAAACCACGAGTTTCTTGTCCTTTCATCTAAATCAACCTCAACAATGCCATTGTTAATGGTAAAAAAACCGTTGAGGGTGAGATGGGGACAGAGGGAGAAGTTTTCAAGCGGAGGCCCCGAAAAGCGCCTCCGTTTGATTAAAAACGAATCTTATGCCGCCCGGCGAGCGAGTGGGATAGCGTCGTGCCGTCAACCATCTCCAGCTCGCCGCCGACCGGTACGCCATGGGCGATACGGCTCGCGTCTACGCCATACTGCGCGCAGAGCTCGGCGATATAATTGGCCGTCGCCTCCCCTTCTACCGTTGGGTTGGTCGCGAGGATCACTTCCTGCATCGATTCGTCACGCAGACGCTGTTCCAGACGATCGAGCCCAATGTCATCCGGCCCGATACCGTCAAGCGGCGACAGGTGGCCCATCAGCACAAAGTAGCGACCGGAAAACTGCCCGGTCTGCTCGATAGCGTAGATATCCGCTGGGCTCTCTACCACGCAGATCTGGCCGTTTTCCTTGCGCCGAGGGTTGCTGCAAATATTGCACACCTCCTGCTCGGTGAAGGTACGGCAATCGGCGCAGTGGCCGATTTCCGACATCGCGCGCGTTAGCGCCTGCGCCAGGCGCATTCCGCCGCTGCGGTCGCGCTGCAGCAGGGTAAACGCCATGCGCTGCGCCGACTTCGGGCCGACGCCCGGCAGGCAGCGCAGTGCTTCCATAAGCTGCGTTAACAGCGGACTGGTCTGCATCAGAACGGCATCTTAAAGCCTGGCGGCAGCTGCATACCGGCGGACACGGACGCCATTTTTTCTTTCTGCGTCTCTTCAATGCGGCGGGCGGCGTCGTTAAACGCGGCAGCCACCAGATCTTCCAGCATCTCTTTGTCGTCTTCCAGCAGGCTCGGGTCGATCTCAACGCGACGGCAGTTGTGCGCGCCGTTGATGGTGACTTTTACCAGGCCTGCGCCGGATTCACCGGTCACTTCCAGCCGGGCCACTTCTTCCTGCATCTGCTGCATTTTTTCTTGCATCTGCTGGGCCTGCTTCATCAGGTTACCCAGACCGCCTTTTCCACCAAACATAGGCTTCTCTCTCAGTAAGTCATCGTTAAGGATGCTGACCGCAAGTCAGACTTGCAATCAAATGGGGCGAATACTCTCTTCATCCAGGTCCGCATCGAAGAATCGACGCAGCGTCTGAATGTTATTATCCGCAATAATCGCTTCACGCGCCTGCGCGAGCTTTTCTTCATAAATTGCCTGCCGCCACTCAAGCGGCGTGCGCATCGCGGGATTATCATCTTCCACGATGGTCAATTCAACCGGCGTACCGTACAAAATACCGAGCGCTTCCGCCAGCTTTTGCTGCGCGCCCGCCGAATTCAGGTGACGCTGGCTCGGACGCAGATGCAGGCAGACGCGATTGCCCTCCTGCTCTTTCCAGGCGTTCAGGGCGACCTGCTCCACCAGTTTGGGTACCGCAAGCCGGCTGACTTCCGCCGCCCAGCTATCGCGCTCGACCGCTTCGACTGCCAGCTTTGCCGCCAGTTCCGGCGTTTTTTCATGCTCCAGCGCTTTTTTCAGCGCCTTCGGCGTCGCCACTTCTTCTTTTATGGCTTCAACAACCGTCGTCGATTTCCAGCGATAGGCTTCCTTTTTCGCCGGCGCTTTCTCCAGCGCAGCCGCCGCCGGACGCGCCTGTACGCGTTCGGTAATTGAACTCAGTCGTTCCAGCGCAGCGTTATTCACCGGCCGCGCGCGGGAAGCGGCTGCCGGTTCACTCTTTTTTGGGGTGGGCGCTCCCTGGCTACGCTGCAGCTGGCTGCGGGCCGCCAGCACCTGGCTGGTGGTCTGCGGCAAATTCGGCGGCGGTGACGGCGGCGCGGATGCCGGGACAGCCTGCTGGGCCGGTGCGGTCTGAATAGCCTGCACCGGCGGCGCCTCCGGTTCCGGCAGCGGCATACGCGGATGGAAAGCCAGCGCACGCAGAAGCGTCATCTCGACGCCCATTCGTCTGTCCGGGGCGTACGGAAGCTCTTTGCGGCCAATCAGTAGCGTTTGATAGTACAGCTGAACATCGGTTGGCGGCACCGTCCGCGCCAGCTCGCGCATGCGCAGCTCAATCGCGGCCATATCCGTTCCCAGCGCCGACGGCGAGAGCTGAACCATCGCAATACGGTGCAGCAGGCTTTGCATTTCCACCAGCAAGGCCTCCCACTCCACGCCGCGGGCGGCAGCCTCATTGACGCCGGCCATGACCCGCTCGCCGTCGGCAGCCACCAGCGCCTCAATCAGCGAAAGCGCCTGATCGTCCTCAAGGGTGCCGAGCATGGTGCTGACGGATTCAGCCGTCAGGCGACCGTCGCCGCTGGCAATGGCCTGATCGGTCAGGCTTAACGCATCGCGCAGGCTACCGTCCGCCGCGCGCGACAGCAGCTGCAGCGCGCGCGGTTCAAAAACGATCTGCTCGGCGCCGAGAATATGCTCCAGCTGATGGCGAATCTGTTCGACGTCCAGCGCCTTAAGATGGAACTGCAGGCAGCGGGAAAGAATAGTCACCGGCAGCTTCTGCGGATCGGTCGTCGCCAGCAGAAATTTAACGTGCGCCGGGGGCTCCTCCAGCGTTTTTAACAACGCATTGAAGCTGTGGCGCGAAAGCATATGGACTTCATCGATCAGATAGACCTTGAAGCGACCGCGGGCCGGCGCGTACTGGACGTTATCCAGCAGATCGCGGGTATCTTCGACTTTGGTGCGCGAGGCGGCATCGATCTCAATCAGATCGACAAAGCGCCCCTGTTCTATTTCACGGCAGTTATCGCAGACGCCGCACGGCGTGGCGGTAATGCCGGTTTCGCAGTTTAATCCTTTTGCCAACAGGCGCGCGATAGAGGTTTTACCGACTCCGCGGGTACCGGAAAAAAGATATGCGTGGTGAATGCGCCCTAACGACAAGCCGTTCGCCAGTGCGGTCAGCACATGTTCCTGGCCGACGACGTCAGCAAAGGTTTGTGGGCGCCATTTACGGGCTAAGACCTGATAACTCATGGGCTGGCTCTGAAACGCTGGAAGGTGAAATCACGAGGGGTCATGCTATCACAGCCCCGCTCAATCAGCGAGGCTATGTGGCGGGATTTGCTTAGTGGCCCGGGAAAGGGACCAGGCTATAGCAGTTGATTCCCAGTTTTTCCAGGCGCTGCTCGCCGCCCAGATCGAACAGATTAATAATAAAGGCCGCATCGTGCACTTCACCGCCCAGGCGACGAATAAGCTTCACGGTGGCGTCAATGGTGCCGCCGGTTGCCAGCAGATCGTCAACCACCAGGACTTTATCGCCTTCTTTGATCGCATCGACATGGATTTCCAGCTGATCGGTGCCGTACTCAAGCTCGTAGCTTTCTGCGATAGTTTCACGCGGCAGCTTACGCGGCTTGCGTACCGGAACAAAGCCTACGCCCAGCGCCAGCGCAACCGGTGCGCCAAATAAGAAGCCACGCGCCTCGGTGCCCACCACTTTGGTAATCCCCGCGTCTTTATAACGCTCGGCCAGCAGCTCAATGCTGAGCGCGTAGGCCTTCGGGTCTTCCAGCAAGCTGGTGACATCACGGAAAAGGATGCCAGGTTTCGGATAGTCCTGGATGCTTTGGATGCTGTTCTTCAGATATTCAAGCTGCTGTGCTGTTGCGGTCATAAGTGTATGCCTGATTAAAACGGTGTTACTCACGGGCATGCCAAATGGGCCAAAGAAACTTTTGTTTAACCTTTGACCAGGCTTACCCGCGCTCGAAAACGCCAGAATTTACTGGCTGTCAGCGACAATTGCAACCATCATTATTGCGCATCAGTGCTTTTGTTGCTTTGCATCAACCACCGGAATGCGCCACATAAATATCAGCAGACAGGTCAGAATGATCAGCAGCAAGATGCGCACCCAGGTAAGATTAACCAGCCACAGCGAAATGGCAAAGGTCAGCAAAATCATCGCGACCGCCCGCGGCTTCGCGCCCGGCGGCATGGCGCGGTATTTCTGCCAGTGACGCAGGTAGCCGCCAAACCATGAGCGATACAAAAGCCAGTGGTGAAAGCGCGGCGACGAGCGCGCAAAGCACCAGGCGGCAAGCAGGATAAACGGCGTCGTCGGCAGTAGCGGTAAAAACACGCCCAGCGTTCCCAGCGCTACCGCCAGCCAGCCAATGATGATCAAAATAATACGTGGCATAATGCGAATCGTTATCACGAAGATAACGCTAATGTAGCACAGTTGCTTATCAGGGGATGGAGGAGTTATTTGAAAACCGCCCGGCTTTTACATTCACTGGAAAACCAGCTTGCGGAGCTGGCCGCTCAGGTGGCGCCCATGGCCAATCACGCGACCCTCAGCCCGCGCTTCGATCGTCAGCTGTTCCGTACCCGCAGCACGCAGATGCAGGCTTATCTCAATGAGGCCAGAGACGGCTTAACGGCGTTAAAACAGGCGGCCGAACGCCAGCAGCTTGCGCAGGTCGCCTGGCTGGCGGAACGTCTCGTTGCTCAAATCGCCGCGATTAACCGGGAAACGGCGACCTGGTCATTACGCGCCTGGGATAGCGCGTCGCCAACGCTTAGCCGCTGGCAGCGCCGACGTCTACAGCATCAGGAGTATGAACGGCGCCTGCTGGCCATGCGCAACGACCGACAAAGACGACTGGCGCAAGCCATTAGCCTTGATGACCAGCAGCGGCTGGCAAAGGAAGTTGAAGCCTATACCGGGCGCCTGGCCCGCTGTCGCGACGCGCTGGAAAAAATTGAAAACAGACTAGCCCGCTTAACGCGCTAACGGGAGGAAGAAGTATGTCGCTGGAAAATGCCCCTGACGAGGTCAAGCTGGCCGTCGATTTAATTATGCTGCTTGAGGAGAATAAAGTTCCTGCGCAAACCGTGCTAGCTGCGCTGGAAATTATCCGTCGAGACTATGAAAACAAAGTAAAAAGTGCGGAAGAGGCCTCGCAAAACGCACAGGAGTAGTCTGTTGGCGGATCTTTGGGGGTGGCAGAGTTGTCGCCTGCCCCTTACCACAACGGATAGATGCTCATGGAAAGATTCTCACGTACGCCGCACGATGCTATTTTTCGTCAAATGCTGGCCCAGAAAGAGGTCGCTCGCGATTTTTTACAGCTTTATCTTCCCGCGCAGTTTTTAAGTATCTGCGATCTCAATACGCTGCAGCTGGCTTCCGGCAGCTTTATCGAGGAAGACCTGCGATCCAGCTACTCCGACATTCTCTACTCCCTACAAACGCAGCACGGCGCGGGATATATCTACGCGCTGATTGAACATCAAAGCTCGCCGGATAAGCTGATGGCTTTTCGCCTGATGCGCTATACGCTGGCCGCCATGCAGCGCCACCTGGATGCCGGCCACAATACGCTGCCGCTGGTGGTCCCGATTCTGTTTTATCACGGCACCGTCAGCCCCTGGCCACATACGCTCAACTGGCTCCAGCTTTTTGACCATCCTGAGCTTGCCGGCGCGCTGTACGGCGGAGATTTTCCGCTGGTGGACCTGACCGTTATGCCAGATAATCATATCCTCCGCCACCAGCGTATGGCGATGCTGGAACTGTTGCAAAAGCATATCCGCCAGCGCGATCTGGCCGAACTGCAACCGATGCTGATTACGCTGCTGGCGCAAGGATATCTGACGGAAAACCAGATCAATACCCTCATCAGCTATATGCTGCAGGCGGGAACCACGGAAAAACCCGGGCCCCTGATTCGCGAGCTGGCGAAGCAGTCGCCCAGGCACAAGGAGCTACTGATGACAATTGCCGAATGGCTGGAAGAGAAAGGCCGTAAAAAAGGTAGAAAAGAAGGCAGACAGGAAGGTTTGCAGGAAGGCCGTAGAGAAATCTCGCGCAGCATTGCCCTGAAAATGCTCGCCTGCGGGCTGGAGCCGAAGATGGTGATGGAACTGACCGGTCTGAGCCAGGAAGAACTCTCCTCGCTCAGCCATTAACATCTGCGGGGCGGATACCCACCGCCCCGTTATGCTTAGCTTATCGCCGGGGAGGCATCGTCGCCCTTATCCCGCTTCACCTCTGTCACTTCATCGCCCTTCTCATTGCGCAGATGCACCTCCAGCTGGTTAAAGGCGATGTCAATATTGTTCTCGCGGCACAAACGATCGATAGCGCGGTTAAGCTCATCCACCGCATAGCTGCGATCGCGAAGTTCACGCACGTACAGGCGCAGTTCATGATCGAGCGTGCTGGCGCCGAAGGTGGTAAAGAAGACCGAGGGCGCGGGCTCTTGCATCACTTTCGGATGCTCATGCGCGGCCTGGAGCAGCACTTCTTTAACCTTATCCAGGTCGGAACCATAGGCCACGCCAAGGCGGATGACCACGCGGGTGACGGTGTCGGAGAGCGACCAGTTGATCAAGCGTTCCGTCACGAAGGCCTTGTTCGGGATAATGACCTCTTTACGGTCAAAATCGGTGATCGTCGTGGCGCGAATGCGGATTTTGCTGACGGTACCGGAGAAGGTACCAATGGTCACCGTATCGCCAATACGCACCGGGCGCTCAAAGAGAATAATCAGACCGGAAACAAAGTTACCGAAGATTTCCTGTAAGCCAAACCCTAAACCAACCGACAGGGCGGCCGCCAGCCACTGAAGTTTGTCCCACGAAACGCCCAATGAGCCAAATACCGTCATCGCGCCAATAACAATAATGGCGTAATTAAGGATGGTCGTAATTGCATACGACGCCCCCTGGCGCATATTGAGTCTCGATAGCACCAGCACTTCCAGCAGGCCCGGCAGGTTGCGGATTAACGCCCAGGCGACCATCGACGCGACAATCGCGAACAGCAGGCTGCCCATGGTGACGCTTTTCACGGCGCTGACGCCGGCTTCCGTACCGTTGTAATGCCACAGCGTAATACTGTCGAGATAGGCGAACACGGTGATCAGATCGGACCAAATCGCCCAGAACAGCACGGCAAACAGCGCAATCATCACCAGCATCGTAATACGCAGCGTTTGCTGGTTAACCTGCTCCAGGGCAATCGTCGGCTCTTCCTGGGGTTCGGCCCCTTCAGCGCCCTCTTTAACCAGATGCTGACGACGCGCCAGCGCACGGCGCCAGGCAATACGCCGGGCGGCCACACTCAGGCCGCGCAGAACGGTCTGGTACAGCAGGTTCCACAGCATCACCAGGTAAACGGTTTCAATCCAGCGGCCGGCCAGACGCAGCGTCGTGTAGAAGTAGCCGGTTGCCGTCAGCACCATCAGGGCGATGGGCACAATCGATAGCACGGTGACGGTGATAAGGCGCAGGCTGTGGGACTCTTTATCACGCCAGCTCTCGCGGCACATCGGCAAAACAAGCACCGCAATCAGCAGCAGGTTGAGGAAAATAACAAACTGCCCGAGCACGTCATCCATCAGGTGCAGCGGCGACAGCTCCGACATCACCGACCAGAAATTGAGCGGCAGCAGCGCAAGGCTGACGCGGACAATCTGCCGCCGCCAGTGGCTGGTCAACTGCGACGGCATATTAAAGTGGCGCACCGCCACGCCGTCTTTTTCCAGCACCTTCCAGCACAGGCCAAACACCAGCCAGAACAGCGCCAGCTTCTTACTATAGGCCCACAGCAAATCGCTGATATTCAGCTGCATGGTCAGCAGAATCAGGCCAATGGCCAGAATCACCAGCACCACAGGCAGCGCGCGGATCAGATCGATAAGAATCGCTTTCGGCGTATGAAGCTGAGTGTCATTGCGCAGTTGCCCCACCTGTGAAGCCAGCTTCGCCTGATACGCTTTCAGCCAGTTAAGGCGCCAGCGAATCAGACCGGCAATCAGCAGCAACGGCAGGCCGGCAAGGAAAGCGATAAATACCGCAGGCCAGGCTTTTTCCCAGTTTACGGTGATTTTCATCGCCTTAAACTGCCCTTTCAGCGCTTCCGGGAAGGCTTTAACCCACTCCCAGTCCATCGGACGGTTACTGTTTACCCAAAAAATCTGCTGCGTCAGAATGGCTTTCAGGTTGGTCGACACGCTCATTAACTGCTGCTGATTGATCTGCAGGTTAATGGCCATCATCAGCTGGTTACCCAGCTGTTTGTTGAACTGATCGAGCAGCTCCCGGCGCATATCAACGATTTCGAGAAGCGCGCTATGCACTTCGGCATTGACATCGCTGCTGTGCCCTTCCTCCAGCTTCGCGACGTACGCATCGCTCTGGAACAACGCATCGCGCTGCTGGTTAACCTCAAACTGTTCGAGGCGCAGGTCGGCGATGCGGTTCGTCATATCGCTCAGCTCCTCCGCAGAGGGCAGCGTTTGCTGCTGCTGATAAAGGATACGCGACAGCAGCAGGCTGCCTTTCAGCACGGAAATCTGCTCTTTTATGTCACGCTCGGATTGCAAAGCGCGATCGAGCCAGGTCTTCACTTTGATGTTGCGCTGAACCAGCTGATTACCATTTTCCGTCGCCGAAATCAGTCTTTCGCTAAGCTGGTGGTTAATCTCCAGCTCCTGCTTCACCAGCGGGTTTGCCTGAATACGCGCCGTTTCGTCCGGGGAAACCGCTTCCTGAGCCGTCTTTTCCGTCAGCGTCAGGCGCTTGCTATTCACCGCTTCCTGCAATAACTGAAGCTGGTGTTCAAGACGGTTGCTGTAGGCGGTGATGTAATCACGCTGCTTTTGCAGGGTATCCTGCAGGACCGTGTTACCTTCCAGGCTTTTGCGCTGCTGGTCTATCTGCGCATTCAGCAGAGCCTGCTGAGCCAGCAGCAAACTCTGCTGGGTAGGACGCAGCGTCTCCTCGCCCGTCGAGGTGCCATTCAGGCGGTTACGGATCTGCTGCAGCTGCTGCGAAGCGGAGTACATCGCATTCTGCACACGTTCCGGCTGGGTTTGTAGGGAGACTAACTGGCTGTTATAGGTTGCCAGATCGTTCTGCGCGTTTTGCAAATCGTCCAGCGTCTGAGAGACGCGTGATTCCAGCTGACGTAGCGATAACGTGCTCAACGTTTTACGCGTCGCCTCATCATCGGGAACATCGCTTAGCGCGTTGAGGCTATCGATAGCCTGATTCATTTTCGCTGGCGCCTGAGCCACCTGCTGACGCAGCTGCGTCGTTTCCGACTTAATGCGTTCGATTTTATCGAGGGTTTCCAGGGTCTGGGTCAGGTCCTGCTGAACCAGCTTGTCCTGCGGAGTCAGCTCTTTTTGCTTATTCAGCGTCGTAAGCTGGCTTTGCACCTCGGAGCGTTCGGGTAAGTCAGCCGCCAGCGCCGTGTTAACGCTAATACAGCCGATAAAAAACATCAGGGTAAGAACAAAAGCGGATATGGCGTTTCGCCAACGGATAGTATGCAGCATAGTGTTAACATGAGTGATTGCAAAAGCCGGAGAATACCGGGGATCGTCGCAGCGCGAAGAATAGCACTTCTGTTATCGCGCGAATAGCGGCGGACAGCAGGAAAAATACCCCTTTTGTCCGCGAGGATACTTAAGCTTCCGCGCCTTCAGAACTGCGCAAGGAGGGGCATAATTGATACATTTCAAGCAGCGTTTCGACATATGCCCGCGCTTCATGCTGCAGATCGAAAGCGTTGGGCGCCAGCAGCCAGTTCTCCATCAGGCCAGAAAGATAGCTGCGCATTAAAATCGCCGCCCGCCGGGTGAGTAAATTGGCGGGCAGCATCTTCGCCGCAATGCACTCGTTTAATGTCTGCTCGATACGATCGTAGCTCTCAAGGCATAAACTTCGCTGCGCTTCTTGCAGCGTGACCATCTCTCCGACGAACTCGCATTTATGGAAAATGATTTCCATCATCAAGCGCCTGCGTTTTTCTGTCACCGTTGCTTCAAGGATATACACTAAGATCTCTCTGACAACTGACAGTGGATCGTTGGGGAATTTTGCCCGATACTCAACTTCGAGATCGTTGATGTTGGCTTCTGAAAGCACCCATATTTCATTAAATAAATCTGATTTATTTTTGAAATGCCAATAGATAGCGCCCCTCGTCACACCGGCCTCTTTTGCAATTGCGGCCAGCGAGGTGGATGATACGCCTTGCTGCGAAAACAGACGCAGAGCAACATCCAGAATATGTTGCCGGGTCTCAAGCGCCTGTTGTTTGGTTTTTCGTGCCATAGGTCGATGAGTTTACAGAGGTTACGTTTACATACATTTGTGAATGTATGTACCATAGCATGACCATAATAGAAACACAGCAGTGGGTTTGTGGTCGATTGAGCCACTGAACAATTTGAAATTGGACACTCGAGGTTTACATATGAACAAAAACAGAGGGTTAACGCCTCTGGCGGTCGTTCTGATGCTCTCAGGCAGCTTAGCGCTAACAGGATGTGACGACAAACCGGCTCAGCAAGGAGCCCAACAAATGCCGGAAGTCGGTATTGTGACGCTCAAATCCGCTCCTCTACAAATTACTACCGAACTGCCAGGCCGTACCAGCGCCTATCGCGTTGCGGAAGTTCGTCCTCAGGTCAGTGGCATTATTCTTAAACGTAACTTCACCGAAGGGAGCGATATCCAGGCAGGGGTGTCTCTTTATCAAATCGATCCGGCGACCTATCAGGCCACTTATGAAAGCGCGAAAGGCGATTTAGCCAAAGCGCAGGCCGCGGCAAATATGGATCAGCTGACGGTTAAACGTTATCAGAAACTGTTAGGCACTAAGTACATCAGTCAACAGGATTACGATACTGCCGTCGCGACCGCGCAACAGAGCAACGCCGCCGTGGTTGCCGCCAAAGCAGCGGTTGAAACCGCGCGCATTAATCTGGCCTACACCAAAGTCACCTCGCCAATCTCAGGCCGCATTGGTAAATCCGCAGTCACGGAAGGTGCTCTGGTGCAAAACGGCCAAACCACCGCCCTGGCGACCGTGCAACAGCTGGATCCTATCTATGTTGACGTGACGCAATCGAGCAACGATTTCCTGCGTCTGAAACAAGAGCTGGCCAACGGCAAGCTGCAGCAGGAAAACGGCAAAGCGAAGGTTGAGCTGGTGACGAACGACGGTCTGAAATACCCGCAGAACGGTACGCTGGAGTTTTCTGACGTCACCGTTGATCAGACCACCGGTTCTATCACGCTGCGCGCCATTTTCCCGAACCCGGATCACACTCTGCTGCCGGGGATGTTCGTCCGCGCGCGTCTGGAAGAAGGCGTCAACCCGGATGCGCTGCTGGTTCCTCAGCAGGGCGTAACCCGCACCCCGCGCGGCGATGCCAGCGCGATGGTCGTCGGCGAAGGTGATAAAGTCGAAGTTCGCCAGATTACCGCCACTCAGGCTATTGGTGATAAATGGCTGGTCACCGAAGGGCTGAAAACGGGCGATCGCGTCATCATCACCGGTCTGCAAAAAGTCAGACCTGGCGTGCAGGTTAAAGCGCAGGAAGTCGTTTCTGACGATAAACAGCAAGCCGCAGGCAACGCTCAGTCAGAACAACCTAAGTCTTAACTTAAACAGGAGCCGTTAAGACATGCCTAATTTCTTTATCGATCGCCCCATATTTGCGTGGGTGATCGCCATTATCATCATGCTGGCTGGGGGGTTATCGATCCTCAAGTTGCCGATAGCGCAATATCCGACGATTGCGCCGCCGGCAATTTCCATTACAGCCATGTACCCCGGTGCCGATGCTGAAACCGTGCAGAACACCGTGACCCAGGTTATCGAACAGAACATGAACGGTATCGATCACCTGATGTACATGTCTTCAAATGGCGACTCCACCGGTACAGCAACCATCACCCTCACCTTTGAATCCGGTACCGATCCGGATATCGCCCAGGTACAGGTACAGAACAAGCTGGCGCTGGCAACGCCGCTGCTGCCGCAAGAAGTTCAGCAGCAGGGTATTAGCGTTGAAAAGGCATCCAGCAGCTTCCTGATGGTTGTCGGCGTTATCAATACCAACGGCACCATGAATCAGGATGACATTTCTGACTATGTTGCCGCCAACATGAAGGATTCGATTAGCCGTACCAGCGGCGTCGGTGACGTACAGCTGTTCGGTTCCCAGTACGCGATGCGTATCTGGATGGATCCGAACAAGCTTAATAACTTCCAGCTGACGCCGGTTGACGTGATCAGCGCCCTGAAAGCGCAGAACGCCCAGGTTGCAGCAGGACAGTTAGGCGGTACTCCACCGGTGAAAGGTCAGCAGCTGAACGCCTCCATCGTGGCGCAGACCCGTCTGACCAATACTGAAGAGTTCGGCAACATTCTGCTGAAGGTTAACCAGGATGGTTCCCAGGTGCGTCTGCGCGATGTCGCGAAGATTGAGCTGGGTGGCGAAAGCTACGACGTCGTTGCGAAGTTTAACGGTCAGCCCGCGTCCGGTCTGGGTATTAAGCTCGCGACCGGCGCGAACGCGCTGGATACCGCCAACGCCATTCGTGCCGAACTGAAGAAAATGGAACCTTTCTTCCCGTCAGGCCTGAAGATTGTTTACCCGTATGACACCACCCCCTTCGTGCAGATCTCCATTCACGAAGTGGTGAAAACGCTGGTTGAAGCCATCATTCTGGTGTTCCTGGTGATGTACCTGTTCCTGCAGAACTTCCGCGCAACGCTGATTCCGACTATCGCCGTGCCGGTCGTACTGCTGGGGACGTTCGCTATCCTCGCGCTGTTCGGCTTCTCGATAAACACCCTCACCATGTTTGGTATGGTGCTCGCCATAGGCCTGCTCGTGGATGACGCCATCGTGGTGGTAGAAAACGTCGAGCGTGTAATGGCCGAAGAAGGGCTACCGCCGAAGGAAGCCACGCGTAAATCAATGGGCCAGATTCAGGGCGCGCTGGTGGGTATCGCGATGGTGCTTTCCGCGGTATTTATCCCGATGGCCTTCTTCGGCGGTTCTACCGGTGCGATTTACCGTCAGTTCTCGATCACTATCGTTTCCGCGATGGCGCTGTCGGTACTGGTGGCACTGATTCTGACCCCGGCGCTCTGCGCCACGATGCTGAAACCCATCCAGAAAGGCAGCCATGGCGCCACCACCGGCTTCTTCGGTTGGTTTAACCGCATGTTCGATAAGAGCACGCATCACTACACCGATAGCGTAGGCAATATCCTGCGCAGTACCGGCCGTTATCTGGTGCTGTACCTGATCATCGTTGTCGGCATGGCCTGGCTGTTCGTTCGTCTGCCAAGTTCGTTCCTGCCGGACGAAGACCAGGGCGTCTTCCTGAGCATGGCGCAGCTGCCTGCTGGCGCAACTCAGGAGCGTACCCAGAAAGTTCTGGATGAGATGACCGACTACTATCTCACCAAAGAGAAAAACAACGTTGAATCGGTATTCGCCGTAAACGGCTTTGGTTTCGCGGGTCGTGGGCAAAACACCGGTATCGCGTTCGTTTCTCTGAAGGACTGGAGCCAGCGTCCGGGCGAAGAGAACAAAGTTGAGGCGATTACCGGTCGCGCAATGGGGTATTTCTCGCAGATTAAAGACGCAATGGTCTTTGCCTTTAACCTGCCGGCAATTGTTGAACTGGGTACCGCAACGGGCTTTGACTTCCAGCTGATCGACCAGGCGGGACTGGGCCATGAAAAACTGACCCAGGCACGTAACCAGCTCTTTGGTATGGTCGCGCAGCATCCTGACGTCTTAACCGGCGTGCGTCCAAACGGACTGGAAGATACTCCGCAGTTCAAAGTGGATATCGATCAGGAAAAAGCGCAGGCTCTCGGCGTGTCTATCAGCGACATTAACACGACGCTTGGCGCAGCATGGGGTGGTAGCTACGTCAACGACTTCATTGACCGCGGTCGCGTGAAGAAAGTGTATATCATGTCTGAAGCGAAATACCGTATGCTGCCGGAAGATATCGGCAACTGGTACGTACGCGGCAGCGATGGACAGATGGTGCCCTTCTCCGCCTTCTCGACTTCACGCTGGGAATACGGCTCGCCGCGTCTGGAGCGTTACAACGGTTTGCCATCAATGGAAATCCTCGGCCAGGCGACACCGGGCAAAAGTACCGGTGAAGCGATGAACCTGATGGAAGAGCTGGCGGGTAAACTGCCTGCGGGTATTGGCTATGACTGGACCGGTATGTCTTATCAGGAACGGTTGTCAGGCAACCAGGCACCAGCGCTGTACGCTATCTCGCTGATTGTCGTCTTCCTGTGCCTGGCGGCGCTGTATGAAAGCTGGTCGATTCCGTTCTCGGTCATGCTGGTTGTTCCGCTGGGGGTTGTGGGTGCGCTGCTGGCGGCTACCTTCCGTGGTTTAACCAACGACGTCTACTTCCAGGTTGGTCTGCTGACCACCATCGGCCTGTCGGCGAAGAACGCGATACTTATCGTTGAATTCGCCAAGGACCTGATGGATAAAGAGGGCAAAGGCCTGATCGAAGCCACGCTGGAAGCCGTTCGTATGCGTCTGCGTCCGATTCTGATGACCTCACTGGCGTTCATCCTTGGGGTCATGCCGCTGGTTATCAGCTCCGGCGCAGGCTCCGGTGCGCAGAACGCCGTCGGTACTGGCGTAATGGGTGGGATGGTGACCGCGACGGTGCTGGCGATTTTCTTCGTGCCGGTGTTCTTCGTGGTGGTTCGCCGCCGCTTTAGTAAGAAAAATGAGGATATTGAGCACAGCCATCCGGTTGAGCATCATTAATCTCTCCTCTCAGGGCCGCATTTGCGGCCCTTTTCTTTTGTTCCTCGTTAAAACGCACGGATTGTTATTGTCTAATTTATAAGCTGAGATATAATATTTAATGATGAGTCGCGGTGCTTATCTCCATTTTTTTTCCACAATTTTCTTTCCTGCGCCCCTAACTCAGAATATTCTTAATCACTGATTTTGTGTATGGTTGTCTCTCTATAACGGCTAAACGCGTCGGCTAACCTGATGAAATATAAGGTCAGTATTCGTTTTTTCCGAACGGGGTAACGGCACGATATAATAAAGTCCGAGGCATTGAAGATAAAAGGACGCTGATAATTGTAATTTTTCGTAATAGCACGATGAAATCTTTTTAAGAGTGGATTATAGTTAAACAGCAAGATTACAATGTATGTGTCAGGTCTGTTAGTCGTGTTCATCCCACAACGGTGTCGATAATCGTCGTTTAAACCACTCAAAAGGGGATGCGTTATGGACGAATACTCGCCAAAAAGACATGATATTGCGCAGCTTAAATTTCTCTGCGAAACCCTGTATCATGACTGTCTTGCAAACCTGGAAGAGAGCAACCACGGCTGGGTTAATGACCCGACCTCGGCTGTCAATCTTCAACTTAATGAATTGATCGAGCACATTGCTGCGTTCGCACTTAATTATAAAATTAAGTACGCAGAGGATAATAAGCTGATTACCCAGATTGATGAATATCTGGATGACACTTTCGTCTTGTTCAGCAACTACGGCATTAACAGCGCAGATCTGCAGAAATGGCGTAAATCTGGCAATCGGTTATTCCGCTGTTTTGTCAACGCCAGTCGGGAAAACCCGGCCAGTCTTTCGTGTTAGTATTATTACAATCAAAAGGTGAATTTATGTCTGATAAAACATTAACCAAAATAGACTATTTGATGCGTTTACGACGCTGTCAGACAATTGATACGCTGGAGCGCGTAATTGAAAAAAATAAATATGAACTTTCCGATAATGAACTGGCGGTATTTTACTCAGCGGCCGACCATCGTCTTGCTGAGCTGACGATGAATAAACTGTATGACAAGATCCCCCCTTCAGTCTGGAAATTTATCCGCTAGTTTATTTCAAATGAAAGTCATACACCTCGTGCCGAAAACGCCCCTCTCTCGTGATGATAATAAGTGTGACAGTGCTCACAGATGTTGTCTCAATGTGAATATGAAACCGGTTTCTTTTTTATACTATGGCGGCCTAACGATAAGGAAATAAGGAAAGCCTCCATGAGTGAAGAGAAACAAAAAATGATTGCCGGCGAACTGTATCTGGCAGGTGACGCCACGTTGAAAGCCGATCGTCTGCGGGCCAGACAACTGCTGCACCGCTACAATCATTCGGCGCCTGAAGAACGTGAATTAAGAAACGCATTACTTTCTGAACTGCTTGGGCACGCGAGTGACGCGTATATCGAACCCACATTTCGCTGTGACTATGGCTACAATATCTTCCTCGGCAAAAATTTCTACGCTAACTTTGATTGCGTCATGCTTGACGTCTGTCCAATTCATATTGGCGATAACTGCATGCTGGCGCCGGGCGTGCATATTTATACCGCTACGCATCCCCTTGACCCTGTCGACCGCAATAGTGGTCAAGAGTACGGAAAACCCGTCATCATTGGCCATAATGTGTGGATTGGCGGCCGGGCAGTGATTAATCCAGGCGTCACTATCGGCGATAATGCCGTGGTGGCGTCGGGGGCCGTCGTAGTAAAAAATGTGCCGGCCAACGCCGTCGTCGGCGGAAACCCGGCACGGGTAATTAAAATGCTGGAGAGCGAAAAACGGTAACTGTTATGCTTTTCTGCAACCAATCTGTTACTTTCCCCATGGATTTACGCAACATAAAATAGCCTTCAGGCTGAGCCCGGTTTGTCACGCCTGGATACGGGCTCATGGCAGAATTTGGGGAATAAGATGACAGAAATACAGCTGCTGCTGAAGAGCACCATTGATGAGCTTAATGTGAAAGAGAAGCGCGACAACCGTCCGCGCTTTAGCATTAGCTTTATTCGCAACCATCCATGGCTTTTTGTCGCCATGTACGCGGCTTTCCTGGCCACGCTTATTGTGATGCTACGTTCCGAAACGCTGGTAGATTCTGTCTGGCTGTTAATTGTCTTATTTGTTCTGCTAAACGGTTTCTTCTTCTTCGACGTCTATCCGCGCTACCGTTATGAAGATATTGACGTTCTTGATTTCCGCGTGTGCTACAACGGTGAGTGGTACAACACCCGATTTGTCCCTGAGCAGCTGCTTGAACGCATCCTGCAATCGCCACGCGTCGGCGGCGAACAAAAGGCTCAGCTACAAAAAATGATCGCCACCAAAGGCGAACTCTCCTTTTACGATGTGTTTTCTCTTACCCGCGTCGGTCCAGCGCAATAAGACGGTTCAGCGTCCGTACCGCAGCCATAAAATGCGAGGCGGACGTATTACCGTAGCCCAGAACAAAGCCGCTTCGCGCCGTTTTTACATCGAGGTAAAAACGGCTTAACGCCCCGGGTGCCAGCTGAAACCGCCGGGCCTGCTGCACAATCGCCAGGTCATCCACGTTGTCGATAGCGACGGTCAGGTGCAGGCCCCCCTCGCCGCCAAACAGTTCATAAGGATGCCTGAGCTCTTGAGCCAGAATCTCCCGCAGCTGCTGCTGACGTTTGCGGTATAAACGGCGCATGGCGGCTAAATGACGTGCGTAGTGCCCCTCCTCAATGAACAACGCCAGCGCCCTCTGTTCGGCCCGATGGCCGCCGCGTAATAGCGAACCAATGGCGCCACGTGCGGCCTCCGCCAGCGCGGGAGGCATCACCATAAAGCCAATGCGCAGCGACGGAAATAGCGTTTTGCTGAATGTCCCCAGATAAACCACCGGCGCCTGCCTGGCCATCCCCAGCATGGCCGGAATAGGCTCACCGCTGTAGCGAAACTCGCTGTCGTAATCATCTTCAATAATCCAAGAATCATGCCGGCGGGCATACTCCAGTAGCGCCAGTCGCCTCCCGGCGCTCATCACTGCCCCGCAGGGGTATTGATGGGAAGGTGAAGTAAAGATCAATCGCGGCGCTTCACTATCATTATGACTATCAAAACGCATCCCTTCATGATCAACCGGCACGCCCTCTATATGAAGTCCGGATTTGAGAAAGATGCTTTTTGCTCCCGGATAGCCGGGTTCTTCTACCCAGGCCGTATCGCCAGCGACGCTCAGCAAATGCGTGCATAAATCGACGCCTTCCAGCGCACCTTCCGTAATCACAATCTGGCTGGCTTCACAGCGGATCCCCCGCGAGAGCGCAAGGTGGCGGGCAATGGCTTTGCGCAGTACGAGCTCTCCCTGCGCATCGCCGTAGCCCAATAATGCGCTTCCCTCTTCACGCAGTACGCGATCCAGGAGCCGGCGCCAGATGGAAAGCGGAAAGTAGTTAACCGCAGGCATTCCCGGCGTAAAGAGCAGCGAGGGTGAATCACGATGGATTGCCGCCGGTAATCCCTGTAAGTATTCAGGGAGTACAATATGGCGCGCCTCAACGTCCCCCTCTCCCTGAGCTCCTAAAGGCACGACGGACGTCCCCTGGCGGCTACGTAATAAATACCCCTCTATCGCCAGCTGCTCCAGCGCGCCGTTGACGGTGTTGCGCGACAGTCCCAGACGCTGGGCCATGGCGCGCGAGCCGGGTAAACGGCTATCACCTGCCAGCGCCCCCTGCAAAATCGCCTCGCGTAGTGTCTGATAGAGCGTACGCTGCAGGGTTCCACCTCCCCTGCCGCGCAGGGCCTGCTCCAGTAAAGCAAAAAAAGCATCATCCGGAATATTCATCATCGCTCCTCGTGGCACCATAAAAACATACTCCTGTGGCTCTTTTTATGGAACCAACAAGCGCCTAATCTCGCAGCATTCACCTGCCAAAGGAAAACCTCATGAGCCATCTTAATCAATTCGATCAACCCGTTGGCGCAGCCCTGCCCGACTGGCAGCCCCGTCCGCATCCTGAAAGGTTGAATCTGCAGGGCCGCCTTTGCCGGCTTGAGCCATTGCGCTCCACGCACGCCGGTGCGTTGTTTGACGCCCATCGGCTGGCCCCGGACACCCGAAGCTGGACGTGGCTGCTGCGTGAGCCGGATAACAGCGTAGAGGAATACCGCGCGTGGATAGAGCACGTTTCCGGGCAGGCCGATCCCATCCACTTTGCCGTGATAGATCAACGGACAGACCAGCCTGTTGGCTCACTGGCGCTGATGAGAATCGATGCTAAAAATGGCGTTGTTGAAGTCGGCCACGTTCACTTCTCGCCTTTACTAAGCCGGACGGCGATGGCCACCGAGGCCCAATGGCTGCTGATGCATTATATTTTTGCAACGCTCGGCTATCGTCGCTACGAGTGGAAATGCAACAGTTTGAACGAGCCTTCACGCCGGGCGGCGCTGCGGCTGGGATTTCAGTATGAGGGGCGTTTTCGTCAGGCGCTGGTGATAAAGGGCCACAACCGCGATACCGACTGGTTTTCGATTATCGATTCCGAGTGGCCGCATATTGACAAGGCAATGCGGCAGTGGCTGGCCGCCGACAACTTTAGCGCCGACGACCGGCAGTTACGAACGCTGGAGAGCTTCCGTTAACGTCTCTTCTTGCGCCCCTGGACGGCCTTAAAGCGAGGATTACTTTTGCAGATAACGTACAGCCGCCCTTTACGCTTGACGATCTGGCAATCCGGGTGGCGCTGTTTCGCGCTACGCAATGAGTTGAGTACCTGCATTATTTACTCCTTTTCGCATCAATAAAACCGCCGAAGCGCTGGCGGAAACGCGCGGTGCTGCCTTCATTGTTGAAGGCCTTCTGTTTGCCGGTGTAATACGGATGCGATTTGGAGGAGACATCGAGCGTTACGTAGGGATACGTCTCGCCTTCCAGCTCAATTTCGCGCTCGGTACGGATCGTTGATCCGACTTTGAAGTATTCGTTGGCGCTGGTATCGTGAAAAACCACCGTACGATAATGCGGATGAATATTGGGTTTCATAGCGACCTCAATCATTACGTTATAACATAACATTATGGTACGCCGGGTAAATACAAAGATCAACCCTGAGAATGGAAGGGGCTAAAGGGCGGCGCAGGCCGCCCGTTGCGGATTAAGGATTAAGCTGATGCGCCAGCGCTCTGAGCTGTTCGGCAATAGACTGCAGGTTTTTGCCCGGCTCAGTTTTCGGTCCGGTAGAGTGGCGCACGACCAGACGAGCCGGAAGGATAGAGGAAGTATGAGATGTCTCGCGATCGCCGCTATCGAGAAGGCGCCGGACGGCCTCTTTTCCTTGTAAATCAAGATCCAGCGAAACGGTGGTGAGCGCCGGGTAAAAGAACGAACTCTCATAGGTGTCATCATAACCAATAACCGATTTTTCCCCCGGAATCGGCACCTGATGTTGGTGAAACGCGCTCAGTACGCCCAGCGCCATCTGATCGTTACCCACCAGAACGGCGGTAAAGTTTGGCGTCTCCCGCAGCATTTGCAGCGCGCCGGCATAGCCGCTCTGCGCATCCCAGTTACCGCGAATCACCGTGACCGGCTGCAGGCCATATCCCTCAAGGGTCTCAATCCAGCTTTTCAGACGCAGTTTGGCCGATACCGAGCTTTCCGGGCCGGCTAGCAGCGCGATCTCCCGATGCCCCATTTCATAGAGATATTTGACGCTGGCCCGGGTACCATCAGCCGGGTTAAACGAAACGTTAAACACGGAGCTGTAGGGGTCAACATCTAAAAACAGACAGACGATATCATCGTTATCAGCGGCAATTTTTTGAGCCAGTTCAGTCTCCAGCGGCACGTTGATGATGACCTTATCCACCAGCTGAGACTTCAGTTCATTAATGGAATCTTGAATACTTTGGTTGACGCTCTCATCGATCATGGAGATGAGCACCTGATAGCCTTCCACATTCGCATAGCGTTTTACCGCAGCAGCCACCTGAGAAGGCGCGTGCAATGCGAGGGAGATGGTGACCAGGCCCACGGTGCGGCTTTGCTTTCCTACCAGCTGTTGCGCCAGGCGGTTTGGGACATAGCGCAGCTCCTCGATGGATTTCTCCACCTTGCTGCGTGTGGCTTTGGATACATTAGCAGATTTGTTGAGCACTCTGGACACGGTCTGATAGGAGACGCCCGCATGGCGAGCAACGTCTTCTAAGGTCGCGCTTTTAGACTTCATAGTCCGGTTCCTTATGTTGTTATCCCTGGATTGTAACAGGGGCAATGTGAAAAAACGCTCATCGCCGCGTCCCTCGAACCACAATCATCAAAAAAAGTATTACGCTCACAATACAACAAATTGTGAATAGACTCACTACTCGTAACAAAACCCGCCAATTTATTTGCAGTTAATCACACTATAGCGATCATTCAATTGCCTGAATTCGGGTTTAGGCATTTTATGACATCGGTTATGTGAACGTAATACAAAACAATAAGAGGATAGACATGAACACTACGCTGCGCACACTCTCCGCTGCGTTGGCCGCTGCGCTGATTTCACCATCCGTGTTTGCTGCTTCCGCCACGCTTCCGGGTATCGATTTTCATGGCTATATGCGCGCCGGGGTTGGGGTCTCCGGCGACGGTAGTCAGGCCGAATGGCAAAAAAACAAAATTGGCCGTCTGGGTAACGAGTCCGATACCTACGGCGAGCTGGAGCTGGGATCAGAGGTCTATAAGAAGAATGACGTGAGCTTCTATCTTGATAGCATGGTCAGCATGGTTTCTGACGGTTCTAACGATAACGAAACCACGCTCGATGATGATGCCCAATTCGGCCTGCGCCAGCTCAACCTGCAAATCAAAGGGCTGGTCCCCGGCGATCCGAACGCGGTCATTTGGGGCGGTAAACGCTACTACCAGCGCCACGATCTCCACATCATTGATACCAAATACTGGAACATTTCCGGATCCGGTGCCGGGATCGAAAACTATACGCTCGGCCCGGGGGCCGTTTCATTTGCCTGGATCCGCGGCGATGCCAATGACGTCGACTATCGCGTCGATGGCGACAGCAACGTCAACATTAACTACCTCGACCTGCGCTACGCAGGCTGGAAGCCGTGGGCCGGTTCGTGGACCGAATTTGGTATCGACTACGCGATGCCGAATACCACTAAAAAGCAGGACTCCTACGGTGGTCTATACGATGCTGAAAACGGCGTCATGCTAACCGGTGAAATCAGCCAGGATATGCTGGGTGGTTACAACAAAACGGTGCTGCAGTACGCCAACAAAGGGCTGGCGCAGAACATGGTTTCCCAGGGCGGCGGCTGGTACGACATGTGGAACTACGTCAATGACGCCACCGGATACCGCGTGATTAATACCGGTTTAATTCCGATTACCGAAAAGTTCTCCATTAACCACGTTCTCACCTGGGGCTCCGCGGACAACATCACCGATTACACGGATAAAACGCGCATGCTGTCGCTGGTGGCTCGTGGGCAGTATCAGTTCACCGAATACGTGCGCCTGATTGGCGAAGTGGGCGGCTTTTACCAAAAAGATAGCTACAAGAACAATACTGATTATAAGCAGGCCGGTGAGAAATATACCATCGCGCTGGGCCTGGCCGATGGCCCTGACTTTATGTCTCGCCCGGAACTGCGCATTTTCGCTTCGTATCTGAATGACTCTGAAAACGGTAAACCGTTCGAAGATCAAACTGCCAATAATACGTGGAACTTTGGTGTACAGGTCGAGGCCTGGTGGTAGTCGTCATTTAACTGTTTTATCTCCAGCTGTAAGGTCGTTAATTACCCTCCGGTAATCATTATTGCCATTGAATGCTTTGTTTTCTTTTCGGGATAACTCATTATTGCGTTATCCCGTTTTATTTTATTTACGGCTGGCAAAGTGTTCGTCAAGTAATTGACGCAAAGCATCCGACTGTTTACCGAAAATAGCATGCACCTGCTGCCCAAGGATAATAACGCCAAGCGCTCCCTGCTGCTGTAGCCCCTGAGAGTCAACAATCGACAGATTATTCACCGTGACGCGTAAGCGGGTGATACAGGCGTCAACGTTGACAATATTCGCCTCGCCGCCAAAAGCCTGAATTAAACGTTCAATCTGTTGTTGTTCCGCCTGGCTTAACGTTACCGCCGGACGAGACTGGGAGAAATAATTCAGAAAGGATTTTAAACTCACCATAATAGACTCCTGATAAGCAGATAAAAAAACGCCTGCTCTTGCGAGCAGGCGTGGATAGAGAAAAATTACGCGTGACGACTGAGGATGCGGCAATCCCACGCTTTTAAGGTTAACGGCGCGTTCAGTGCCGTGCCGGTGAGGCTGTCCTGATAGCCCTGCGGTAAGGTCACCTGCTGCTGCTGCGCGCTGTAGTTTTGCAGGAATACGTAGGTGGTTTCACCGTCCGTCCGTGCGGTCGCCACCACGCCCGGCGGGAAATCGGCCGCCACCGCACGTGGCAGCGACAGCTCTTTACTTATGGCGGTGAAGAAGTCCCGCTGGAAAGCCAGATCGTTGCGCGAAGCGACGTGCCAGGCCTTACCTTTACCCACGTGATTGACGGTAACCGCCGGTCTTCCCGCGTAAAAATCATCGCGGTAGGTCGCCAGCGGCTGCGCCGTTTCGGCATGAATCAGTTCACACAGATGGCGTACCTGATACGGTCCCTGCAGGCCCCCTTCATTGCCCGCCAGCCCCTGTACCAGGTTGCGTTCGCCGTCGTTCAGGCAGTCAATCTCTTCCGCCCAAATGCCCAGCAGTTTACGCAGCGGGCCCGGGAAACCGCCGAGATGGCAGAGGTCGGACTCGTTCACTATGCCTGTCCAGTATGTTGTAACTAAATGGCCACCGTTAGCCACAAACGCTTCGGCGCGTTCGGCAAATCCCTCACGAACCATATACAGCATTGGCGCAATGACCAGTTGATAAGGACTCAGGTCAACGTCAGCATCGATAACATCAACCGCAATCCCCTGCTCCCAGAACGGACGATAATGTTCGTTGACGGTATTTTCATACTCCATGCCGAGATTTCGCGGCCCCTGTGCATCATCCAGCGCCCAGCGGTTTTGCTGGTCGAAGATAATCGCCACTTTCGCATCCGTCCGGCAGCCCACGACGCCCGGCAGCTGGCTTAGCATCTCGCCGAGCGCCGTCACTTCACGACCCACGCGCGTATCCAGATGACCGACATGATCGATAATCGCGCCATGAAACTTCTCAACCGAACCGCGGCTCTTACGCCACTGGAAGTACTGCACCGAATCCGCACCGTGCGCCACCGCCTGCAGAGAAGAGAGAATATGCATTCCCGGTTTCTTTAGCTTACTGGTCGGCTGCCAGTTGGTCGCGCTCGGGGTGGATTCCATTAATACAAACGGTTTGCCGCCCTTCAGGCTGCGCATCATGTCATGATACATGGCGGTGTAGCAGGCCAGCGTGGTTTCATCTTTATCACGGTGCCACATGGGGTAGCTGTCCCATGAGATAAAGTCCAGCACCTTCGCCAGTTGCCAGTAGTCGTAATCGTAGAAATACTCCATAAAGTTGGTTGTTACCGGCAGCGCAGCATTCGCCGCTTTCAGCGGCGCAATTTCGTGGCGGCAGAAGTCCGTCACCTGAGCGGTATTAAAGCGATGCCAGTCCAGGTTCAGACCATGAATGGAGACTTCCCCCTGC
The DNA here is from genome assembly GCF_964241505.1 of Klebsiella sp. Q11. Classification (NCBI taxonomy): domain Bacteria; kingdom Pseudomonadati; phylum Pseudomonadota; class Gammaproteobacteria; order Enterobacterales; family Enterobacteriaceae; genus Klebsiella; species Klebsiella sp. Q11. Next base: position 237,014 of record NZ_CAXSXW010000001.1, read on the forward strand.
GGGGCCGGAGATTCGATCTGCGACCAGTCGCTGTAGGTGTGGCTCCAGAAGGTGCTCCACCAGGCGTGATTGAGGTTATCCAGCGTTTCATAGCGCGCTTTCAGCCAGTCGCGGAAACGCTCCTGGCACAGGCTACAGTGGCACTCTCCGCCGTATTCATTGGAGATATGCCAGCCCAGCACCGCGGGATGCTGCGAGTAGCGCTCCGCCAGCAGGGAATTTATTTTCAGGGTTTTATCACGGTAGACCGGCGACGACATACAGTGGTTATGACGTCCACCGTGCAGCGCAGGCACCCGATCGCGACCGACGCGCAGGACCTGAGGATATTTCTGCGACATCCAGGCCGGGCGCGCGCCGCTTGGGGTCGCGAGAAAGACATGAATGCCGGCGGCATAGAGTTTATCCAGGATACTGTCCAGCCAGCCAAACTCAAATACGCCTTCCAGAGGTTCAAGTTTCGCCCAGCTAAATATCCCTACCGACATGACATTACATTTTGCCTGCTGCATCATGGCAATATCTTTATCGATAATATCGGGATAGTTCTCCCACTGCTCCGGGTTATAGTCGGCGCCATGCAATAGCGCATTGACCTTCGGACTCAAAGGCGCAAATTTTTTCATAATAAACATCCTGAAGTGTAAAGCTGAATAATTAATTGAATACCTTCATCGACGGCAATGCTTTTCCCTGGCAATCAAACAGCGCCTGATTTTCCCGGGCATTCCCCTCTTTCCATTCATCATGGATATATTTCATTCCGGCAGGCGTCGCCCAGGTATTTCCCGGTACGGCAATCCACGTCGGCTCCCAATAAAAAATACCTTTACCGCGGTGGTCCGGTACGTCCGCAACGGCCTGCATTAAGTCGTGAATATAATTATATTGCCCCTGTACGGTGGCAGGATAACCGCCATCCTTTTCCTCTTTCGCCTGGAAACTATTTTCGGCGTTGTCGCAGTTTTCCAGGGTATAGGCGTAAGCGGCTTCCACCACTATCACGTCTTTGTTATAGCGCTTGCTGATATCGTCCATATTGGCTTTCAGCGCGCTAATCGGACCATTCCAGTAGGTGTACATCGACAGACCAATGATGTCGTAAGGCACGTTGCGCTTGCTGATTTCATCAAACCACCAGCGGAAGGTGTCGTTTTTCGTGCCTTCGGCCAGATGAAGCATAATTTTAATCTGCTCGCCGCCGGTGAGGTTTTCCTTCAGGCCGTCAATGGCGGCGTTAAGCAGCCCCGCCAGGCGATCGAACTCGCCGCCGCCCTGCCCCCAGCTTTTGCCCTCCGGCCACAGCATACCGCCGTTGATCTCGTTGCCGATCTGGACCATATCCGGCAGCACCCCCTCCTGCTTAAAGCGGGCAATCGTGTCGCGGGTGTAGTCGTGGATCGTGGTTTTCAGCTGCGGATAATCCATTTTCTCCCAGGCCTTCGGCTTGAACTGCTTGCCCGGATCGGTCCAGAAATCGCTGTAGTGAAAATCAAGCAGCAGCTTCATACCCTGCGCTTTTGCGCGCTTCGCCAGCGCCAGCGTCGCCGCCAGATCGTTATCGCCGCCGCCGTAGCGCTGACCCTGGGCGTCTTTTGGATCCACCCACAGGCGCAGGCGAACATAGTTCACGCCGTCGGCCTTCAGAATCGCGATCGGATCCTGCGGCTGATTGTTGTGGTTAAAGAACTTCGCGCCGTGCTTTTCCGCATCCAGCAGCGTAGAGATATCCGCGCCTTTAATAAAATCAGCGGGCATATTGCTAAACGCCTTCGTTTGCAGCGCATCTGCCGCCAGCGTACCGGCGGAAAAACAGCATGCCAGAGAAACAGCAAGCCACGCGGGTGTTAATCTTTTCATGGGGTTATCCTTTTGTACTGCCTGAGGTGAGGCCGGAAACAAAGTATTTTTGTAGCGCCAGATAGAGAATCGCCACCGGGACGGCAATCAGCACCGCGCCCGCCGCGTAGGTGGTGTAGCTGGCGCCCATTTTCTGCGCCACCAGGTTATACAGGCCAATCGGCAGCGTGTATTTATCCGGGGTACGTAAAATGGTGCTGGAGAGGATGAAATCCCCCAGCGGGCCGGTGAATGAAAACAGCGCCACCACCGCCAGAATCGGCTTCGACAGCGGCATAATGATTTCGATAAAGATGCGGAAGCTGCTGGCGCCATCCATCCGCGCGGATTCATCCAGATCTTTGGGGATCGCGTCCAGATACCCCTTCATGAGCCAGGTATTCATCGGGATCATGCCGCCCACGTAGATCAGCACCAGCGCCAGATGGCTGTTGATCAGCCCCAGAAGCTGAGAGAGAACAAAGATCGCAATCAGCGCCGAGAACTGCGGGATCATCTGTAACAGCAGAAACAGCATCAGCCCGTTCTGCCGCCCTTTGAAACGAAAGCGGGAGAACGCATAGGCCGTGAAGCTGACGCTGATTAAGGTCAACACCATGGTCATGAAGCTGATTTTCATCGAGTTCCAGTACCATGTGAGATAATTCACATTGCCGTTAAACAGATCCGCGTAATGCTGGAACGACAGGTTTTCAGGAATAATCGACGTACTCAGCAGACTGTTCCCGGCGTTCAGAGACGCCCCTACCGTCCAGACCAGCGGGTATATAATAATCGTCGATACAAAGAGGACCACCAGCCAGGTGAGAGACAGGCGAATCCACTTTTCACGTTTAATACTCGGTGATTTAGCCATGTTGCTTCCCTTACGCCATGTCGTCGTTTTTGAAGGATTTCGTGGCGCGGAACTGCCACAACGCCAGGCCGACGACAAAAATCGACAGCAGAATCGTGATGGTGGCCGCGATGGCGTATTGCGAAGACGACATCGTTAATTTGTAGATCCACGACACCAGAATATCCGTACCGCCGGCATTCGACCCGGCTACCGCCGGTCCGCCGTTATTGAACAGGTAGATGATATTGAAGTTGTTAAAATTGAAGGTGTACTGAGTGATGATGATCGGCGCAATGGAGTAGAGCACCAGCGGCAGAGTAATGGTCCGCAGGCGGGTAAACGCGCTAGCGCCATCCATGGTGGCCGCTTCATACAGATCGTCCGGGATCGCCTGCAGGACGCCGGTGGTCATGGCGAAAACAAACGGAAAGCCCAGCCAGGTTTGCATCATGATCAGCGCCGTTTTAGTCCAGAACGGGTCGGTCAGCCAGGCCTTCGGCGTGATGCCAAAGAAGGACAAAATGGCGTTGTTAATCACCCCGAATGAATCATTGAACATGCCGGCAAAAACCAGAATCGTCACGAAGCCCGGCACCGCCCACGGCAGAATGAAAATTGTGCGGATCATCGGCTTAAAGCGCAGATCTTTCTGGTTGACCAGAATCGCCAGCAGCACGCCGACGGTACATTGCAGGGTCGTCGCCAGCAGCGTCCACACCACCGTCCACTGCAGTACGTCAAAGAAGGTCGAGCGCCAGATGGATAATGTGAAGATATTGATGAAGTTTTTGAATCCCACCCAATCCACCAGCTTCGCTGGCGGCGTGTGATAAAGGTTGTAGTTAGTAAAGGCGATAGCAAAACCAAACAGGATCGGGAAGATGACCACAAACACCAGCAGTATGAAGCCGGGCGTGATCATCAGATACGGGAAACCCTCGCTGAGCAGCATCTGATACTGCTTGCGTACGCTATTCAGCGCCATGCCTTCATCGCGCTTTTTGCCGTTAACCCAGGCATCGCGCAGCGAGAGGAAATAGACCAACAAACCGAATGCGATAATCAGTACGCTGATTATCCCTTCCGCCAGCAGGAAAATAGAGTTATCCCGCGGGACTTCCTCGCCTAAGGTATATAACCCCCACAGGCCTTCGCTGAGAAAGTCATAGAAAATGCTCATAAAACTGCTCAGCAGCACCAGGAAGACAATCCCCTTCAGCCACTGGCGGTGATAAAACTGCCCAAAACCCGGCACGATAGCCAGCAACAGGCCGCACCACGCATGGCGTCCTGCGCCGCGCGCTTCGGCAATATTTTCGCTGGGATTGATAATCACACACGACTCCTTCTGAAAACGGGAGGTCGGCCCTCCCGTTCTGTTACATCACCGGATTATTGATTGCTGGCCTGCATGGCTTCGATCTGCATTTTGATCTGCTTTTCAGCGTTATCGAGCGCCGCCTTCGGCTCCTGTTTACCGGTCAGGCTAAGCTCGAGCGCGGCGTTCGCCGGGCCCCATACCTCTCCCATTTCCGGGATCCCGGGCATCGCCGTCGCCCGCGCTGACTGCACCGCCACCGCGCTGGCCTTTTCGTCATTCTTAATCAGCGGATCGTCAATCATGGCCTTCAGCGGCGGGATTTCTCCGGTGGCGACATAACGCGCTTTCACGTACTGCGGCTGGTTGATGAACTCGATAAACTGCTGCGCCAGCGCTTTATCTTTACTCCACGTCGAGACGACATAGCCCTTCACGCCGAGGAAGGAGCTCATCGGTTTGCCATCCGGCAGCGTCGGCAAAGGCGCGACGCCATAATGAATGCCTGCCGCTTCATACGGCTGGAAGGCCCACGGGCCGTTAATCACCGCAGCCGCTTTCTTCTCGGTGAACAGCGAGTCGATGGCGTTCAGCCCGTTATCGCCGAGGATCCCCGCCGGGAATACCTTGTCGGTGTAGAATTTTTTCAGGAAAGTCACCGCTTCCACCGCGCCTGGCTTATTCAGGCCGACATCCTGCGGGTTGAAGCCGCCTTTGTCGTTTTTGCCAAAGATATAGCCGCCCATTGGGCCAATAGCGCCCCAGCTGTAATAGATCTGGTCAAACTTCGCCAGCAGGCCGTACTTACCCTCTTCGCGCTGCTTCTTCGAATAGTCGAACCAGTCCTGCAGGCTATCCAGCGGCTTATCGATCAGGTCTTTGTTGTAAATCAGCACCAGGGTTTCCACCGCTTTCGGTACGCCGTAAAGCACGTTATCCATATGGAACGCGTTGATTGATGCCGGCGTAAAGGCCTCCTGCTTCGCCTGGTCCAGCGTCAGGGGAGACAGCAGTCCCTGGACGACCGCACCGCCTAGCTGGTCATTAGGGATCACCAGCACGTCCGGGCCAATGCCCGCCGGCCCATCAAGGCGCAGCTTTTCCAGCTGCTGGGCGTACGGCATTTCCTGCACGTTCACCTTAACGTTGAACTGCTTTTCAAAATCGCTTACCGCGGCCTTAATGCCGTCGGATTTTTTGATGTCTTCCCAGACGTTGAGCTGTCCGGCCGCGTGCGCCTGCAGGCTAACCAGCTGCCCGGCAGCCAGAGTAGTAAGGATCAGTGCAGCAAGAGTGTTCTTTTTCATTATCAACCTCATGTGAAGGTATAACAATTTAATGGTTTTTATTGGGCGATGTGACTTCCGAGAATCTTTCAGTTAACTGATAAACGGTGATTCATAAACAAATATGCCGTTATTCCTGATTTGTTATACGGTACGCTTTGAATGCTAACAAAACTACTGAAAGCTGCCAGTTGTGTGATCCTGATTGCAGAAATGAAACATCGATATAGGGCGCTAAAACTCTGGAAGTTATAGTCACTGCATGATTTTAGTGTCGTTGAGCATCGCCCGGCTGAATTGTTACACGTTATACAAATAATGCGTCACAGCCCAAATCCCAACGGCAAAAACGGCTACTAACCCGGGGAATGTTGATGTCCAATATACGACTGAGGAATGTCACCAAACGGTTCGGCAGTACAGTGACGCTGCATCAGGTAAATCTTGATATTGAAGATGGCGAGTTTGCGGTTTTCGTCGGTCCGTCAGGCTGCGGCAAATCGACGCTACTGCGAATGATTGCCGGTCTCGAAGAGGTCAGCGAAGGTGAAGTGCTTATTGGCGATGAGGTGATGAATGATGTCGTTCCTGCCCATCGCGGCGTCGCCATGGTATTCCAGTCCTATGCGCTCTACCCGCATATGACGGTAGCGGAAAATATGGGCTATGGCCTGAAGGTGAATAAAGTGCCAAAAGATGAAATTCGCCGCCAGGTTGAAATGGTGGCGAAAACGCTGCAGCTCTCTCATCTGCTGGATCGCAAACCTAAGCAGCTTTCCGGCGGCCAGCGCCAGCGCGTGGCGATCGGTCGCGCCATCGTGCGTAATCCACGGGTGTTTATGTTTGATGAACCCCTCTCCAACCTGGATGCCGAGCTGCGCGTTGAGATGCGCCTGCATATTGCTAAACTGCATCATGAACTCAAAACCACCATGGTTTATGTCACCCACGATCAGGTTGAAGCGATGACGCTGGCCGATAAAATCGTGGTGATGAACTACGGCAAAGTTGAGCAGATGGGTTCGCCGATGTCGCTGTATTACAACCCGGTCAATAAGTTCGTTGCGGGATTTATCGGTTCGCCGAAAATGAACTTCCTGCCCGCGACGGTCACCGCATGGCAGCCGGGCCAGCTTAGCGTGAAGATGGCGCAAGATCATAATCTGACGCTCAATATCACCACATCGCCGCTGCAGCCCGGCGCTGCCGTTACCCTCGGTATTCGCCCTGAACATCTCTCAACTGATGTGAATATCGGTACCGTAGTTGAGTTTCAATGTGAAGTCGTGGAGAGACTGGGTAACAACACCTATCTGTTCGGCCAGTGCTACGGCCACGATAACGTCAAAATTCTGCTGCCCGGCGACGTTCATTTCCGTCCATGGCAGAAGATAAGGGTCGCGTTTGACGATCGCTACTGCATGGTCTTCGACGAAAACGACCAGCGGATTAGCGCTGACATCGCTGCGCCGGACGCCCATTAAGCGCAACATATGACTGTCATGATTGCGCTTTAGAATATGAATCTGTGCTGACAACGCTTATTGCCAGCATACCAGCCCTCGTTTTTCTCCGCGACGCTCCAGGCCTTGGGCGTCGCGGTTCATCCACTGTTAGCCCGAATTCGTTGCTATCTTGCGGTTCGGGCCTTTTTCTACCCCGTGCTGAACCCTCTTTTATCTTTCGCGTATACTCATCGAACCCCTCAATAAAATAAGGAAATACTCATGACGACCCGGCATCAGGTGAGTCTGGTTACAGGGGTATTGATACTCGCCATTATCCTGCCGGTCGCGCTGAGCATCTGGCTGGCAATGCAGCAGGCCAAAGAGCAATTTTATAGCGAACTGGACAACTTTTCCGTCCGCGTACTGGCCCGCGTTCAGCAGGTTGCCGATCAGGCAAGAGAGGCGCTGAACGAAGCTGATGCGCATGCGGCGACCACCTGCAGTCCGCAGCATTTGCTCATGATGCGACGGATCGCCTATACCCATCGCTACGTTCAGGAAGTGCTGTGGTTACATGAGGGTATTCCGCAGTGCTCTTCCCTCGAAGATCATCAGGTTTCGGTTACCTTTCCTGCTCCCGACCACATCACGGCCGATGGCTATCGTACCTGGCTTACCTCAGTTAACGATCTGGGTCTGAAACATAAAATGACGGCCATGGGCAGCGAGCATCACGTGGTGATGATCGATCCCGAGTCGTTTATCGATGTCATTCCATTAGGCCATGAACAGATTCACACTCTCTTGTTCGGCACGCAGCGCAATCAAATCATCATTAGCAGTAAACCGCTCAACGCTGCCGTCTGGGAGAGAATTAAGCATCAGTATGCCAGGACCCTAACCCTCGATAGCACCGTTTATCGTCTTCATCGTCTCCCGGAGCTGGGGCTGGCCATTGCCACCTGGTCCTCGACGGTGCCGCTGCAGAAAAAGCTACATCAGCAGCTGATGCTGTGGCTGCCGATTGGTCTGTTCACCAGCCTTCTGGCCTCATTTCTGCTGCTTCGCCTGCTGCGAAGGCTGCGCTTACCGCGTAATGGGATGCTGGACGCGCTGAATTCTCATGCCATCCAGGTTTATTACCAGCCCATTATTTCGCTGCAGAGTGGAAAGATCGTCGGCGCGGAGGCGCTTGCTCGCTGGAGGCAACCCGATGGCAGTTTCTTATCGCCGGATATTTTTATTCCGCTTGCCGAACAAACCGGGCTGATTACCCGCTTAACCGAAGATATTGTACGGAAAATATTTACCGATCTCGGTACCTGGCTGCGGCAGCGCCCGGAGATACATATCTCGATAAACCTGTCGGTTGATGATTTGCGTTCGCCAAGGCTGCCGATGCTGTTACAAGATCAGCTTCAGCGCTGGGGCATCAGCGCTCAGCAGATCATTCTGGAAATCACCGAGCGCGGTTTTGTCGACCCGCAAACCACTCTGCCAGTCATCGCCGGCTATCGTCAGGCAGGACACCGTATCTCCATCGATGACTTCGGCACCGGCTATTCCAGCCTGAGCTATTTACAAAAGCTGGACGTTGATACCCTAAAAATCGATAAAGCATTTGTCGATACGCTGGAGTGTGAATCGCTGACGCCGCACATCATTGAAATGGCGAAAGCGCTCAATCTGGCGACCGTCGCAGAAGGCGTCGAAACCGAAAGCCAACGCGACTGGCTGCGCATGCATGGCGTGCTGTATGCACAGGGCTGGCTTTATAGTAAGGCGCTGCCAAAAGAGAAATTTATTCTGTGGGCCGAGAATAACCTCAAGGCGTATTCATCACCGTCCGGAACACATGATGACTGAGCCTATTTCAGATAGGATTTTATCACCTGCATCACCACATCAAGGTCAGCCTCACGCTGACCTTCTTCCGGCTCCTTCACGACATGATCCGTTAAATGCCCCTGGATAACCTGCATCATCATGCCGTTTACCGCACCGCGAATGGCAGCCAGCTGCTGTAGAACCTCTGCGCATTCATGCTCGCGGTTAAGCATTTTTTCCAGCGCGGCGCTTTGCCCCTGAATTTTCTTCAATCGGGTCAATAACATCTTCTTGTGACGAACGGTATGTGACATTTCGCGATCCACTATTTGATTAATCGATCGTTCCACTAACGACCCTTGTATGCAATCAGAACAGCATAACATGCCCTACTCCCCCGGAGTATTTTTCTACTGGGGGGTAGTATTTATGTACTGGGGGGGAGTAGCATACAAGCACTTTTTAGTTAGGGATCACGTTATGAACGATTTCGCTTCACTCCTGCAGCAGGGCAACGCCTGGCTATTTATTCCCAGCGCGATTCTGCTGGGCGCGCTGCACGGCCTTGAGCCCGGGCACTCAAAAACCATGATGGCGGCATTTATCGTGGCGGTGCGCGGAACATTAAAGCAGGCGGTGCTGCTGGGGCTGGCGGCGACGGTATCGCATACGGCGGTGGTCTGGCTGGTGGCCATGGCAGGCCTGTGGTTCGGCCGCGGCTGGAATGCACAAACGTCGGAACCCTGGTTTCAGCTAATCTCAGGGGGCCTTATCGTACTGATTGCCTGCTGGATGCTGGCGCGTACCTGGCGCGAATCGCGTTCACATACCCATACCCATGACCATGAACATGAACATGAACATAAACATGAACATGAACATGAACATGAACATGAACATGAACATGAACATCATCACGATCGCCACCTTGCGTATCAACATCATCCTCACGCTCACCAACCTTCGCGGGTTGCCGCCGATGACTGGCAGGACGCCCATCAGCGCGCGCATGCGCAAGCGATCAATCGCCGCTTTAACGGCCAGCGGGTCACCACCGGGCAGATCGTCTTGTTCGGACTGACCGGGGGACTCATTCCCTGCCCGGCATCCATTACCGTGCTACTCATTTGCCTGCAGTTGAAAAAGTTCTCGCTGGGGGCAACCCTGGTACTGGGGTTTAGCGTTGGGCTGGCGATCACCCTGGTGGCTTCCGGCGCAATTGCCGCCCTCAGCCTGAAGCACGTGGCAAACCGCTGGCCCGGGCTGAACGATCTCTCGCGCAAAGCGCCGTGGATTTCCGGCACCCTGATTATGGTGGTGGGTTTTTATATGCTGCTGCATGGCTGGAGTCATCTGTAGCGCGTCTATCGCCATCCCCAAAAGCTATGGGGATGGCAAAGATGAATTACTCATCCAGAAGCGGGGCAAAGCCGCCGTATATCATTCGTTTTCCATCAAAGGGCATCGATTCGCCAAACTCTTTCATCCGCGGGTCGGCCATCATTTTGGCATTCGCGGCATCGCGAACCTCTTTAGAGGGATACTCAATCCAGCTGAACACCACCTCTTCACTCTCCTCCGCTTTCACCGCCAGGCGAAAATCGGTCAGCTTGCCATCCGGGACATCATCCGCCCAGCATTCGACCACGCGGAGTGCGCCAAACTCTTTAAATAATGGCGCGGCCTTTGCTGCCATCTCGCGGTATGCCTCCTTATTTTCCGCCGGTACGGCAACGACAAAACCATCAACGTACTTCATGAGTCTGCTCTCCGAAGTGAACAGTACAGCCGGAGAATCCGGCCGTATCTGAATTGATAAGTTTAGTCTCCAGGTCTGATGGCAGCGTAAAATCAGGAGATAGCCTCACCGGGTTTCGCCAGAGCCTTCCGCGCGGCTGGCTGATGAAACCACGGCAGGCACAGCTGGATTAGCGGGCCGATAGTTAACGCATAGAGTACGGTTCCCACGCCAAACTTGCCGCCCATCATCCAGCCAATCAGCAGGACCGAAACTTCAATCGCGGTGCGGATACCGCGCAGCGACCACCCCGTACGAGCATGCAGACCGGTCATCAGCCCATCGCGCGGCCCGGGACCAAAGCCCGCGCCAATATACATCCCCGTCGCCAGCGCGTTCAGTACGATAGCGCCCGCCAGCAGCAGGCTACGCGCCACCAGCGAATCCAACGGCGGCAGCACGGCTAAGGTCGCGTTTGCCGCCAGCCCCAGCACAATCACGTTGCTCACCGTACCCAGCCCCGGCATTTGCCGTAGCGGGATCCACAGCAGCAGCACTGCCGCTCCCGTCAGGATCATGACCGTACCAAAATCCAGATTAAACTGCTTACCGATCCCCAGATGAAAAACATCCCACGGATCGGCCCCCAGATTGGCATGCACAAATAATGCGGTCGACACGCCGTACAGGACCAGACCAATGTAAAGTTGCAGCAAGCGACGTACCATTTTTCACCTCAGGACAATTGCGATTTCCCTTATCATCAGTAAAAATGGATTGATAATTAATGGCCAGTTTTTAAAAAGTGGATTGCTATGTTATCTCGTCGCTTTGGTGCACAATCGCTGGTACGGCTGCTCGGTCACTGGCAGGAGTCCACTTCTCGCACGCCTATCTGGCGTCAGCTTGCAGAAGCGCTGCGCCTGCTCATCCTCGATGGCCGCCTGGCGCTGGAAACGCGACTGCCCGGCGAACGTGAACTGGCGGCTGCCCTGAATATCAGCCGCACCACGGTTGCCAGCGCGCTCGGTCAGCTTCGGGAAGAAGGCTATCTCTACAGCCGTCAGGGAAGCGGTTCGCGGATCGCCTTGCCGGAGCGTCCGGTAGAGGCGGCGGCCAAACAAACGGACCCGCTATCGGTGAATCTGGCCGTTGCCGCCCTTAGCGCCGGCCCCGAGATCCATCAGGCCTACAGCCAGGCCTTAAAGATCATGCCTGAACATTTATCCAACACCGGTTACGATCAACAAGGGCTCCCGCTTCTGCGCGAAGCCATCGCCCGCCGCTATAGCGAACGCGGGCTGCCAACCCGCAGCGATGAAGTAATGATCGTCAACGGTGCCCTGAGCGGCTTTGCGCTGGTACTGCGTTTATTCACCGGGCCCGGCGATCGGGTGGTGGTGGATGCGCCAACTTACCCCATGGCGCTTAGCGCGATACAAGGCGCATCATGTCGTCCGGTTAGCGTGGCGTTACCGCAGCAGGGATGGGATTGCGACGGTCTGGCGGCAACGATTGCCCAAACTGCTCCGCGTCTGGCCTGGCTGATGCCGGATTTTCATAATCCCACCGGCCGCTGTATGGATAGCGCAACGCGCCAGCGGGTAGCGGACATCGCCGCACAAACCCGCACCACGCTGGTGGCAGATGAAACGATGGTGGATTTATGGTATGACGCCCCGCCGCCGCCGCCTTTAGCGGCATTTAATCCTGATGCCCCGGTGATAACCATCGGTTCAGCGGGAAAAAGCTTCTGGGGCGGCCTGCGCATAGGTTGGATCCGCGCATCTTCGCGAACCATTGCTTCGCTGGTTCAGGCCCGCGACTCTCTCGATCTCGGCTCCCCGCTGCTGGAACAGCTGGCCTGCTGCTGGTTGCTTGAGAATGAGAACAGGCTGCTACCGTCACGGCGCGCCATGCTGGCGACTCGCCGGGATATGTGCGGCGCGCTGATGGCGGAATATTTTCCCCACTGGCACTTCACGCCGCCGGAAGGAGGACTCTCTTTTTGGGTGGAATTACCGGGAATGCTGGCGACGCTCTTTTCCGTTCGCGCTGAAAGCCGGGGAATTCACATCGGGACGGGAACTCGCTTTGGCCTGGCCGGCGCGTTTGATCGCTATTTGCGTTTGCCCTTTACCCTTTCGGATGACGAACTGCGCAGCGCGTTTACGACATTGCAGCCGTTGTGGCATAGTCTGACTGAGCAGAAAGAGAGTTTCCGCCTGAGGAAAATCATTTAAGAAAATATCGACGGGCTGGAGCCAGCCCGTCAAAAACCATCATCCATGACGCATATGAGATGTTTTTATAAAATTGCGCTTCAATTTTGTCTTTCTGACGTGTCAGCCCGATGACAAAATTGCAATAGTTTCATTAATGCTGACGCGGGATCGGAAACCCTTTCAGAGAAATAATAAAGCCGTCTTCATCTTTTTTTATTTTTGCCCCTGTGTCACACCAGTCGGAGGCAATGCGAAAGAACTCATCGCTACCGATATTCCAGTTCAGGCGTACGTGCTTAACGTATCCGGAACGCAGCATATCGCAGGCTTCGCTATAGTTGCTGGCTGTAGAGAGTTGTTGTTTCATTTTTTCTTCTTCAGAATTTTACGTAATGCTTTGATTTCTTTAGGGGTTAATGGAGACGCTTCCTCTTCGGTATGCTGGCTATCGATATCTTCTTCCGAAACCCCCGCCTCGTCTGCTGATTCCGCTACCTGAAAGGCCAGCAGCAGCAGTTTCTCCGTAGCTGTTCCTAAATTTTCGTTATTTTCTTCCGCATACTGACGCAGCTTTTCTTTTAACTCGCCATCAATTTTTACGTTCAGAACCACAGTGGTCATAGTCACGCTTCCCGTGAAATAAAATCATCATATAATTAATACACGAAGTTAACATGCTGATCCAGAGATATATTTTTAGCTTATATCAAACAACATTTTCCCATGAATAATCTGCACGTTATATATGACATAAAGATGACAATAATATTTCAGTTAAATTTCAAATTTATGACGTAGTGAATTTTTTGGCATAAAAAATAGAGGGTTTAGAAACCAAAAATACTCACAATATATTTGTGGATATTAAATATGAAGGCTGAGGGAAACCATGGAATGAATGCGAATAGCGAGAGGGTACCCTGAAATGGGTGGGGGCCCTGCCAGCTACATCCCGGCACACACGTCGTCTGCTCTGGCTGCTTCCTTCCGGACCTGACCTGGTAAACAGAGTAGCGTTGCGGGAGAACCAACAGAGCCCCCATTGAGAGCGTTAGTTACCTAACGCGCTGGCGCATTATCCCTGCTGAACCCCTGAATTGCAAGCCGCCGGCGATTGGGTGCTGGTTTATTGCGCAAAGTCGCGTCTACAGCGGCTTCTCACCGTAAAATGGCCCCGATCCCCTTATGAGATTGCGAGCACACTCTCAGCGGGAATCCTCGCCAGCGGCCATAATGAGGCTTATCTACCGTCTTTTTTAATCAACGCACTGTCTCAATGGTATATGAATGAGTGAATCACCGCGTTTAATCACTACCCTGGCGATGCCGGCCATCGCCGAAGTGACCGTTTCCTTCCGCGGTTTAAACTTTCTGCGTCCGGAGGTCATCCTCGATTTTGTGACGATTAGCAATAATCAGCTGCTCGCCGTCACCCCGGTCGCGCTGCTCTACTCTACCGTCGGCGTCCTTCAGCACATTGAATTACGTAAACTCCCCATCGACGTCAGCGGTCGCGTGGTGTATCCGATATCAACGCTTAAGCTTCCGGCAATGCGCGCAAAGCTGGTGATTAACGCCCAGTCAAAACGCCTGAAGTTTCTTGAAACACTGCTGAGCAATACGGCGAATGAAAATGTTCATGGCATGCAGGTGCTGGGTCTGGCGCTGGAATTTACCATCGTTAAATCGGCCTGACCCGCTATCTGTACAGCCCGTCATACAACGCTTATCCTGAGCCTTTTCCGGCAACAGGACGTACTATGGATTCTCACGATACTTTTCCGCAGCGGGTCTGGCAGATAGTCGCCTCGATTCCAGAGGGATACGTTGCCACCTACGGCGACATTGCTCATCTGGCGGGTTCACCGCGAGCGGCTCGCCAGGTGGGCGGAGTATTAAAGCGCCTGCCGGAAGGATCGACTCTCCCCTGGCATCGGGTCGTCAACCGCCACGGCGATATCTCCCTTACCGGACCAGATCTGCAGCGCCAACGCCAGGCGCTACTGGCGGAGGGCGTCCAGGTTTCAGGCAGCGGACATATTGATCTCCAGCACTACCGCTGGATTTATTGAAGGCAAAAAAATGCCCCTGTAAAGGGGCATGGTGGGGAGTTACTGGGCAGCAGGAGCGCTGTTGTTCGCCACCGGCACCGCCGTTTGCTGAACCGGCACCAGCACCAGATCGGCCCGGTTACCGCCCTGGTTAATCACCGTCTGCACGGTATCGGTAATAAACATCAGCTGACCGTTAACGGTAATCGCCGCGCTGAGAAGAATGCGGGCATTAGGCTGAATTTGCGCCTGGTTATAGGGCAGGACAAAGTTAAACGGCGCCTGCTTCCCTTCGGTCCTTACCGCTTTTTGCGACAGCACGTGCGCTGGCGCATCGGCCAGAGACGCATCCGACAGGGTTACGGTCAATACCGCGTCCGGCGGTAACGCCACGCGCTGTCGAATATTGATGGTCCCGGATACGTTAGGCTGCTGCTGCGAGGAGCTTAGTGAGGCAATGCCATAAGGATCGGGCGCCGCCTGGTTCGCTGCATTGCTGTTGTGGTTGTTCGCACAGGCAGACAGCGTAGCCGCTACGGCTAAAGCACTTAACATATAGGCAAATTTCATTCTTTTCTCCTTTTCATCCCTTCTTTAACAGGAGTACATCCAGCCACAATCGGGGACAGGACATTAGTATCGTGAATAAGTGTGGCACAGATCTCAGATCTCTTCCTGGAAAAGAGCCCATATTCAGATTATTGAACCCATCGGACCACTTGCGATTCCAGGTTATACTTTGCCTCAATAACGCGCTGCGCCAGGCAGTCATCATTGATTGAGGATAACTATGAGTCAGGCACTAACCCATTTGCTGGCATTGTTAAATCTGGAAAAAATTGAAGAGGGATTGTTCCGCGGACAGAGCGAAGATCTGGGATTGCGACAGGTCTTTGGCGGCCAGGTAGTGGGTCAGGCGCTGTATGCGGCAAAAGAGACGGTGCCCACAGAACGCCTGATTCACTCGTTTCACAGCTACTTCCTGCGTCCCGGCGATAGCCTGAAACCTATCATCTATGATGTTGAAGTCCTGCGCGATGGCAATAGCTTCAGCGCCCGCCGGGTGGCGGCGATTCAAAACGGGAAGCCCATTTTCTATATGACCGCCTCTTTCCAGGCGCCAGAACCCGGCTATGAACATCAGAAAACCATGCCAGCGGCACCCGCTCCGGACGCGCTTCCCTCCGAAACGGATATTGCCCGCAAGCTGGCCCACCTGCTGCCGCCGCAGGTCAAAGAGAAATTTCTCTGCGATAAACCGCTGGAGATTCGCCCGGTCAAATTCCATAACCCTCTGAAAGGACACGTTGCAGAACCAACGCGTCAGGTCTGGATCCGCGCCAACGGCGCAGTGCCGGAAGATCTCCGCACCCATCAGTCTCTGTTGGGCTACGCTTCGGATTTTAACTTCCTGCCCGTTGCCCTGCAGCCTCACGGCGTCGGTTTTCTGGAGCCGGGCATGCAGGTTGCCACCATCGATCACTCAATGTGGTTCCACCGCCCGTTCAACATCAACGACTGGCTGCTGTACAGCGTTGAGAGCACCTCCGCCTCCAGCGCGCGCGGTTTTGTCCGCGGCGAGTTCTACACTCAGGACGGTACGCTGGTGGCTTCCACGGTGCAGGAAGGCGTCATGCGTAATCGCAACGCATAAAAAAGCAGAGCCTCCCCGAGGGGAGGCTCTGCAGCTTCAGGAGATAACTCGTTTTATCAGGCGTTGTAGGCGTTTTCGCCGTGGCTGTTTACGTCCAGCCCTTCACGCTCTTGATCTTCCGGTACGCGCAGGCCAACGGTCATATCGGCAACCTTGTAACCGATAAAGGCGACGACGCCGGACCAGACGATGGTGATACCGATGCTTTCCAGCTGTACCAGAACCTGATGGCCCATGGTGACGCCTTCCGCGTAGCCCACACCGCCCAGAGAAGTCGCGGCGAAGATACCGGTCAGGATGCAACCTACGATACCGCAGACGCCGTGGACGCCAAACACATCGCACGGGTCATCAACGCGCAGCCAGCGTTTCAGAACGGTGACGCCCCACAGACCCGCAAGGCCCGCAGCGATACCCACAATCAGCGAGCCGCCGACGCCAATGTAGCCACAGGCCGGAGTGATGCCGACCAGACCGGCAATCGCCCCTGAACAGGCGCCCAGCAGTGACGGCTTGCCGCGGGTTGCCCACTCGCCGAAGGTCCATGCCAGGATAGCCGCCGCCGTTGCAACCACGGTGTTAACGAACGCCAGACCGGCAATTTCGTTCGCCGCGCTTGCTGAACCGGCGTTAAAGCCGAACCAGCCAACGTAGAGGATGGCGGTGCCGGTGAAAACCATCGGCAGGTTATGCGGTTTGAACGCTTCTTTACCAAAGCCGACGCGTTTGCCCATCATGTAGGCGCCCACCAGCCCCGCGACCGCGGCGTTGATGTGAACAACCGTACCGCCGGCGAAATCAAGCGCGCCGTGCGTAGCCAACAGACCGCCGCCCCATACCATGTGCGCAATCGGCACATAAGAGAGCGTCATCCATACCACAACGAATATCAGTACCGCCGAGAAGCGAATACGTTCCGCCAGCGCACCGACGATCAGGCCAACGGTAATACAGGCAAAGGAGCCCTGGAAAGCAACGTGGATGTACTGATAGAAGCTCCCCATCAGCGCTTTCAGTTCAATATTTTTCAGCAGTACCCAGTCGAAGTTGCCGAAGAAGCTGCCGCCAGCGCCGAAGGCCAGCGTGTAGCCATAAACCACCCACAGTACGCAGACCAGCGCAAACGTCACGATGACCTGCGTCAGCATGGAGAGAACGTTTTTACCGCGGATCAGCCCGCCGTAGAACAGCGCGATGCCCGGAATCGTCATAAACAGCACCAGCGCGGTGCAAATCATCATAAAAGCGTTGTCGGCTTTGTCCGCGACCGCCGGTGCGGCCATCGCCAGCCCCGGAAGAAGAGCCAACGCTCCCAGACCTGTTTTCATTGTTGCTATCTTCATTGTTTCGTTCCCCATCACTGTGTGGTCTGAAAGTTACAGTGCCGCTTCGTCTGATTCGCCGGTACGGATGCGAATCACGCGCTGCAGCTCGGCGACAAAGATTTTGCCGTCGCCAATCTTTCCGGTGTAAGCCGCTTTACTGATGACATCGACGACTTCGTCCAGCTGATCGTCGGCAATCGCGACGTCAATCTTCACTTTCGGCAGAAAATTGACGCTATATTCCGCGCCGCGATAGAGCTCCGCGTGGCCTTTCTGACGGCCGAACCCTTTAACTTCAGTGACCGTCAGGCCCTGAATACCCATTGAAGATAATGCTTCACGCACGTCTTCCAGTTTGAATGGTTTGATTACCACGGTAACCAGCTTCATAAGTCCCCTCCAGTCAGAATTCGGTAATGGCCGCAGCTAACACGTCTCTAATAAAGCAAGGGCTATGCCAGAAATGAAAAAGGACCGCCAGGCGGCCCTTTTTGAGGAGGAAGGAGAATAATTCGGCGGAAACGAAGCGGCAAAATGCCTCTTTTGCCTGAAACTGCACCATTTCAGTGCGCAGCTTGTGACGATTTTGCACCACCTCAGGCCGCGGCGGCGCCGCTGCCTGTTTATGGTGCATCAGGCGATAAGCGACTCTTCCTGCGCGCTGGCCGCCAGCTCTTCGCCAGCCAGCTGCAGCTGATACATCTGCCAGTAGCGGCCTCTGGCCGCCAGCAGCTGCTGGTGACTTCCGCGCTCAACGGCCTGACCGCGGTGCAGTACCAGGATCGTATCGGCCTCGACGATGGTCGATAAGCGGTGCGCAATCACCACCAGCGTGGTGTGCTCGCGCACCCGAGCCAGAGCCTGCTGAATCGCCTGCTCGGTACCGGAATCGATATTGGCCGTCGCCTCATCAAGAATCAGCACCTGCGGCGTATCGACCAGCACCCGCGCCAGCGCCAGCAGCTGTTTCTGGCCAACGGAGAGATTATTCCCCTGCTCGCCCAGCAGCGTATAAATACCGTTTTCCATTTCACGGGCCAGCGCCGCCAGCTGTACCGCTTCCAGCGCTTCCCACACCTGCTCTTCGCTGATGTCGCGACCGAGGGTGACGTTGGCATAGAAGGTGTCAGCCAGCACCACCGGATCCTGCTGCACCATTGCAATCCCCTGACGCAGCGCGCTGTGGCTTAAGGAAGAAAGCGGACGACCGTCGATGCGAATCTCTCCCTGGGTTAACGGGTAGTAGCCCATCATCAGGCTGGCCAGGGTGCTTTTACCGCTCCCGGTATGACCAACCAGCGCCACAAAGCTGCGGGACGGGATATCGAGATTAATATCCTGCAACACCAGGCTATCGTCGCGGTAGGCAAAAGAGACATGATCGATACTCATCGCCCCGCTGCGCAGCGGCTCGCTATCTTCACCCCACGCCTGACGCGGTTTGTCCATGAGCTCGAAGACGCGCTCGCCCGCCACGACCGCCTGCTGCAGCATTGACTGCTGGGTGGTCAGCTCGATCAGCGGCTCGTTCAGTCGCCCAAGATAGCTAATAAAGGCGTATAGCACCCCGACTTCGATCGTTCCGCTGCTGCTGAAACCAAACAGCATCAGCAGGCCGCAGAGAATTAATGAAGAGAACAGGCTCAGCAGTGGGCGCAGCAGGAAGCCATCAAGACGCAGGGTTTGCATACGCGCCAGATAGTGGGCGTAGCTGGCCTCGCGCATCCGCTCGCCGAACCGCGCCTGCTGGCGGAACTGCTGGATGACGCCCATGCCGTTAATCACTTCATTAAAACCGTCGTTGATGTCCGCCAGCCAGGCGCGAACCCGCCTGACGATGGGCGTGCTGTAGCGCTGATAAATCATCATCACGATCAGCACCGCCGGGAAAATAGCGATAGCCACCAGCGCCATCCGCCAGTCAAGGCTGAACATCGCCACCAGCATCGCGCCAATCAAAGCGGCGCTTCGTAGCACGGTCGCCACCACGGTCACGTAGAGATCGCGAATCACTTCGGTATCGTTGGTAACCCGCGAGATGAGCTGCCCGACCGGCTGCGTATCAAACTCGCTGAGCGGCTGACGCAGCGCGGCGTCCATCACATCGCTGCGCAGCTGCTGCACCACGCCGACCGCCGCGCGATTAAACAGCAGCGCCTGGCAATAATGCAGGCCAGCGGCAAGAAGTTGCAGGCCGATATAGGCCACGGCGAGACCGCAGACCAGCTTCAACGGCAGCGAGTGCTTCGCCACCATATTGTCGATAAAGTAGCTGATCAGCAGCGGGCCGCTGACTTCCGCCACCGCCGCAACCCACATCATGGCAACCGCTATCATCAGCGGTTTACGCCACGGGGAGCCGTAGGCCAGCAGGCGCTTTAAGGTCGGCCAGAGTTCAGTGAAACTACGCACCGGCGACCTCCTTATCTTCCTGCGGGACATCATCCAGCGCCGCTTCCAGCTGCTGATAACGGTACATATCCCGATACCAGCCCGGCTGCGCCGCCAGCGCCTCATGGCGACCGCGCTGGGAAATATGCCCGTGCTGCATCACCAGAATTTCGCTGGCCTCGGTCAACGCCGACAGGCGATGGGCGCTAATGATCACCGTCCGCCCCTCTCCCCACTGCCGCAGGTTATGCAAAATCTGGTGCTCCGTTCTGCCGTCCACCGCCGACAGCGCATCATCAAGGATCAGGATCTCCGCCTCCAGCAGCAGCGCGCGGGCGATGGAAATACGCTGTTTTTGCCCACCGGAAAGCATCACGCCGCGCTCGCCGACTTCGGTGTTATACCCCTGCGGCAGGCGCAGGATATCCTCATGCACGCTGGCAAGCCGCGCAACGTGCTCGATTTGCTCCTGCGTGGCGTCCGGTTTACCGAGGGCAATGTTGCTGGCGACGGTATCGGAGAACAGGAACGGTGTCTGATTGACGACCGCCAGCCGGGCGCGCCAGCTATCCAGCTGTAGCCGGGTCAGGGGAACGTCGTGGAAGCGGATATCGCCTTCAGTCACGTCAAAGTGGCGCTGAATCAGCGCCAGAATGGTGCTCTTGCCGGAGCCGGTCGGCCCGCAAATCCCCAGCATCTGCCCGGGCTGGAGCGTAAAGTTGACCTTTTCCAGCGAGACCTTGTTCGCCTGCGGGTAGATAAACTCGCGCACGGCGACGCTAAGCGTACCGCGCCCTTCCGGCGTCGGCTCGCTGCCGTCGTTCACCACCGGCGCCTCCTCCAGCATGGTGCGAATGCGCGCATAGGCCGCGCTACCGCGCTCCACGATGTTAAACATCCACGCCAGCGCCAGCATTGGCCAGATCATCAGGCCGAGGTACATCACAAAGCTGGTGAGCTGACCCAGAGTCAGGCTGCCCTGGATCACCATCCAGCTGCCGCCGCCGATGGCCAGCAGGTTAGCGGTCCCGATAGCGATATAAATCGTCGGGTCAAAGCGGGCGTCGATACGCGCCACGCGCATGTTTTTCGCCCCGGTATCCGCGGCGTCGGCGGCAAACAGCGCCGACTGTCGGTCTTCGAGACCAAAGGCTTTGATCATGCGGATGCTGGTCAGGCTCTCCTGGGTGCGGTCGTTGAGGCTGGAGAAGGCCGCCTGCGCGACGCGAAAGCGTTCGTGTAATGCATCGCCGTTACGCTTAATCGCCAGCGCCATCAGCGGCATGGGCAGCAGCGCCAGCAGGGTTAACTGCCAGCTGATTTGCGTCGACATGACAATCAGCACCGCGCAGCCCATGACCAGCGAGTCAACCAGGGTTAATACCCCCTCGCCGGCGGCGAACACCACCCGATCCACATCGTTGGTGGCGCGAGCGATCAGATCGCCGGTACGGTGGCGCAGGTAAAAGGCCGGATGCTGGCGGCTGAGCTGGCGATAGAAATCCTCGCGCAGTTCGACGGCCAGCTGATAAGAGGCGCCGAAAAGCAATACGCGCCAGACGTAGCGCAGCAGATAGACCATCACCGCAATAACGACCAGCAGGCCGATCCACATCCACACCTTTTCCGCGGTGTAATGTTGTTTTGTTACGCCGTCAACCACGATACCCACCACCTTTGGCGGCACCAGTTGCAGAATGGCAATGACGATCAGCAGAGCAATAGCGCCGAGGTAACGACGCCACTCCCGGCGGAAATACCAGCTAAGTTGGGCAAATAATCGCAAGCAGTTAAATCCTGAGTGTGTAATTCGTAGCGGCTGATGCCGTTAATCAATCGGCAAGGCAGTGGTGTATTTTATCTGTTCCATGGCAAAACTCGAAGTCACATCCGAGAGCCCCGGCACGCTGTTTACCAGGCGTTTATAAAAATCATCGTAGTTCTTCATATCCGCCACCTGGACCCGCAGCAGGTAGTCATACTCCCCCGCCATACGCCAGAAACCGAGAACCTCCGCCATCTGCGTGACTTCGCTGACGAAGCGGCAATACCAGTCGCTACTGTGATGCTGAGTCTTAATCAGCACAAACGCCGTCAGCCCAAGCCCGACCTTTTCCGCATCCAGCAGCGCGACGCGCCCACGCAGAATACCTTCATCTTCCAGCCGCTTCAGGCGCTTCCAGCAGGGCGTGGTGGTCAGATTAACGGCATCGGCCAGCGCCTGCAAAGAGAGGGTGCAGTCGGTTTGCAGTAAAGAAAGCAGCTTACGGTCAATTTTATCTAACATAGGGCACCTTGGGAGAAAAATTTACTCCATTCATTGTAATTGAAAGGCTAAATGGCAACAATTTTTCCTTCGATTTCCGCTAAGCTGGGCACAAAATGACAAACAGGAATTTAAGATGAACAGCGCCTGGGTTAAACACGCGATTAGTGAAATTAATGCCGATTATCAGCGTTCCGCCGACACGCACCTTATTCGTCTGGCGCTTCCGGGGTTCCCGGGGATCCAGCTCTACCTGAAGGATGAAAGCACCCATCCAACCGGTAGCCTGAAGCACCGCCTGGCCCGCTCGCTGTTTCTCTATGGTCTGTGCAACGGCTGGATTAAAGAAGGGACAACGATTATCGAATCTTCTTCCGGTTCGACCGCCGTCTCTGAAGCCTACTTCGCCCGTCTCTTAGGTCTGCCGTTTATCGCCGTGATGCCTTCCTGTACGGCAAAACGTAAAATTGAACAAATTGAGTTCTACGGAGGCCGCTGCCACTTCGTCGATAGCGCCTGCGAAATCTATGCCGCCTCCGAAACCCTGGCCCGCGAGCTGAACGGCCATTATATGGATCAGTTTACCTATGCCGAACGGGCGACCGACTGGCGGGGAAACAATAATATCGCCGACAGTATCTTCCGTCAGATGAACCACGAGCCGCATCCGCAGCCGTCGTATATCGTGATGAGCGCGGGCACCGGGGGCACCTCTGCCACCATCGGACGCTACATTCGTTGTCAGGGCTACGATACGCAGCTGCTGGTGGTTGACCCACAAAACTCGGTGTTTATGGACTACTGGCAGAGCCGCGACGCCAGCCTGCGCAGCCCGGTCGGCAGTAAAATTGAGGGCATCGGCCGCCCGCGCGTCGAACCGTCGTTTATTCCCGACGTGGTCGATGAGATGCTGCGGGTACCGGATGCCGCCAGCGTCGCCACCGCGCTATGGCTCGAAACGCTGCTCGGACGTAAGGTCGGCGCCTCCACCGGCACCAACATGTGGGGCGTACTGCAGCTGGTCGTGCGGATGCGCGAAGAGGGGCGCACCGGCTCTCTCGTCACGCTGCTGTGCGACAGCGGTGAACGTTATCTGGAAACCTACTACAACCCGCAGTGGGTAGCGGCCAATATTGGCGATATCTCCCCATGGCAGGCACAAATCGCCGACATGCTGCAGGCAAAATAAAAGAAGCCAGATATCACAGGATATCTGGCTTGCTGGCAGGGTCTCTTTATTCGGGGGAATAAGGAAGATCGGGATTATCCAGCCAATGAGTCAAAAAGTGGGAGACGGCCTGATGACGGCAGTCGCCAATAACCGGTAGATGTGGGAGTTCCGCTTTCAGCTGATTCATCGCATTGCCCATAATCACGCCGCGCCCGACGCTGCCGAGCATTTCCAGGTCGTTCATGGCGTCACCGAACGCCATGCAATCCTGCATGGTCAGCCCCAGATGCTGGCTTAATACCGCCAGCGCCGCGCCTTTGTTACAGCCGCCAGGCAACACTTCAAGGCAATCCATCGCCGAAAAACAGAGATCCGCTCGGCCGCCCAGCGCTTCACTCAGTTGAAGCCTTAGCCGCCGCAAATCGTCATGATCGCCGCAGAAGCAGATTTTAGTGACCTGATGCGCCGGCATTCGCTTTGGATCGTACAGCTGATAACGAAAACCGCTAAAGACGTGCGCCTTCAGTAATTCCGGGATCGCCTGCCCGGTGTACCAGCCGCCGTCGTTAAAGAAATGCATACTGGCCGTGGTTTCCCAGGCGCTGTGCAGCACCTCTTCCGCCACATCGGGAGCCAGATCGCGGCGATACAGCTCTTCACCTTCCAGAGAGTGAATGCGCGTCCCGTTGCCGGTGATTAAAAACGCATCCAGAGAGAACTCGCCGATAACGTGGCGCATTTCCAGAGCATGACGACCGGTGGCGAAAGTCAGGGTGATGTCGCGATCGCGCAGACGTTTGAGCGTCGAAAGCGTTTTTTCTCCCAGACGATGGTCCGGCATCAGTAGCGTACCGTCCATATCGAATGCAGCCAGTCTTGCCATCTTCTGCTCCCCAAATCGTGGTGGATTTTGCTTGTGTTGCAGTATTGCCTGAGATATACGGAAGTAATAGTGAATAGATAAATTTTATTGTTCCGGGTTTACCAATCTACGCAGGATTACACAGCGATGAGGCTATTAAACCGTCTGCATCAGTACCAGCGACTCTGGCAGCCCTCCGCCGGAGAGCCGCAGCAGGTAACCGTCGGCGAGCTGGCCGAACGCTGCTTTTGCAGCGAACGCCACATTCGAACCCTGCTGCGCCAGGCGCAAGAGTCCGGCTGGCTAAGCTGGCAGGCCAGCTCCGGTCGCGGAAAGCGCGGGCTACTCCAGTTTTATAAAGCGCCGGAAGCGCTGCGCAATGAGATGATGGAGCAGGCGCTGAATAAAGGGCAGCAGCAAAATGCCCTCGAACTGGCCCAGCTGGCGCCGGTGGAGCTTAAAGCGCTGCTTTCCCCCTTTCTCGGCGGCCAATGGCAGAACAATACGCCGACCCTGCGTATTCCTTACTACCGTCCGCTGGAGCCGCTGCGCCCGGGTTTTATGCCGGGACGCGCGGAGCAGCACCTGGCCGGGGAGATATTTTCCGGTCTGACCCGATTTGATGCGCAGAGTACCTGTCCGATAGGCGATTTAGCCCATCACTGGGAGGTGTCGCCTGACGGCCTGCGCTGGCACTTTTATATTCGTTCTACCCTGTTCTGGCACAACGGCGATCCGATTAAAACCTCACAGCTGCAGCAGCGGCTCCTGATGCTGCTGCAGCTGCCCGCGCTGCGCACGCTGTTCGCCAGTATCAGCGAGATTAGCGTCACCCACTCCCAGTGTCTGACTATCACCCTGCATCGCGCCGATTACTGGCTGCCGTTCCGCCTTGCCAGCTACTGCAGCGTGCTGGCGCATCCTGACGATCCGGCGATCGGCAGCGGACCGTTTCGCCTGAAGCGATTTACTCCGGACCTGGTGCGGCTGGAAAACCATCAGCGCTATCATCTCACTCACCCGCTGCTGCAGGCCGTGGAGTACTGGATCACGCCGCAGCTGTTCGAGCAGGATCTGGGCACCAGCTGTCGTCATCCGGTACAGATAACCATTGGCGATCCTGACGAGCTGACCAGGCTACGTCAGGTCAGCAACAGTATTAGCCTCGGCTTTTGCTATCTGACGCTGCGCCAGAGCCCTCGTCTTAACAAAGCGCAGGCGCAAAGGCTGGTCTCGCTGATTCATCGCTCCACCCTGTTAGAAACCCTGCCGCTGGATGAGGATCTGATCGCGCCCAGCAACGAAGTATTGCCGGGTTGGTCTATTCCGCAGTGGCCTGAAAATCATAGTACCCCTCTGCCCGAACGGCTTACGCTGCTCTATCACCTCCCCGTAGAGCTACACGCTATGGCGGATCGGCTTCGTCAACGGCTGGCGGAACTGGGCTGTGAGCTGACGATTATTTTCCATGATGCGAAAAACTGGGATGGCTGCCAGCAGTTTGCACAGGCGGACCTGATGATGGGCGACCGCCTGATTGGCGAAGCGCCGGTCTATGCGCTGGAGCAGTGGCTACGCTGCGACGTGCTGTGGCCTAATTTGCTGACCGGGGCGCAATATGCGCATCTCCAGGCGACGCTGGATGCCGTTCAGGCCTTACCGGACGAATGCAGCCGTAGCGAAGCGTTGCGCAACGTCTTTAACAGCCTGATGGACGATGCCATCATGACGCCGCTGTTCAATTATAATTATCGCATCAGCGCGCCGCCGGGGGTCAACGGACTACGGCTAAACGCGCGCGGCTGGTTTGATTTCGCCAGCGCCTGGCTACCGGCCTCTGCGCCGTGACGGGGCTGGTGGTCACGTTCATCAGGCGCTACCATATGCGCCTCACTTCGATTGTCAGGAATTACCATGAAACGCGCCGTAGTTGTCTTCAGCGGAGGACAAGATTCGACGACCTGCCTGGTGCAGGCTCTGCAACAGTATGATGAAGTGCATTGCGTCACTTTTGATTATGGCCAACGTCATCGCGCGGAGATTGACGTTGCTCGCGAACTGGCGCTAAAGCTGGGGGCCGTGGCCCATAAAGTCCTTGATGTCACCCTGCTTAACGAACTGGCGGTCAGCAGCCTGACCCGCGATAGCATTCCGGTTCCGGATTATGAACCGGACGCCAGCGGCATTCCGAATACCTTCGTACCCGGGCGCAACATTCTGTTTTTAACCCTGACGGCCATTTACGCGTATCAGGTGAAGGCGGAAGCCATTATCACCGGCGTTTGCGAGACCGACTTTTCGGGCTACCCGGACTGCCGCGACGAGTTCGTGAAAGCGCTGCACCATGCCGTCAGCCTCGGTATGGCGAAAGATATTCGCTTTGAGACGCCGCTAATGTGGCTTAATAAAGCCGAAACGTGGGCCCTGGCCGATTACTGGGGCCAGCTCGACCTGGTGCGCCATGAAACCCTCACCTGCTATAACGGTATTAAAGGCGACGGCTGCGGGCAGTGCGCCGCCTGTAACCTCCGCGCCAACGGGCTGAGCCAGTATCTGGGCGATAAGGTTGGGGTGATGACGGTGATGAAGCAGAAAACCGGGCTCCAGTAACCAGTTACTTCCCGGCGGCGTGGCGGGATCGCAGGCGGCTCACGATGCATATCCCGGTCAGATACGCAGCAGCGCCTTCGGGGAAGTTCTGCCACTTTCTGTGCGCCTGCCCGCGCTACCGGATCGCAGACAGCTGAGGAAACGTAGCCCGGACAGGTGCGCAGCACCGCCTCCGGGACATCCTCCTCCGGCTGGCCTGTTAGCTAGGCTCAAGCTGCTCCAGCTTCTCCCGCAGTTCGCCCTCAAGCGGCAGCGCTTTCTGCGTTTTTAGATCGATACAGACAAAAGTGATAAGCGCATCGGCGACTACTTCGCCGTTAGGATTGAGGGTGACCACCTGGCTTAGCGTCCCGCTTTTTCCGTTCAGCTGTTCGAGCTTGCTGGTGACGGTTAACACATCGCCCAGTACCGCCGGTCGGCGGTAGTTGATATTGATATTGACCACCACAAAGGCGATGTTGCGAGCGGTCATCCAGTGGAAGGCCGGGCTGCTTTCCAGGCCATCCCAACGCGCTTCTTCGAGAAACTCCAGATAACGCGCATTGTTAACGTGCTGATAGACATCCAGATGATAGCCGCGAACTTTGATTTGTGTCTGCATAGCGCAAATGCCTTATCTTTAATTGTTGTTTTGAGGTCAGAGGTCACACCACTGGCATGACCTCTTCAGTCTGGCAAATAATGACGACTGTGCAAACTTTCGCTGAAAATTTACAGCTTCAGATGTGACAGATTTCTCTCTACCAGCGAGTTGCCCATTCCGGGCACCTGCTTAAGATCGTCAACGGTTTTAAATGGCCCGTACTCTTCGCGATAGCTCACTATAGCCTGCGCTTTCTTCAGGCCGACGCCATTCAGCGCCTTAGCCAGCTCTTCCGCGCTGGCGTTATTGATACTCACCCTGGTGCCTTCACTATCCGGCGCATTTAACGCATCCGGCGCTTTTGCCTGCGGCGACTGCACGCTTTCCTTTACCGGCGCCGACGCTTTGCCGGCAGAAGGCGCCGCCTGCGCTATCTGACTCCCCGCCGCGCAAACCAGTACGGCGGCAATAAGCGTTTTCATTCCTCGTTTCATGCTGTTATCTCCTTGTTTGTAGACAGCAAGGTCACGATAGCGACGAAGGGAAAAGAGTACAAAAGGCAAAATGCAGAAATGGAAAAGGCCGCGAAAGCGGCCTTTGAGAATGACATCACGTTACTTGCTTTTGCGAAGCAGCACGTAATTATTGTTGCTGATCGATAATGTCGCCGAGCTTAATTTTCGCCGCTTTACGCAGGTTGCTCATCAGCGCTTCGAAAGCGATCTGGGCGTTATTCTGGGTGATCCCCTGAATCATCGCTTTTTTCTGCTCTTCCGGCATCGTACCCGCTTTCACTTCGTCCAGCGCCAGCAGCACCACGTTGCCCTGCAGATCGGAGCCCACGCCGTAGCTTGGCTTACCTGCCTGCGGCAGCGGAAGTGCAAAGACGGACTGGCTCAGCGCTTCCTGACCGGTGCGTGACAGCGTCTGCGGCGCACCAAAGCTCAGGCCTGCGGCTTTCATCGCTTCATCGCCTTTGCCCTCTTTCAGGGCCGTCAGCAGCTTGTCGGCATCCAGCTTCGCCTGCTGTTCCGCTTTCGTGTGCTTAACAATATCGCTCACCTGCGCTTTTACATCCGCCAGCGGTTTCACCGCTTCCGGTTTATGCTCGCTGATGCGCAGAACAAACGCACGATCGCCGTCGACGGTGATGATATCGGAGTTGCTGCCCGGCGTGCCGTTTTCGCCCACGAGGCCGCCGTTGAAGATAGCTTCAGAGACCGGCTTGAAATTCAGCTCTTGCGGCAGGCTGTCGCGGCCAAACCAGCCGGTTTCAACCACTTTAAGACCGGCAACCTGGGCTGCGCCCGCCAGCGACTCGTTATCGTTGCTCGCCGCGTCGCTCACTTTCTGCTGCAGGGCATAGTACGCATCCAGGGCTTTTTCCTGCTTCACTTTCGCCGCAATATCGTCGCGAACCTCAGCCAGCGGTTTAACCTGTGCTGCCTGAACATCGTCCAGACGGGCAACCAGGAACCCAACAGAGGATTTAATTACGCCAGAAAGCTGGCCTTTTTCTTTCAGACCGGCCTCTTTCAGCTCTGGCACGGTCGCCGCATCTTCCAGCCACCCCATATCACCGCCGCTGCGGGCAGAGATAATATCGGTTGATTTTTCTTTGGCCAGCGTGGCGAAGTCAGCGCCTTTCTTCAGCTCATCAAGCACCGCCTGCGCATCCGCTTCGGTTTTGGTCTGGATGATGCTGTAGCGGTTACGCTGCGGCTGAGTGAACTGATCCTGATGCTGGTCGTACCATGACTGAATTTCTTCGTCAGAGACGTTTTCCTGCATGCTGGCAGCGTCCAGCTTGATGTAGCTGACGCGGAACTGCTCAGGCGCCATAAAACGCGCCTGGTTCTGCTGGTAGAACGCGTTGATTTCATCGTCGGTTGCGGTTTGCTTCGCCGCCAGCGCGTTCACGTCGAGAGTGGCTTCACGGACGACGCGCTGTTGAGAAACCAGCGCCGCCAGCTGGTCGGATTCGCCCGGCAGCATAAAGTCGGTACCGGCTACGGCGTTGATCAGCTGCTGAGTCGTCAGCTGATTACGAAGCGCCTGCGCGTACTGATCCGTCGTCATCCCCATCTGATTAACAATACGGCTGAAGCGCTCGTTATCAAATTTGCCATCCGCCTGGAAAGCCTGGGTCTGGAAGATAGCCTGCTTCACCTGGTCGTCGCTGATGTTGAGACCCAGCTCACGGGCATACTGATCGAGCAGCGCCTCGTCAATCAGACGGTTCAGCACCTGCTGACGCATGGTCTTCATGTAATTTTCATTGGCCGCCAGTTCTGAGAACTGGTCGCCAAGCTGCTGCTGCATGCGATTACGCTCGCTGGCAACGGCATTTTCAAACTGTGCGCGACCAATCTCCTGGTCATTAACTTTTGCGGCATAGTTGTTACCACCGCCAATCAGGTAACCACTCACCCCGGTCAAAATGAACGAGACGATAATGATACCGAAAATAATCTTGAGCACGACGCTGTTGGCGGCCGTGCGTAGGTTGTCCATCATGGTGTAACAACGCTCCGCTGTAGATGACTTTAGCTCGCGCAGCATAGCATGTGATGGCCGCCGCGCGTGAGGACGTATTTTGACAAGAAAACGGGGTGATTGTCAGCCCACAAGTGCGTATAAAGTCACATTAAGTCTCATTCTGGCAAATAAAAAAGGCACATCTTACGATGCGCCCTTGTACTTCGTCACAGACCCCAGTGGGGAAGTCGATCAGTTTACCGCGTCTTTCAGCGCTTTACCTGCACGGAAACCCGGTACTTTAGCAGCAGCAATGGTGATTTCTTTGCCTGTTTGCGGATTGCGACCGGTACGGGCAGCGCGCTCTTTAACAGCAAAAGTACCAAACCCTACCAGCGCAACGTCATCCCCAGCCTGCAGAGATTCAGTAACAGAAGCGATTAAAGCATCTAACGCACGTCCAGCTGCGGCTTTAGAAATGTCCGCACCGGCAGCAATTTTGTCAATCAGTTGAGATTTATTCACTGTTCTCTTCCTCTCTTTATAATTTATATCGCACCAGAATCCTTCGTGGCGCGACCGCGCAGCAGTTATATCAGGACTGTCATGCCCTTACAACAGAGTTGTAATTGACCCCCCTGCCAGCGATCTAAGTTAGCTACACAAAAAAAGGCTGGCAAGTACGAATTTACTTACCAGCCCTATTTTTCTTAGCGCAATTTGCGCGAAATCACTATTTTGCCGTGACGACTTCCATACCAAACGGCTCGTTCTGCAGTGCAAGTGCCAGAACTTCCTCGATTCGTTTCACCGGATGGATATCTAAATCGGCGATAACGTTATCTGGAATTTCTTCAAGGTCACGTTTGTTTTCATCAGGAATCAGAACAGTCTTAATGCCGCCGCGGTGCGCGGCCAGCAGTTTTTCCTTCAGACCACCGATTGGCAACACCTGGCCACGGAGGGTAATTTCCCCGGTCATCGCCACATCGGCGCGCACCGGATTGCCCGTCAGACAGGAAACCAGCGCGGTACACATCGCGATACCTGCGCTTGGGCCATC
The DNA here is from genome assembly GCF_964241505.1 of Klebsiella sp. Q11. Lineage (NCBI taxonomy): Bacteria > Pseudomonadati > Pseudomonadota > Gammaproteobacteria > Enterobacterales > Enterobacteriaceae > Klebsiella > Klebsiella sp. Q11. The sequence goes on from NZ_CAXSXW010000001.1 coordinate 268,008, forward strand.
TTTCGGCGTAGCGCCTTCCGGTACGTGCACGTGAATATCGCGTTTTTCGTAAAAGTCTGAGTTGATACCCAGCTTATCCGCACGCGAACGCACCACGGTCAGCGCAGCCTGGATGGACTCCTGCATCACCTCACCCAGTGAACCGGTATAGGTCAGCTTACCTTTACCCGGAACGCAGGCGGTTTCAATGGTCAGCAGATCGCCGCCCACTTCCGTCCATGCCAGACCCGTCACCTGACCCAAGCGGTTTTCGCTATCCGCCCGGCCATAGTCATAGCGCTGCACGCCAAGGAAGTCATGCAGGTTGTCGCCGTTAATCTCGATGTGCTTCAGCGATTTATCCAGCAGCAGCTGTTTTACCGCCTTACGGCACAGTTTCGAGATTTCGCGCTCCAGACCACGCACGCCCGCTTCACGCGTGTAGTAGCGGATAATGCCGATAATTGCGCTGTCATCCACCGTCAGCTCGCCTTTTTTGAGCGCGTTACGCTCAATCTGTTTTGACAGCAGGTGGCGTTTGGCGATGTTCAGCTTCTCATCTTCGGTGTAGCCGGAGAGACGGATCACTTCCATACGATCCAGCAGCGGCGCCGGAATGTTCATGGAGTTGGAGGTCGCGACAAACATCACGTCGCTGAGATCGTAATCCACTTCCAGATAGTGATCGTTAAAGGCCACGTTCTGTTCCGGATCCAACACCTCCAGCAGCGCCGAGGCCGGATCGCCGCGCATGTCCGAAGACATCTTGTCGATCTCATCCAGTAAGAACAGCGGGTTTTTAACGCCCACTTTGGCCATTTTCTGGATCAGTTTGCCCGGCATTGAGCCAATATAGGTACGACGGTGACCGCGGATTTCCGCTTCATCGCGCACGCCGCCCAGCGCCATACGCACGTACTTACGTCCGGTGGCTTTGGCGATGGACTGGCCGAGAGAGGTTTTACCGACCCCCGGAGGCCCAACCAGGCACAGGATCGGCCCTTTGAGCTTGTTAACACGGCTCTGCACCGCGAGGTACTCAAGAATACGATCCTTCACGCGCTCGAGGCCGTAGTGGTCGGTGTCGAGGATCTCCTGAGCCTGACGCAGGTCTTTTTTGACCTTGCTGCGGGCGTTCCACGGTACCTGCACCATCCAGTCGATGTAGCCGCGAACGACGGTCGCTTCCGCCGACATCGGGGACATCATTTTCAGCTTCTGCAGTTCCGCTTCGGTTTTCTCTTTTGCCTCTTTCGGCATTTTCGCCGCGTCGATCTTACGCTTCAGCGCTTCGTTCTCGTCCGGGGCGTCGTCCATCTCGCCGAGCTCTTTTTGAATGGCTTTCATTTGCTCATTCAGATAGTACTCGCGCTGAGATTTCTCCATCTGTTTTTTCACGCGGTTGCGAATGCGCTTCTCAACCTGCAGCAGATCGATTTCCGACTCCATCATCGCCATCAGATATTCCAGACGTTCGTTAACGTCGGACATCTCCAGCACGGACTGTTTGTCCGCCAGCTTCAGCGGCATATGCGCAGCGATGGTATCCGCCAGGCGCGCCGGATCGTCAATGCTATTCAGCGACGTCAGCACTTCCGGTGGGATTTTCTTGTTCAGCTTGATGTAGCCTTCAAACTGGCTGATGGCCGTACGAACCAGCACTTCCTGCTCGCGTTCGTCAATGGCCGGCGATTCAAGATATTCAGCCTTCGCCGAAAAATGCTCGCCATTATCAGACAGCGCAGAGATGCGCGCGCGCTGCAAACCTTCGACCAGCACTTTGACAGTACCGTCCGGTAGCTTCAGCATTTGCAAAATAGACGCCACGGTCCCGACGGTGAAAAGATCGTTTACACCCGGCTCATCCGTCGAGGCTTCTTTCTGCGCAACCAGCATGATTTTTTTATCATGATCCATGGCTGCTTCGAGGCAACGGATAGATTTTTCCCGCCCTACAAACAGGGGTATGACCATGTGCGGATAAACCACCACATCGCGCAACGGCAATACGGGGATTTCAATGCGTTCAGAACGCTCAGGATTCATAGAGCTCTCTCTTAGTTTAAAGTCCGCCAGGTAGCCGACGACGCAACTCAACGACGCGTCGCCGTTAATATGTAAACCAGTATATGGGGATGTATTCCATACATTCAACGGCGGGAATGCAGGAAAAATAAAAGGGGAGATAAAATCCCCCCTTTTTGTTAACTGCTTGAGCAAAATGGTTAATTATTCACCAGATGCCTGCTGCGCTTCCGGTTTGCCGTAAATCAGCAGCGGCTTGCTCTGGCCATCGATAACCGAAGCGTCGATGACCACTTTTTCCACGTCTTCCATTGACGGAAGATCGTACATGGTATCAAGCAGCGCGGCTTCAACGATAGAACGCAGACCGCGAGCCCCGGTTTTACGCGCCATCGCTTTCTTAGCGATAGCGTCCAGCGCTTCGTCGCGGAATTCCAGCTCAGCGCCTTCCAGGCTGAACAGCGCCTGATACTGCTTGGTCAGGGCGTTTTTCGGCTCTTTGAGGATCTGAATCAGCGCTTCTTCGCTCAGCTCGCTCAGGGTCGCCACAACCGGCAGACGACCGATGAACTCAGGAATCAGGCCAAACTTGATCAGATCTTCCGGCTCAACCTGAGACAGCAGCTCGCCTTCGCTGGCTTTGTCAGACTTCGCCTTGACCGTCGCGCCGAAACCAATACCTGAACCGGTTTCAACACGGTGGGAAATGACCTTATCCAGACCGGCAAAGGCGCCGCCGCAGATGAACAGGATCTTAGAGGTATCAACCTGCAGGAACTCCTGCTGCGGATGCTTACGCCCGCCCTGCGGCGGAACCGCGGCAACGGTACCTTCAATAAGCTTCAGCAGCGCCTGCTGCACGCCTTCGCCGGAAACATCGCGAGTGATCGACGGGTTATCCGATTTACGGGAAATTTTGTCGATTTCATCAATGTAGACGATACCGCGCTGGGCTTTCTGTACGTCGTAGTCGCACTTCTGCAGCAGCTTCTGGATGATGTTCTCAACGTCTTCACCCACGTAGCCGGCTTCGGTCAGGGTGGTGGCATCCGCCATGGTGAAAGGCACATCCAGCAGGCGCGCGAGCGTTTCCGCCAGCAGCGTTTTACCGGAACCGGTCGGCCCGATCAGCAGAATGTTACTTTTGCCCAGTTCAACGCCGTTGCTGGTGTCGCCATTGCGCAGACGTTTGTAGTGATTGTATACCGCCACCGCCAGCACTTTTTTCGCCGGCTCCTGGCCGATAACGTAATCGTCCAGATGGTGGCGAATTTCGTGCGGCGTCGGCAGCGCGCTGCGCTCGCGATGCGGCGCGACTTCTTTAATTTCTTCGCGAATGATGTCGTTACATAAATCAACGCATTCGTCGCAGATATACACGGATGGCCCGGCGATTAGCTTACGCACTTCATGCTGGCTTTTGCCGCAAAAAGAGCAGTACAACAGTTTGCCCGAACCATCTTTGCGTTTATCTGTCATGAGTCCAAACCTCTTATTAAGTTCTTTGTGCCGCACACGACGACGCAAATGCCATTCTCAGGCGCAAACCGCTGTGAAGCGTTGTGCCGCCCTCTTTCAAACAAGTATAGCGGCACCCTTGCGCCTGGGGCATCAATTACGATGAGTCAAAATAGAGTCAACGAGGCCGTATTCCACTGCTTCTGAGGCAGACAGGAAGCGATCGCGCTCGGTATCGCGCTCGATCTGCTCAAGGGATTGACCCGTATGATGCGCCATCAGTTCATTCATGCGACCTTTCACTTTCAGGATTTCGCGGGCGTGGATTTCGATATCCGTCGCCTGGCCCTGGTAGCCGCCCAGCGGCTGGTGAATCATCACGCGGGAGTTCGGCAGGCAGAAACGCTTGCCTTTCGCCCCGGCGGTCAGCAGGAACGCGCCCATTGAGGCCGCCTGGCCCATACAAATGGTGCTCACGTCAGGCTTGATGAACTGCATGGTGTCATAGATAGACATCCCGGCGGTAATCACCCCGCCCGGAGAGTTAATGTACAGATAGATATCTTTTTCCGGGTTTTCCGCTTCCAGAAACAGCATCTGCGCCACGATCAGGTTAGCCATGTGGTCTTCTACCTGGCCGGTCAGAAAAATGACGCGCTCCTTGAGCAGACGGGAGTAAATATCAAATGAACGTTCGCCGCGTGAGGTCTGTTCAATGACCATCGGCACCAGGGCCATATGGGGTGCAAAGTTGTCTCGTTCGCCACTGTATGACATTTCCGTCTCCTGGATTAATTTGAAAAAAACCGCTGCACTGATTGTAACCTTACGGACGGATTATCAGCCAGAATTTCTGCCGTCGGGCAGAAGTGCATAGATGCACGCTTCATTACGGCGCATGATTATGCCAATGCAGTTACGTCTCCCGGTTATGGGGATGACGTCGCCATAATTCAAGCATAACAATCTTTTGTCGTAACGCTATCACTGAAATCGCCTTTTCGCACTCATCCTAAGGCTATCATTGCAATAAAAAACCCGCAGCCTTTCGGCAACGGGTTTTTGCTCAAACCTTAAACCTTGGGGCGAAATTACGCCTGCTGGTTCATCAGTTCGCTGAAGGAAGTGGCTTTTTCAGACACTTTAGCTTTCGCCAGCACGGCTTCAACGGCCTGCTCTTCCAGCGCGACGTTGCGCATGTTGTCCATCAGCTCTTTGTTTTTGCTGTAGAACTCAACCACTTCTTTCGGATCTTCGTAAGCGGAAGCCATCTCTTCGATCAGGCCTTTAACGCGATCTTCGTCAGCTTTCAGCTCGTTGGTACGAATCACTTCGCCCAGCAGCAGGCCAACAACAACGCGGCGTTTAGCCTGCTCTTCGAACAGCTCACGCGGCAGCTCCAGAGCCTGTTTCTCGTTACCGCCGAAACGCTGAGCAGCCTGACGACGCAGAACGTCGATTTCGCTGTCGATCAGCGCAGCCGGAACGTCGATATCGTTAGCTTTAACCAGACCTTCGATAGCCTGAGATTTAACGCGGTTACGCACGGCGCCTTTCAGCTCGCGCTCCATGTTTTTACGCACTTCAGCGCGCAGCCCGGCTACGGAACCATCTTCAACGCCGAAACGTTTGATGAACTCTTCAGTCAGCTCTGGCAGTTCACGTTCTTCAACTTTCTTCAGGTTGATAACGAACTTAGCTGCTTTACCTTTCAGGTTTTCAGCGTGGTACTCTTCCGGGAAGGTCACGTCGATGGTGAACTCTTCGCCAGCCTTGTGACCTTTGATACCGTCTTCAAAGCCCGGGATCATACGGCCCTGGCCCATCGCCAGTACGAAGTCAGAGGCTTTGCCGCCTTCGAACTCTTCGCCGTCAACGGAACCGGTGAAATCAACGGTAACGCGATCTTCTGCATCAACAGCGCCGTCTTTGTCTTTCCAGTTCGCCTGCTGCTTGCGCAGAGTATCCAGCATGGTGTCAACGTCAGCATCGGTCACTTCAACAACCGGTTTTTCAACTTCGATCGCTTCCAGACCCTGCAGTTCAACTTCCGGATAAACTTCGAACTCTACCGCGTAGGTGAAGTCTTCACCCAGCTTGTATTCGCCCGGAACGTAGTTCGGCGCGCCGGCCGGATTAATTTTTTCTTTGATGATCGCGTCAACGAAGTTACGGCTCATCAGGTCACCCAGCACGTCCTGGCGAACAGATGCGCCATAACGCTGAGCAACAACATTCATCGGCACTTTGCCTTTACGGAAGCCGTCAATGCGAACTTTTTTCGCTACGTTGACCAGCTCGCTTTTGACAGCATTCTCGATGCTGTCAGCGGCGATAGTAATCGTTACACGGCGCCCAAGGCCCTGAGTGGTTTCAACTGAAACTTGCATCTTGTTACCTCAAAAAAATCACAGTGCTCGGTCAACTCTGGAAGCGCGAACAGGTTGCTTCGCAGAACCGGGATGCCCTCTTCAAATCAGAAACACATTCCCTGTCGTCAGAATCATCCCGAAGACATTCATAATAAAAGACGCGGCATTATAGCGGCATCACTTTTGTGAGTCGAGAACGGTTGTCGCCCACTGCTGCGGCTTTTTTCACATTTCCCGAGCAAATTTGCCTGTAAATATGCGTGAATTGCACATTTTTCAGGCAAAACAAAACGGCCCGCAGGCCGTTTTCTCATAAATCTTCACGCAACATACTGGAAAAGCTCCAGCGGTTGCAAATGCGATTTCTACGCGATACTTCCAGCCCCGCGACAAGGAGGAGAAGCAAAGACGGTATCCTGTAGCCCTTCCCACTCTTTGATTGTATAGGTATGCAACGCCAGAGCGTGCACGGTGCTTGATAGTTCCTCAGTCAACGTTCCGTAAATCATACGGTGACGATTAAGAAAACGCTCGCCAAGGAAGCGATCGCTCACCAACACCACTTTAAAATGACTTTCAGAGCCCGCAGGAACGTTGTGGCGATAGCTTTCATCCACGACTTCAAGATACACCGGGTCGAACGCTGCCCTAAGTTTTGCTTCGATCTGTTCACGTATCATCATGAATTTTCTCCTCCGACAACGCTGTATTGCCGCCATTCCCTTTAAATGTTAGCCGCTTTTACCGCTTCCATTGGGCGAAAACAACAAAAAATTAGCATTCCTCTGATATTTTCATGCAAAAGTATCGGCTTTAGTGGTTCGGTGTCCTGAAAGCCCTGCCTGCGTGGCGATAAGAGATGCAGTCAGGACAGAAAACGCACAAGGCGATGAATTTACATGCGTTGCCACTTCCCCTTGCCGTTGGCGATGTTATGATGGCGGGAATTTTCCTCATTACCACTCCACCATGCGTTGAGACCCTGAACATGTTTAAGAAAATTCTTTTTCCTTTGGTCGCGCTGTTTATGCTGGCCGGATGCGCCACTCCGCCGACCACCATTGATGTTTCACCGAAAATCACCCTGCCGCAGCAGGATCCCAGCCTGATGGGCGTGACCGTCAGCATTAACGGCGCCGATCAGCGTCCGGATCAGGCGCTGGCGAAAGTCACCCGCGATAACCAACAGGTTACGCTCACCGCCTCTCGCGACCTGCGCTTCCTGTTGCAGGAAGTGCTCGAGAAACAGATGACCTCGCGTGGCTATATGATTGGCCCGAACGGCGCCGTGGATCTGCAAATCATCGTGAATAAACTGTACGCCGACGTTTCTCAGGGCAACGTGCGTTACAACATTGCGACCAAAGCCGACATTGCGATCGTTGCCACTGCCGCCAACGGCAATAAGATGACGAAAAACTATCGTGCCAGCTACTCTGTTGAAGGCGCCTTCCAGGCCTCGAACAAAAATATCGCCGATGCGGTTAATAGCGTCATGACCGATACCATTAGCGATATGGCGCAGGACACCAGCATTCACGATTTCATCAAGCAAAACGCGCGTTAATTTAAGTCGCAGACCCGGCCTCGCGCCGGGTCTGCACGACATGCTATGTCTAATCATTACTTACGCATTTTCACGCAGCCAAAATCAGCTATCCTGCTGATCCTCGGTTTTGCCTCAGGATTACCGCTCGCCCTCACCTCCGGCACGCTGCAGGCGTGGATGACCGTTGAAAACATCGATCTGAAAACTATCGGTTTTTTCTCGCTCGTCGGCCAGGCCTACGTCTTTAAGTTCCTCTGGTCGCCTGTGATGGACCGCTATACGCCGCCGTTTCTCGGCCGTCGTCGCGGCTGGCTGCTGGCGACCCAGTTTCTGCTCCTTATTGCCATTGCGGCGATGGGTTTCCTTGAACCGTCCACGCAGCTGCGCTGGATGGCGGCGCTGGCGGTGGTCATCGCCTTTTGTTCCGCCTCTCAGGATATCGTGTTTGACGCGTGGAAAACTGACGTGCTGGCCGCGGAAGAGCGAGGCACCGGAGCGGCAATCAGCGTGCTGGGCTATCGTCTGGGGATGCTGGTCTCCGGCGGGCTGGCGCTCTGGCTGGCCGATCGCTGGCTGGGTTGGCAAGGGATGTACTGGCTGATGGCCGCGCTGCTGATCCCCTGCATTATCGCCACGCTGCTGGCGCCGGAACCCAGCGACGTCATTCCGGTGCCGAAGACGCTGGAGCAGGCCGTTGCCGCACCGCTGCGCGACTTCTTCGGCCGGAATAACGCCTGGCTCATTCTCCTGCTGATCGTCCTTTATAAGCTTGGCGACGCGTTTGCCATGAGCCTGACCACCACGTTTCTGATTCGCGGCGTTGGTTTCGATGCGGGTGAAGTGGGAATGGTGAATAAAACGCTCGGCCTGTTTGCCACGATTGTCGGCGCGCTTTACGGCGGCGTGCTCATGCAGCGCCTGACGTTGTTCCGCGCGCTGCTGATTTTCGGCCTGCTGCAGGGGGTATCCAACGCCGGATACTGGCTGCTCTCAATTACCGATAAACACCTTTTCTCCATGGCGACGGCGGTGTTTTTCGAAAATCTGTGCGGCGGGATGGGCACCGCGGCGTTCGTCGCGCTGCTGATGACGCTGTGCAATAAATCGTTTTCAGCCACCCAGTTTGCCCTGCTCTCAGCGCTCTCTGCCGTTGGGCGCGTGTACGTTGGGCCTATCGCCGGCTGGTTTGTCGAAGCCCACGGCTGGCCTACCTTCTATCTCTTTTCCGTCGTCGCCGCGGTGCCGGGGATTTTGCTGCTGTTAATTTGCCGGCGTACGCTGGAACACACCCAGCGTTCAGAAAGCTTTATGCCGCGCACGCGCTTTCCGCAGACCTACGGGCTGGCATTAATTATTCTGGCGGTTGGCTGCCTGATGCTGGCGGTGTGGCTGCTGCTGCTGGCGCTCAACGCGCTGGATTACACCAACTTCTCCTTCCTTGCCGGCCTGCTTGAGATCGCCGTACTCACCGCCGTCGCGGGTATTTTACTCGGCGCCTTCCTTGACTATCTGGCATTACGTAAAACCGAGCTGATTTAAATCAGCGCCGAAACGTACGAGGACGTTGTAATTACTAAACGTAATTATAACGTCTTATTAACGATTTTATATTCATCGTAGCCGATTTGTTGTTTTGTGCGTTTTAGATTTCTGGAAATTATTGACAATTTTCATGCGAATCTTTAAATAATTTAACCGATTCAGCTCTGCAGGTTTTATTTTCCGCTTTTATGATGTCTTTTATTTGATAATTAATTGTTAATTATTTGTGTTGTTTTGCGGGTAGTTATGCTCATTCTCTTATAAAGCCTTTCGTTCTTATCCCTTTCGTTATCAATCCCGCCTAAATCAAGGTTTGCAAGCGATAATGTCACACTCCGTAACATATGTGACAGGGCAAGCAGAAGCCGCTAACATAGAGCAGACACAGCTCCAACTATGTTTACAGTAATGCAACCTTCCCGTAAAATGCCCGTACACTTTAAGCGCCACCAGATTCCGTGGAATTGAGGTCGTTCAATGAGACTTAGGAAATACAATAAAAGTTTGGGATGGATGTCATTAATCGCAGGCACTGTATTACTCAGTGGTTGTGATTCTGCACTCCTCGACCCAAAAGGACAGATTGGACTGGAGCAACGCTCTCTGATTCTGACGGCCTTCGGCCTGATGATGATCGTCGTTATTCCAGCCGTCTTGATGGCAGTAGGATTTGCCTGGAAGTATCGTGCGAGCAATAAAGATGCGAAGTATAGCCCGAACTGGTCACACTCCAACAAAGTGGAAGCTGTGGTCTGGACGGTTCCTATCCTGATCATCCTGTTCCTGGCCGTTCTGACCTGGAAAACCACTCACGCATTAGAGCCGAGCAAACCGCTTGCTCACGATGAAAAACCTATCACTATCGAAGTCGTTTCGATGGACTGGAAATGGTTCTTCATCTATCCGGAACAAGGTATTGCTACCGTCAACGAAATCGCCTTCCCGGCGAACGTACCGGTACACTTCAAAGTGACCTCCAACTCCGTGATGAACTCGTTCTTTATCCCACGTTTAGGTAGCCAGATTTACGCAATGGCCGGGATGCAGACTCAGCTGCACCTCATCGCGAACGAAGCTGGTACTTACGACGGTATCTCCGCCAGCTATAGCGGCCCGGGCTTCTCAGGAATGAAGTTCAAAGCTATCGCCACGCCGGATCGTGCAACCTTCGATCAGTGGGTAGCGAAAGCCAAACAGTCTGCGAACGCCATGGACTCCATGGAAACGTTCGACAAACTGGCTGCGCCTAGCGAATACAACAAAGTGGAATACTTCTCTAACGTGAAACCAGATTTGTTTAAAGATGTTGTTAACAAATTTATGTCTCACGGTAAGAGCATGGATATGACCCAACCTGAGGGCGAGCACGCTGCGCACGAAGGAATGGAAGGCATGGACATGAGCCACGCGGAAACCGCTCACTAAGGGGCCGAGGAAGAAAACGATGTTCGGAAAACTTACACTGGATGCAGTGCCCTACCATGAACCCATTATTGTGGTTACGGTGGCTGCAATTATCATTGGGGGACTGGCGCTTCTGGCGGCCATCACTTACTTCGGTAAGTGGTCCTACCTTTGGAATGAGTGGCTGACTTCGGTTGACCACAAACGTCTCGGTATCATGTACGTTATCGTAGCAATCGTCATGTTGCTGCGTGGCTTCGCTGACGCCGTTATGATGCGTAGCCAGCAGGTGCTGGCCTCGGCCGGGGAAGCAGGCTTCCTGCCGCCTCACCACTACGATCAGATCTTTACCGCCCACGGCGTTATCATGATCTTCTTCGTAGCGATGCCGTTTGTTATCGGTCTGATGAACCTGGTGGTTCCGCTGCAGATCGGCGCGCGCGACGTTGCCTTCCCATTCCTTAACAACCTGAGCTTCTGGTTCACCGTTGTGGGCGTGATTCTGGTTAACCTCTCTCTGGGCGTCGGTGAATTCGCGCAGACCGGTTGGCTGGCCTATCCGCCGCTCTCGGGAATTGAGTACAGTCCGGGCGTCGGGGTCGATTACTGGATCTGGGCTCTCCAGCTATCCGGTATTGGTACAACGCTCACCGGTATTAACTTCTTCGTAACGATTATCAAGATGCGTGCCCCTGGCATGACCATGTTCAAGATGCCGGTGTTTAGCTGGGCATCTCTGTGCGCCAACATCCTGATTATCGCCTCCTTCCCAATTCTGACCGTCACCGTCGCGCTGCTGACCCTGGACCGCTACCTGGGCACCCATTTCTTTACCAACGATATGGGTGGCAACATGATGATGTACATCAACCTGATTTGGGCCTGGGGTCACCCGGAAGTGTACATTCTGGTTCTGCCGGTATTCGGTGTCTTCTCCGAAATCGCCGCAACCTTCTCACGTAAGCGTCTGTTTGGCTATACCTCGCTGGTATGGGCAACAGTGTGTATTACCGTTCTGTCGTTCATCGTTTGGCTGCACCACTTCTTTACTATGGGTGCGGGCGCGAACGTAAACGCCTTCTTCGGTATTACGACCATGATCATCGCTATCCCGACCGGGGTTAAGATCTTCAACTGGCTGTTTACCATGTACCAGGGCCGTATCGTCTTCAACTCAGCAATGCTGTGGACGATTGGCTTTATCGTAACCTTCTCCGTAGGGGGTATGACCGGCGTACTGCTGGCGGTACCGGGCGCAGACTTCGTGCTGCACAACAGCCTGTTCCTGATCGCGCACTTCCATAACGTCATCATCGGCGGCGTGGTGTTCGGTTGCTTCGCAGGTCTGACCTACTGGTGGCCGAAAGCCTTTGGCTTCACCCTGAACGAAACCTGGGGCAAACGCGCTTTCTGGTTCTGGATCATCGGTTTCTTCGTCGCGTTTATGCCGCTGTACGTACTGGGCTTCATGGGCATGACCCGTCGCCTGAGCCAGCAGATTGACCCGCAGTTCCACCCGATGCTGGTTGTTGCAGCCTGCGGTGCGGCGCTGATCGCTTGCGGTATTCTCTGCCAGCTGATTCAGTTCTACGTGTCTATCCGCGATCGCGAGCAGAACCGTGACCTGACCGGCGACCCGTGGGGCGGCCGTACGCTGGAGTGGGCAACCTCTTCTCCTCCGCCGTTCTACAACTTTGCTATCGTTCCTGTCGTTCACGAGCGTGACGCGTTCTGGGAAATGAAAGAAAAAGGCGACGCGTATAAGAAACCGGCTGGCTATGAAGAGATTCATATGCCGAAAAACAGCGGCGCGGGCATCGTGATTGCTGCTTTCGCAACGGTTTTTGGTTTCGCAATGATCTGGCATATCTGGTGGATGGCGATTGCAAGCTTCGTCGGTATCCTGGTGACCTGGATTATTAAGAGCTTTGACGAGGACGTGGATTACTACGTGCCGGTTGCAGTAGTCGAAAAACTGGAAAATCAGCATTTCGATGAGATTAACAAAGCAGGGCTGAAAAATGGCAACTGATACTCTTGCGCATAACGCCCACGCGCACGAACACGGGCACCATGATACAGGACCGATGAAGGTATTCGGTTTCTGGATCTACCTGATGAGCGACTGCATTATCTTCGCCACTCTGTTCGCTACCTATGCCGTTCTGGTGAACGGCACGGCGGGCGGTCCGACCGGTAAAGATATTTTTGAACTGCCGTTCGTTCTGGTTGAAACCGCGCTGCTGCTGTTCAGCTCCATCACCTACGGCATGGCGGCTATCGCCATGTACAAAAACAACAAGAGCCAGGTGGTTTCCTGGCTGGCGCTGACCTTCCTCTTCGGGGCAGGGTTCATCGCGATGGAACTCTATGAATTCCATCACCTGATTGTTGAAGGTATGGGCCCGGATCGCAGCGGCTTCCTGTCAGCGTTCTTCGCGCTGGTCGGCACCCACGGTCTGCACGTGACTTCAGGTCTGATCTGGATGGCGGTGCTGATGGTTCAGGTTTCTCGTCGCGGCCTGACCAGCACTAACCGCACCCGTATCATGTGCCTGAGCCTGTTCTGGCACTTCCTGGACGTCGTGTGGATCTGCGTGTTCTCTGTTGTATATCTGATGGGGGCGATGTAATGAGTCATTCTACCGATCATAGCGGCGCTTCTCACGGCAGCGTGAAGAGCTACATGACAGGTTTCATCCTGTCGATCATTCTGACGGTTATCCCGTTTGCAATGGTGATGAGTGGATCTGCATCGCATGCGGCTATTCTGGGAACCATCCTGGTCACTGCGGTTGTGCAGATTGTGGTACACCTCGTGTACTTCCTGCACATGAACAGTAAATCGGACGAAGGTTGGAACCTGACCGCATTTATCTTCACCGTAATCATCATTGCTATCGTAGTTGTCGGCTCCATCTGGATTATGTGGAACCTGAACTACAACATGATGATGCACTAAGAGCGGCGAGTATGTTTAAGCAATACCTGCAAGTAACGAAACCAGGCATTATTTTTGGCAACCTGATCTCCGTGATTGGCGGTTTCCTGCTGGCCTCCAAGGGCCACATCGACTATCCGCTTTTTATCTGGACGCTCCTCGGAGTATCCCTGGTGGTCGCCTCGGGTTGTGTTTTCAACAACTATATCGACCGTGATATCGATCGTAAGATGGAACGGACGAAAAACCGGGTGCTGGTCAAAGGGCTGATCTCGCCAGAAGCTTCGCTGGTATACGCCACCCTGCTGGGTATTGCTGGCTTCATGCTCCTGTGGTTTGGCGCGAATCCCCTGGCCTGCTGGCTGGGGGTGATGGGGTTCGTGGTTTATGTCGGCGTTTACAGCCTGTACATGAAGCGCCACTCCGTCTACGGCACTCTGATTGGTTCTCTCTCCGGCGCTGCGCCGCCGGTGATTGGCTACTGCGCGGTTACCGGTGATTTTGACAGCGGTGCCGCGATTCTGCTGGCGATTTTCAGCCTGTGGCAGATGCCTCACTCTTACGCTATCGCGATTTTCCGCTTCAAGGATTATCAGGCAGCGAACATTCCGGTACTGCCGGTAGTGAAAGGCATTTCGGTGGCGAAAAACCATATCACCGTTTACATCATCGCTTTCGCCGTTGCCACGCTGATGCTCTCCCTGGGCGGCTACGCTGGATATAAATATCTGGTTGTCGCTGCGGCGGTGAGCGTCTGGTGGCTCGGAATGGCGCTGCGCGGTTATAAAGTGGCGGATGATAAAGTCTGGGCGCGTAAGCTGTTCGTCTTTTCCATCGTAGCCATTACCGCGCTGTCGGTGATGATGTCCGTCGACTTTATGGTGCCGGATTCACACAACCTGCTGACCATGGTCAGATAGTGTCTCTCAATGGCGTATCGCACGATACGCCATTACTTATTTCCCCCTGTTAATCTCGCATCGCCGATGGTTGTAAATCATTCTCCCCACTCTATTATTCTGAGATTGTGCCCTCAACCCTCTCAACGCTTTCTCTGCCCCTGGCTAAATTCCGCTTCAGCGTCCTCGATCAAAGACGCCCCCCGTACATGCCTTTCTCCGCTTACTGCCGGAACGCGTTTAGCCATACTGATGCGATAATAGTCACGCAGTACTGCCAGTTCATTTCGACAAATAGCCGCATCAGATTCATCAGCAGCAATTCATTATCCTGCAGCCATCGTTTATTTAGATGAAATAGAATTAGTTTTAACGCCGGTACTGTCAATAAAATGAGTGCTATATATCGGCTAATGATTCTGTTGTTTAACGAATCATCGTTAAGCACGGTTTGCCCACTGCCGTCGGCAATGGTATCTTTGAGATATGAATCCTGCCGCCGCGCTACCCCGAACGGCGCCGAGTGGTTTAGCTGAATATATATGATAAATTAATTTATTGTACGCAACATAGCAGAAGGGACAGACCCCGAACTTATTGTTTCTTCGAAGGCTCGGGTTAACAAGGCATAGTTAAGCCCTCGTTTACTCAGTGGGCTGTGCTTCCGTCATTCCTGGCGGGCGAATGTGAAATCGAAAATTAACATATTAACGTGGGGTATGGTGCCAGGGCGATGTTCTCTTGTCCTCCCCTCCTCCGCGCAAACAGGCGGTCTTTTGCCATGAATATTGTCCCTCCCGGTTCATATAGCATCTCTATTGAACAATATTAAAGTTTTCAATGAAAAAAGCAGTCCGTCTTATTACTCCCCCCTGCAACCACTTTCAGCGCACTTTTCTTTATAAGGCCCTCATGCAATTTCACATTAAAGCCAGATGTGCCGAATAAAAAATTCATACTCATGGCTTACGCCGTTATCTCTGAAGAAAACTTCATTTTATTAAATTTGTATGAAATTGAATATTTCACATATTAATACTCTGGATTAACATAATTTAAGAGTGTTAGTATTTCTTCCGTGGGTAAGAGACCCACTAATAAAAATTAATCAAACTTAACAAGGAATACCAATGAAAGAATTAACTATTGGCGAAATGGAATCTATTTCTGGTGGTTTTAATGTGTTCAACAGCATTGCTAACAGCATTTCCAGCATTATTAATAATACAGCAAGCCATCTGAGCGATTTTATTACCTCCGCAGGTGCTACCATCGCCAATGCCATCGTTAACGATACCATTGCGTTCGGTGATTACCTGAGCGGCACATCTACGTGGCAGGATTTCGTTGCCTCAAGCAACGAAAACTGGAGCAATTCTGTGCACGAAGTGTCGAACGAGTGGAACACTTTCACTAACAGCATCACCGCCTAATATCGGTTCGTCATTCTCAGGGCAGGATTCTTCCTGCCCTTTTTTTGCCTACCGTAAGCTCTCTCGGCACGAGGATGAGTGAATCGTCTGCGCCTTTAGTTTTAACCCACCAGCATCGCCTGAGCGCTATAGAGCAAATCCAGATGATCGCGGCATAGTGCCTCAATCGAGGTTCTTGACTGATGGCTGGTTAAACTCAGCGCTCCCCAGTAGAGCCCTTCCCGATCTGACAGCGGCACGGCCAGGACCAGCATGCCAATTTCAAACTCCTGCTCAATCGCGGCGTATCCCTGGCGACGAACCTGAGCGATCTTTTCCATTAACGCCGCCACGTCCGTCACCGTATAGGGCGTACGCTGCTCGCGGCGGATCCGCTGCAAAACGGTTTCACACTCGGTTTCCGCTAAGGAAGCCAGCCATAGTCGCCCTCCGGCGGTACAGTAAATCGGCACTCTCTCCCCCAGACGCACTGAAGTCGAGTTAAACGGCGTGTGTTTACTGCGGGCGATATACACCAGCTCGTCATCATCTATCACGCCGACCGAAGCGTGCTCTTCCGTCCGACTGGCGATGTACTCCACGATCGGTCGTACCATGCGTGGGAACTGCGCCGAATCGACATACGCCTGCCCCAACCTTAACGCTTTAGGCGTTAGCCAGTAATGACGTCCGTCGGTTTGCAGATAGCGCTCGTGCAGCAGGGTAAGGAAAAAGCGCCGCGCGGCGCTTTGCGTCAGGCCGCTCATTTTCGCCGCCTGCGGCACGGTGAGCCGGGGGAACTCTTTTGAAAATAGCTGGATCAGCGCCAGCCCTTTTTGCAGGCCGACGATCAGATCGCGGGTATGAATCTGGTTTTGCATACTTGTTCACACTTTCGCAACAATACAATCAGTTTAGCGCGATTATCGCAGTGGTAGTGCGATTAACAACCAGTATGGCCGAATTCTGCGTTGTCGCTCTCAGCTTCCGCTGAAATACTTTCACAACATTCATTTAACAAAATGAGGTTTGAAATGGTCAGTGGATTCACTCAGGTCGTCGCCGTCATCGGCCACCCGATTACCCAGGTTAAGTCGCCGGAGAATTTCAACCGCTTCTTTGCTGACCAGCAGATGGACAGCGTCATGATCCCGGTTGATATCGCCCCCGAAGCCGTTGCTGACTTTCTGCAGGCCCTGCGCGGCTGGCACAACATGAGCGGCGTCCTGGTCACCGTTCCGCACAAACAGCGGGCCGCCGCCCTGGTCGACGAGTTAACCCCGCGAGCTCAGCACCTTAATGCCATTAACGTCATCCGTAAGCTGGCCGATGGCCGTTTACAGGGCGATATGCTCGACGGCGTCGGTTTTCAGCTTGCCGCAGAGGCGCACGGCTTTAGCGCCGGCGGTAAAAAGGGGCTTCTCTCCGGCTGCGGCGGCGTCGGCAGCGCTATCGCGTGGGGGCTTTGCGAAGCCGGTATCCGCCAGCTGGCCCTTTATGATCAGAATCCCGCCACCCTTCAGCTGCTGCATAACCGGCTGGCCACCCATTTTCCGCACGTTCATCTCGTCGACCTGCCCGCTACGCTTGCCGGCCTGGATTTGCTGGTGAATGGTTCCCCGGCGGGAATGGCCGGTTTCGAGCCGTTGCCGCTGCCGCAGTCGCTGCTGGAAACCCTTCCGCTATCCACGCATGTCGCCGACGTGGTGACCGCTCCGATCATCACCCCGCTCCTCGCCTTCGCCCGGGATCGCGGCTGCGCGATCCAGACCGGGCCGGAGATGGCGCTGGCGCAGATGAAACTGATGGGGCAATTCATCGGCGCCATTGCGCAGGAACAAGGAGCGGCGGCATGAAAAGCTGGGATGTCATCGTTATCGGCAGCGGCGCCGCAGGCTTTGCCGCGGCGGTGACCGCCAGCTGTAAGGGACTGTCGGTGCTGATGCTGGAAAAAGCCCCGCAGTTTGGCGGCACCTCCGCCATTTCCGGCGGCGCGGTGTGGATCCACGATAGCGATCAGGCGCGGAAAATGGCCGTGGGCGGCAGCCCGCAGTCCATCGAAACCTATCTGCGGACGATTATCGGTGAGCCTCATTATCGTCAGGATCTGGTGGATGCCTTTATCGCTTCAGGGCGCGAGGCGCTGGCGTTTCTTGAAAAAGAGGGCGCGGTGAAATATAGCCTGCGCCCGCTCTCTCCGGATTATTACCCGGATGAGCCCGGCGCCGTCGATGTCGGGCGGGCGCTGGAGGTGGTGGAGTTTGACGGACGGGAACTGGGTGCGCATTTTCGCGACCTCCGCTCTCCCCCACCGGGAATGCTGCTGTTTGGCGGGATGATGGTTAACCGGGTTGATATCCAGCACTTTCTCGATATGCGCCGCTCCCCACGCTCGTTCGCGCACTGCGGCAGACTGCTGCTGCGCTATGGTCGCGATCGCCTGCGGTACTCTCGCGGTACCCGCCTGGCGATGGGCAACGCGCTGATCGCCCGCATGGCGACGCTCGCCTTTCGCAAAGGTATGCAGCTCAGGCTCAACGTCAACGTGCTTTCGCTGAGCGAACGCAATGGCGAGGTGACCGGAGTTGAAATTGAGCACGAGGGTCAAAAGCAGACTCTTGAAGCCCGCTGCGGGGTGGTACTGGCGGCGGGTGGTTTTGCCGCAGGCAGGCTGGCTGAACGCTATCGCCCCCAGACCCGCGAGCACTACACCATGTCACCCGCCGCCAACGACGGCGCCGCGCTGCGCCTTGCCGCCGCGGTCAATGCCCGGGAAGGGGCTGACCTGCCGTCTAACTTTTTCTGGGCGCCGGTCTCGGTTTTACAGCATCCCGACGGCACGCAAGAGCGCTTCCCTCACCTGGTTACCGATCGCGCCAAACCCGGGGTGATTGCCGTCAACCAGCACGCGGTGCGCTTCGTGAACGAATCTAACTCTTATCACCACTTCGCCAGCGCCATGCAAAGCCGGGCAGAAAATGCGCCCTGCTTTCTGATTTGCGACGCCCTGGCCATGAAGCGCTACGGCCTCGGCCTGGCGCGCCCTGCCCCGGTCAATAACGACGCGCTGGTGAAAGCGGGCTATCTGCATAAGGCCGATACGCTGCCTGAACTGGCGCAGCGGCTCGGCCTGGATCCGCAGACGCTCGCTGACACGGTGGCACGCTACAACCGCGACGCCGCTCAGGGCCTCGACCCGGCGTTCACCAAAGGCGGCAACAGCTATAACCGCGCGATGGGCGACCCCGGCCACCGGCCAAACGCCTGTAACGCTCCGCTGACCCGCGCGCCGTTTTATGCCGTCACCCTCTATACCGGCGATCTCGGTACCTCGCGCGGCCTGGTCACTACCGCCGATGCTCAGGTCATTAACCAGCACGGTGAACCGATTAAAGGCCTCTATGCCGTGGGTAATGATATGGATTCGATGATGGCCGGAACCTACCCCGGCCCAGGTATTACGCTCGGCCCGGCGCTCACCTTCGGCTATCTCTCAGCCAGCCATATGGCGCAACAACACGCACGATAAACAGGAGAAAATCATGATCTATGAAAAACGCACCTACACCATCAATCCGCTGAAAATGGCCGACTGGCTGGCGCTGTACAAAAGCGATGCTTACGCCGTGCAAACCGAGCACCTCGGTAAGCTCATCGGCTTCTTCTTTACCGAAATTGGCGTGGTCAATCAGGTGGTGCATATCTGGGCCTATGAAAGTCTGGACGATCGCCTGGCGCGTCGGGCGCGCATGGCGCAGGACGAACGCTGGCTGACGTTCTCGCGCAAAAACCGCGAGCTGGCCGCCGTCGAGCGTCTGGAGTCGGTGCTTCTGCGCCCCACTGATTTTTCACCACTGCAATAAGGAGAGGGTCATGAGCGGGCAGATGAACGTGGATGTTCTGGTCGTCGGCTCCGGCGCGGCGGGGCTCTCTGCCGCCGTCACCGCCGCGCTCGGCGGCGCCAGCGTACTGGTTGCGGAGAAAGAGTCGGTCATTGGCGGCACCAGCGCCTGGTCCGGCGGCTGGCTGTGGATCCCGCGTAACCCGCTGGCTCGTGAAGAAGGGATTGAAGAAGAGCCCGGCGCGCCGCTCGCTTATTTACGCCATGAAATGGACGGTGAGCCTGCCGATGCGCGTCTGCTTGCCTTCTTACAGTACGGACCGGAGATGATCGACTTTTTCCGCCGCCGCACCGCCGTGCAGTTTCTTTCCGGCAGCAAAATGCCCGATTTTCACGCTTCACCGGGCGCTGCGCTGGGCGGCCGCTCGGTCACGGCGCAGCCTTTTGACGGACGGCTGCTGGGCGACTGGCTGCATCGCCTGCGGCCTCCGCTGGAGACCATCAGCCTTGCGGGTATGGGCATTGCCGGCGGCACGGATATGGCGCACTTTTTTAACGCGACCCGCTCACCGGGCTCGGCGCTGTATGCGACCCGCCGCCTGCTGCGTCACGGCTGGCAGCGGCTGCGCGCCGGTCGCGGACAGCATCTGGTTAACGGCAACGCGCTGGTCGCCCGCCTGCTGCGTTCGGCGCTGGATGCGGGGGTTAATTTTCAGCTTAACGCGCCGGTAGAACGTCTGCTTGCCGACAACAACGGCGTTGCAGGCGCGATATTACGCAGCGATAGCGGCGCGCTGGAGGTTCGCGCCGGCGCGGTGATCCTCGCCTGCGGAGGCTTTCCTCACGACAGGCAGCGTCTGGCCGAAAACGTGCCGCACGCCGCCAGCGGCTACGGCCACTTCTCCGCCGCGCCCCCGGGCAATCAGGGGGATGGCATTCGGCTCGGCGAAGCGGTCGGCGGCCAGTTTGATACCTCACTCAGGCACGCCATGGCCTGGGCGCCGGTGTCGCGCGTTACCCTCGCCAGCGGACTGCAGCTGCCGTTCCCGCATCTGGTTGAGCGCGCTAAGCCCGGCTTTATTGCCGTGTTGCCCAACGGTAAACGCTTCACCAATGAGGCCGACTCTTATCATGATTTTATTGCCGCGCTGCTGGACGCGACGCCGCCGGGCGAAACGCCGCAGGCGTGGCTAATTGCCGACGGCCGTGCGCTGCGGCGCTACGGATTGGGCCATGCTCGCCCCTTCCCGTTTACCCCCGAGGCCTGGCGACGGACCGGCTATCTGTACGTCGGTGAGACGCCGGAAGCGCTGGCGAAAACATGCGCCATCAATCCGCAGCAGCTAACGGAAACGATCGCCCGGTTTAACGGCTTTGTAGACCAGGGAGAGGATAAGGATTTTCAGCGCGGCGCCTCGGCCTATAACCGCGCGCAGGGTGACGCCAGCCGCTCGCCCCACCCCACGCTCGGGAAACTCAGCCATGGGCCTTTTTATGCGGTACGTATATTGCCCGGCTCGCTGGGTTCCTTCAGTGGATTAATCACCGATGAAAATGCCCGTGTTCTCAACGCCCAGCGGCAGCCGATCCAGGGGCTTTTCGCCATCGGCAACGATATGTCGAGCGTGATGCGGGGATTCTATCCCAGCGGCGGTATCACGCTGGGTCCGGCCATGACTTTTGGCTATCTGGTCGGAAAAAACCTGGCAGAAAATCTCAATAAAACAACACAGTAAAAGCATTCCACCAGGGACGGCAATACGCATAACAACAATCACCTGCAACTGCACTGGAGTCCTTTATGAACATGCGAACCCTCTCACTTGCCGCGCTTACCCTCCTCGACGTTCCGCCGCCGGAACAGGTACGCATTGCGGCCCAGGCCGGATTCACCCACGTTGGTCTGCGCCTGCTTCCCGCAACCCCGTCAGATCCGGATTACGACATGCTCGGCGACACCGCCGCCGTACGCGATACCCTGGCGGCGCTGATGGAAACCGGCGTTCGCGTTTCGGACGTTGAGATCGTCCGCCTGACGCCCGATTTTTCAGTGGACGCTCGTTTGCAGCTTTTTCTTACTACCGCCGCGCGCCTTGGCGCAAAGCAGGTTTTAGTGGCAGGAAACGATGATAACCGCGCGCGCAGCGCGGAAAATCTCGCCCGACTTGCCGAAGCCGGCCAGGAGCATGGATTAATCATGAACCTGGAGCCCATGCCCTGGACCCACCTGCGCACCATTGCCGAAGCCCGGGCGCTCATCACCGCCAGCGGCCGCAGCGATATCGGTATTTTGATTGACGCTATTCACTTCTGGCGGGCCGGCGAATCCCTGTCCACGATCGCGGCGCTACCGCAAAATTGCCTCAACTATATGCAGCTTTGCGATGCCTTACCGCAACCCCCCGCTGACGAGCAGGAGCTGATTTACCAGGCCCGCGCCGCGCGCCAGGTCCCCGGCGAAGGCGGACTCGACCTGCACGGTCTGATGGCGGCGCTTCCGGCCACGCTGCCGGTATCCATCGAGGTCCCGCTAAGCGGCGATCGGGGTGCGCTGCCGGCGCTCGCTCGCGCTCAGCTGCTGTTTAACGCCGCGCAGTCCTACCTGCGCCCTTGCGCATAAGGAGAGTCCCATGACACAGACTCAACGCCTGGACGTCAGGGAGTTAATCAACGCCAATCCGCTAAGCCGCTTTCAGAAGCTGGTGGTGTTTTTAGGCTTCTGCGTTATCGCGCTGGACGGCTTTGATATCGCCATCATGGGTTTTATCGCCCCGACGCTGAAGCAGGAATGGGGAGTAAGCAATCACCAACTCGGTTTTGTCATCAGCGCCGCGCTGATAGGCCTGGCGCTGGGGGCCATTTTCTCCGGGCCGCTCGCCGACTGGCTGGGACGGAAAAAAATTATCATTAATAGCGTCTTCTTCTTCGGCTTCTGGACCATCGCCACCGCCCTTTCACAAAATATTGAGCAGATGATGGTTTTCCGCTTCCTGACCGGGCTGGGATTAGGCGCCGCCATGCCGAATATCGGCACCCTGGTGTCAGAGTATGCGCCGGAGCGCCAGCGCTCGTTCCTGATTACGATTATTTTTTGCGGCTTCACCTTTGGCGCGGCGGCGGGCGGTTTCTCCGCATCCTGGCTAATCCCGCAGTTTGGCTGGCACTCGCTGATGCTGCTTGGCGGGATCCTCCCGCTGCTGTTCGCTCCGGTCCTGATCTGGCTGTTACCGGAATCGGTGCGTTTTCTGGTCGTTAAGCGCGCGCCTGCCGAACGTATTCGGCGGATTATGCAACGCCTCTATCCGGGACAAATCCCCGATGAGGCCGAGTTCAGCCTCCCGGCCCAGCCCGTCCAGGCAAATGCCATGCGCATCGTTCTCTCCCGCCAGTATCGCTTCGGTTCGATGATGCTCTGGCTGGTTTACTTTATGGGGCTTTTTTTGGTTTACCTCCTCGGCAGCTGGCTACCGACGCTGGTAAAAGAGGTGGGCTTAACGGTCGGCCAGGCGGCGGTAATGACCGCAATGTACCAGGCTGGGGGAACCCTTGGCTCGCTGTTTGCGGGCTGGCTAATGGACCGGATCAACCCACATCGGGCGCTCGGGCTGATTTACGCGGTTGGCGGCCTGTTTACGATGGCGATGGGCTATGCCGCGGCAAGCTTTGCGCTCATCTGCCTGCTGGCGTTTATCAGCGGAGCCTGCTTAAACGGCGCCAATACCGGCATGAACGCGCTCTCCGCCCGCTACTATCCTACCGAAGCACGGGCTACCGGCTCCAGCTGGATGCACGGCGTTGGCCGCATGGGTGCGATCCTGAGCGCCTTTGCCGGGGCGGAGATGCTGGCGCTGAATATCAGCTTCGAAAGCGTTTTCCTGATCCTTGGCATTCCCGCCGCGATAACCGTCGCCGGGCTGGCGGCCAAAGGTATTTTCGCGGCTGGCCCGACGACAAGAGCCACCGCGTCAACCGCGCCCGTCAGAAGTACCTTTTAAACGTTGACGCTAAGGCAGGCGTGTTTCAAAAACACGCCTGCCAAAAAAGAAAAATTAATTTCATTTAAATGAACAATGAAAAATAAAAATGCCATGAAGTATCGATTCACTTCACAAAATCACAGCGCAAAATCATTAAATACATACAAGAAACAAATCAAACATCGTTCAGAAAAACACTTAATAACCTTATCAATCAGAATAGCTTGATAGCTGTAGCCAAAAAA
Organism: Klebsiella sp. Q11; assembly: GCF_964241505.1. NCBI lineage: Bacteria > Pseudomonadati > Pseudomonadota > Gammaproteobacteria > Enterobacterales > Enterobacteriaceae > Klebsiella > Klebsiella sp. Q11. The sequence continues at coordinate 291,652 of NZ_CAXSXW010000001.1, forward strand.
TTTACGGCTCAATTTTTACGGTTTTTCGATCCGCCTCGCATATACAGAAATTAAATTCCAAACAAGCATTGAAATGAAATAAATATTTCCTTATGTTCTGGCTGATATTCAGGATAAGGTCGTGCCGGTGGAACTGGCGCAGAAGTCCTGACTTGTCCTTCCAGACAAAGGAATTGACCATGAGTGAACAGCAGATTCTTCTCTCTCCCGCGGCAGCACGCGGCGATAAGCTAAGCTGGGCTACCCGAATCGCTTACGGCGGCGGCGATACCGCCTGTAACGTCGTTTTCGGCATGATCGGCACGGTTTTAACCCTGTTTTATACCGACTATGTCGGCATCAGCATCGCCACCGTTGGCCTGGTGATGCTGATCTCACGTCTGTTTGACGGCGTTTCCGATGTCATCATGGGCCTGATGGTGGAACGCACGAACTCTCGCTGGGGTAAATCACGCCCCTGGCTGCTGTGGATGAGCGTACCCTACGCCGTATCGGCAATTTTACTGTTCACCGTCCCGCAGACCAACGGCACGCTGCAGTTTCTCTATCTGCTGGTCGCCTATAACTTCTGCACCACCGTGTGCTATACCGCCATCAACCTCCCCTACGGCAGCCTCTCTGCGATGATGACCCGCGCCTCATGGGAAAGGGATATGCTCAGCATCACCCGAATGTCGATGTCGCCTTTTGGTCGTATTCTCGCCGTTGCCTGCACATTGCCGCTGGTGAAGTACTTTGGCGACGATCAGGCCGCGTGGATCAAAACCATGTCTATTTGGGCTTTTCTGGCGCTGCTGTTGCTGCTGTTTTGCTTTTATAAATGCGAAGAGAAGGTGGTCATCAAAGCGCGAGAGAAACAGGGAAACGTACCGGTAAAAACCCAGCTTTCCGCGCTTTTTCGTAACCAGTACTTCTGGGCCAGCGCCATCCTGTGGACCGCGCAAAGCGTGTACTACACCGTGGTAGGGATCGCGCTGCCTTACTACTGCCGCTACGTGCTCGGTGACGATACCTTCTATAGCTCCATTTTCGTTGCCGAAACCGCCTGCATTATTATTTTCACCTTCCTGAGCTCCGTGCCCATCCGCAAATACGGTAAACGCAACGTTGCCCTCTGCGGCATCGTGCTGGCGACCATCGGCCAGGTGCTGTTTATGTTTAACTCTGATGATTACCACTGGGCGCTGGCAAACGCGATTATTCGCGGTATTGGCTTCGCCCCGCTGAACGCCGTGCTGTTCGGCTTCTGCGGCGATGCCGTCGAATTCGGCCAGTGGAAAACGCGCGTCAGACAGGAAGGGATGATCTTCTCCGCCGGTTCCGTTGGAACGAAACTCGGCGCAGGTATTGCCGCCGCGGTTATCTCGGGCCTGCTGAGCATGGCGGGTTACGTCAGCTCCAGCAGCGGATCCGGCGTTCAGCCGCAAAGCGCTATCGACATGATTAACCACGTTTATCTCTACGGCTCTTTCTTCCTGTGGATCGTGGTCATTATCACCCTGCTGTTTTATCGCCTGGATAAGCAATACCCGCAGATCATGCATGACCTGAAAGAACGCGAAGCCCGTGGCGAGATGTAAAACCTTAGAACCAGGCCCGCGCTCGGCGAGCGCGGGTACACAGAAGAACATCTGAAATCCGTAGGATCTCTATCATTGAGGAGTGCACCATCATGTTAAACGGCATGAAACCCTTATCCCGCTCCCTGCGCTGGGGCATGGTCGGCGGCGGCGGCACCAGCCAGATTGGCTACAGCCACCGCTGTGCGGCGCTTCGCGACAACGTCTTTACTCTGCTCGCCGGCGCGCTTGATATCGATGCCGAGCGCGGTCGTCAATTCGGCGAGCAGCTCGGCATCGCTCCTGAACGCTGCTACGCCGATTACCAAACGCTGTTCGCGGAGGAGGCCAAACGCCCTGACGGCATTGAAGCCGTATCGGTCACTACGCCGAACAATACTCACTTCGCTATCACTAAAGCGGCGCTTGAAGCCGGGCTGCACGTGATTTGCGAAAAACCGCTGTGCTTTACCGCCGACGAAGCGCGCGAGCTGCTGGCGCTAAGCAAAAAGCAGAATAAAATTATCGGCGTCACGTACGGTTATGCCGGACACCAGATGATCCAGCAGGCGCGGCAGATGATAGCGGAAGGGAAGCTCGGCGAGATCCGCATTATTAATATGCAGTTCGCCCACGGTTTTCATAATGAAGCCGTTGAGCTACAGGCTGAATCCACCCGCTGGCGGGTAACGCCCAAATATGCCGGCCCTAGCTATGTGCTGGGGGATCTGGCGACCCACCCGCTATTTATTGCCGAGACGATGGTGCCGAACCTGAACATCACCCGCCTGATGTGCGCGCGTCAAAGCTTCGTCAAATCTCGCGCGCCGCTGGAAGATAACGCCTTTGTGCTGATGGAATATAACAACGGCGCCGTTGGCTCACTGTGGACCAGCGCGGTCAACAGCGGCGCGATGCACTCGCAAAAAGTCCGCGTTATTGGCGAAAAAGCCAGCATCGAATGGTGGGATGAGCGTCCAAATCAGCTCAGCTATGAGGTACAGGGCGAACCGGCCCGCGTCCTCGAGCGCGGGATGCCCTATCTCAGCCAGCAGGCGCTGGCGGACGACCGCATTGGCGGCGGTCACCCTGAAGGGCTGTTCGAGGCGTGGGCCAACCTCTATCGCCGCTACGCTATCGCCATAGACGCGATGGATCGCGGGGACCTGGCGTTCCTGGAGACCTTCTGGTATCCGGACGTCGAAGCCGGTCTTCACGGCGTTTACTGGGTTGAGCAGTGCGTCAAATCCGCCGACGCAGGCGGCCAGTGGGTTGACTTTAACTGCCAATAACCGCTGAACACCAGTGGAGGCCCCTCCACTGGTTTTTTCTTTCTACCGTACTCACCTCATCATGCAACACAGTCGTAATATCTGTTAAACAAACATTTATTTACGCTTCTGTTTCCCCCCACTACACTATGCGCAGTTTTTATATTGAGGTGGTAATGAACGATAATAAAATGACGCCAGGCGAACTGCGTGCGACCTGGGGTTTGGGGACCGTATTCTCTTTGCGCATGCTCGGCATGTTTATGGTCCTGCCGGTTCTGACCACTTACGGCATGGCGTTACAGGGCGCAAGCGAAGCCCTTATCGGACTGGCAATTGGTATTTACGGGCTGGCCCAGGCGCTATTCCAGATACCTTTCGGGCTGCTTTCTGACCGCATTGGCCGTAAGCCGCTGATCGTCGGCGGCCTGTTAATCTTCGTTCTCGGCAGCGTTATCGCCGCGCTTTCTGACTCTATCTGGGGCATTATTCTTGGCCGCGCGCTGCAGGGTTCCGGGGCGATTGCCGCCGCGGTCATGGCGCTGCTTTCCGATTTAACCCGCGAGCAAAACCGCACTAAAGCCATGGCGTTTATCGGCGTCAGCTTTGGCGTCACCTTTGCTATCGCTATGGTTCTCGGGCCTGTCGTTACCCACCAGCTCGGCCTGCACGCCCTGTTCTGGATGATTGCTCTCCTGGCGACGCTCGGCATCCTGCTGACGCTATGGGTGGTGCCGAACAGCCAGAATCACGTGCTGAACCGCGAGTCCGGTATGGTGAAAGGCTGCTTCAGCAAAGTTCTTGCCGAGCCAAAACTCCTGAAGCTCAATTTCGGCATTATGTGCCTGCATATCATGCTGATGTCCACGTTTGTCGCTCTGCCGGGCCAGCTTGAGGCCGCCGGTTTCCCCGCCGCCGAGCACTGGAAAATCTATCTGGTCACCATGCTGGTCTCATTCGTCGCGGTGGTGCCGTTTATTATCTACGCCGAAGTGAAGCGCAAAATGAAGCGCGTCTTCCTGCTGTGCGTCGCCATCCTGCTGATTGCTGAAATCGTACTCTGGGGTGCCGGAGGCTATTTCTGGGAACTGGTCGCCGGCGTTCAGCTATTTTTCCTCGCGTTTAACCTTCTCGAAGCGCTGTTGCCGTCGTTGATCAGCAAAGAATCACCGGCCGGATATAAAGGCACCGCGATGGGCATTTACTCCACCAGCCAGTTCCTTGGCGTGGCCATCGGCGGAGCGCTCGGCGGCTGGGTGGATGGCTTTTTTGATTCGCAAACCGTCTTCCTGCTCGGCGCCCTGCTGGCGATGCTGTGGCTGCTGGTGGCCAGCACCATGAGCGAGCCGCCGTACGTTAGCAGCCTGCGGGTCGAGATCCCGGAGGATATCGCCGCGGACAAAATGCTCGAGGCGCGCTTACGGGCTAAAGAGGGCGTCAAAGAGGTGCTGGTGATTAGCGAAGAGCGTTCGGTGTATATCAAAATCGACAGCAAGATCACTAACCGCTTTGAAATTGAGCAGGCAATCAAAGGGATATAAAAGCGAGCACCTTTGTTCAGGCAGGCAAAAACGGTTCTGAGCGGTGCTTTGTGTCCTGCCGGGCGGCGGCTAACGCCGAGCCCGGCCGACAGACGGGACTCTTTTAATCGCGGAAGTTTTTGAACTGGAACGGCTGGCCTAAATCACCGCCGCGCACCAGCGCCATAACCGCCTGCAGGTCGTCGCGAGATTTACCGGTAACGCGAATCTCTTCGCCCTGGATCTGCGCCTGTACTTTCAGCTTGCTGTCTTTAATCAGCTTGACGATTTTTTTCTGCGTCGCGCTCTCAATGCCCTGCTTCAGCTTCGCATCGACAAACCAGGTTTTACCGCTGTGCACGAACTCGTCCGGCACTTCGATAGAACTGCCCTCAATTCCGCGTTTCAGCAGCTTGGCGCGCAGAATATCCAACAGCTGGTTAATCTGGAAATCAGACTCGCTGAGGACCTTGATGGTCTCGTTTTTTTCGTTCAGCTCAAAGCTCGCTTCGACGTTACGGAAATCAAAACGCGATTCAACTTCGCGGGTCGCGTTCTCTACGGCGTTTCGAACTTCCTGAAGATCGACTTCAGAGACAATATCGAAAGATGGCATCTTTTCCTCTCCTTCAGTTTCTTTTGCGTTGCATAATACCCGCAACGCGACATAACTCAACTTGTTATCCCGAAAGGATAACTGATAACGCTATACTTTAGCCATGAGCACCTGATGCAGCACTCACAGGTGAGGAGGAATAATGAAAGTAACCGTACTCGGATGCGGTGCACTGGGACAGTTATGGCTAACTGCGCTGTACAAACACGGACATGAAGTCCAGGGCTGGTTACGCGTCCCACAGCCATTCTGTAGCGTCAATGTGATTGAAACCGACGGCAGCGTGTTTAATGAATCGTTTACCGCTAACGATCCTGATTTTCTCGCCAGCAGCGACCTGCTGCTGGTCACCCTCAAAGCCTGGCAGGTCTCTAACGCGGTAAAAAACCTGAGCGCCATCCTGCCGTCGTCAGTACCTGTTCTGCTCATGCACAACGGTATGGGTACCGTTGACGAGCTTAAGAGCCTCAAACAGCCGCTGCTTCTGGCTTCGACAACGCAGGCGGCCCGCCGCGACGGCAACGTAATCGTCCACGTCGCCAACGGCACCAGCCATATTGGCCCGGCGAAAGCCTATCCTGAGGATTATAGCTATCTCGCCGATGTACTGCAGAGCGTGCTGCCCGACGTCGCCTGGCATAACAATATCTACCCCGCGACCTGGAGCAAGCTGGCGGTAAACTGTGTGATTAACCCGCTGACGGCGTTAAAAAACTGTCAGAACGGCGATTTACGCGAATACCCGCAGGAGGTCGCCGCGATTTGTTATGAAGTTGCGGCGGTGATGGATCGCGAGGGGATGCATACCTCGCCGGAAAACCTGTTATTCTATGTACATCAGGTTATTGAAAGTACGGCAGAAAATACCTCCTCCATGCTGCAGGATATTCTCGCCCAGCGCCATACGGAAATCGACTATATCACCGGTTATCTGTTAAAACGCGCCCGAGCCCACGGTATCGCCGTACCTGAGAATACCCGCCTGTTTGAACTGGTAAAGCGTAAGGAGAATGAATATGAGCGCGTCGGCACTGATTTGCCTCGCCCCTGGTAGCGAAGAGACCGAAGCGGTCACCACCATTGATTTACTCGTTCGCGGTGGCGTAAAGGTCACGACCGCCAGCGTTGCCAGCGATGGCAGCCTGACCATTGTCTGCTCGCGCGGCGTTAAGCTGCTGGCCGATGCGCCGCTGGTCGAAGTGGCCGATGGCGACTTCGATATCCTTGTTCTGCCCGGCGGCATTAAGGGTGCGGAGTGCTTTCGCGACAGCCCGCTGCTGGTTGAAACAGTACGTCAATTCCATCTTTCCGGGCGCATCGTTGCGGCGATTTGCGCCGCGGCGCCGACCGTGCTGGTGCCGCACAACCTTTTCCCCATCGGCAATATGACCGGCTTTCCGGCGCTGAAAGAACGCATCCCCGCCGAGCAGTGGCAGGATAAGCGCGTCGTCTGGGACGCTCGCGTTAAGCTGCTCACCAGCCAGGGGCCGGGAACCTCAATTGATTTCGCCTTGAAGATGATCGACCTGCTGGTTGGACGCGAAAAAGCGCACGAAGTCGCTTCACAGCTGGTGATGGCGGCAGGAATTTATAACTACTACGAATAAATGCAAAACGGCAACCCAGGGTTGCCGTTTTCATGATTGCGCCTTGCTCCTGAAGAACTAGGGGCGATATACCTTCACGTTTTCAAAGCCCTGCTCGCGCAGATACAGCGCCTGCAGGCGGCTCATCACCCCGCGCTCGCACCACAGCAGCCAGGTTTTACTCTGGTCGAGATCGCCAAATTTGGTGCTCAGCTTATAGAACGGTAGAGAAACCACGTCCACGCCTTCCACCTTCAGCGGCTTATCGTCCTGCTCGTCGATAGAGCGGATATCGAGGATCGCGTCGTCAGGGCCAAAACCGCTGACGGTTTCCACTTCCACTACGTCCTGCTCGGTCTGCTGAGCGATATCGCGGATATCAATGTTGCTCGCTTCCGCCACCACTTTCTCAAGGATGCTGAAATCGAAGTGCTCTTCTTCCGCCTCGATCTTCGCCTTCACCGCTTTCACGGTGGGGCTCTTCGAGATAACGCCGCAGTATTCCGGCATGGTGCGGGCAAAATCTTCAGTGCCGATTTCACGCGCGAGGTCAATAATGTGCTCTTTATCGTGCGAAATCAGCGGACGCAGAATCAGCGTATCCGAGACGTTGTCGATCAGGCGCAGGTTGGTCAGCGTCTGGCTGGAAACCTGGCCTAACGCCTCGCCGGTGACCAGCGCCTGGACGCCGTAGCGCTCGGCGACTTTTGACGCCGCGCGCACCATCATCCGCTTGAGCACCACGCCCATCTGACCGTCGTCGACTTTCTCCAGGATCTCACCCACCACCGGCTCGAAGTTAATCGCCACGAAGCGCACGCGGTGTGAGCTGCCGAAGCGGTTCCACAGATAGTGCGCGACCTGACGCACGCCGATTTCATGGGCCGCGCCGCCGAGGTTAAAGAAGCAGTAATGCACGCGGCAGCCGCGGCGCATCAGCATATAGCTGGAAACGCCGGAGTCGAAACCGCCGGAAATGAGCGACAGCACGTCTTCCTGGGTGCCGATCGGGAAACCGCCGATACCTTCGTAGCGCCCTTTAACCAGCAGCAGGCGATCGTTTTCGATCTCGAGGTTAACCGTCACATCGGGATCGGTCAGCTTCACTCGCGCCGTTTCAATATGCTGGTTCAAACCGCCGCCGACGTAGCGCTCCACTTCGATTGAGGTAAACTCATGCTTACCGCGACGCTTAACGCGCACGCAGAACGTTTTACCTTCCAGCGCGTCACGCCACAGCGGCAGCGTCTGCTCGAAAATATCGTGCAGAGAGGTATAAGGAACGTCTTCGACTTCCAGAATATGGTGGATACCGGGGATACGGGTCAGGGCATCGCGAATAGCCGGACGCTGGTTTTCATCCTTCGCCCGGACCTCGATATGATCCCAGTGACGAACGACGGCAAGCGTCTCATCATAGTTTTTGAGAACGTTACGAATGTTCCCGGTTAAAATTTTAATGAAGCGCAATCGCACAGATTGGCTTTTGATGGTGATTTCCGGGAACAATTTAATGATAAACTTCATGGCGACACTATTCGTTGGCAAGCCCGACGGGGCTTTAAGCATAAAAAGTTGTACAGGCGCGACTGGCGTCTGCATCCAGGGCGCGGAGTATACCACTATTGGACGCTTTTCACCTGGCATTGCGCGTTATTTGATTAACCGCGCGACTTCGTTACCATATTGATAGCCATCGAGACATTACAAGAGTCTATATTCACTATGCCAAAGAAAAATGAGGCCCCGGCCAGCTTTGAAACCGCCCTGGGCGAGCTGGAGCAAATTGTTAATCGTCTGGAAAGCGGCTCGCTGCCGTTAGAAGAAGCGCTCGGCGAATTCGAGCGCGGGATCCAGCTGGCGCGCCAGGGGCAGGCAAAGCTGCAGCAGGCCGAACAGCGCGTACAAATTCTGCTGGCGGATAGCGAAGACGCGCCGCTTACCCCTTTTACGCCGGACGCTGAATAAATGGACTTCCCGCAACAGCTACAGGCGTGCGTCGAGCAGGCTAACGAAGCGCTGCGCCGTTTTATCGCTCCGCAGCCCTTTCAGAACACTCCGCTGGTCGAAGCCATGCAGTATGGCGCACTATTAGGCGGCAAACGCCTGCGCCCGTTCCTGGTTTACGCGACCGGCGATATGTTTGGCGTTAGCCGCGCTACGCTGGATGCCCCTGCCGCCGCCGTCGAATGCATCCATGCCTATTCGCTGATGCACGATGATCTCCCGGCGATGGACGATGACGATTTACGCCGCGGCCAGCCGACCTGCCATATAAAATTCGGCGAAGCGAACGCAATTCTTGCCGGAGACGCCCTACAAACGCTGGCGTTTTCTATACTGAGTGATGCGCCGATGCCGGAAGTGCCGGATCGCGATCGCCTGGCGATGATTTCTGAGCTGGCCCAGGCCAGCGGCATCGCCGGTATGTGCGGCGGTCAGGCGCTGGATCTGGAAGCGGAAGGCCATCAGGTTGATCTGACGTCGCTGGAGCGAATTCACCGCCATAAGACCGGCGCGTTGATTCGCGCCGCGGTACGAATGGGCGCGCTGAGCGCAGGTGAAGCCGGACGCAGGGCGCTACCCGCTCTCGATCGATACGCCGAGAACATCGGTCTCGCCTTCCAGGTCCAGGATGACATTCTCGACGTGGTAGGGGATACTGCCACACTTGGCAAACGTCAGGGAGCCGACCAGCAGCTGGGCAAAAGTACCTACCCCGCCCTTTTGGGACTCGAGCAAGCCCGGAAAAAGGCCTTTGACCTGATTACCGACGCCCGCCGGTCGTTAACTGAGCTGGCCGCGCAATCTCTGGATACCACGGCACTGGAAGCGCTCGCGAATTACATAATTCAGCGTGATAAATAAACAATAAATGAGTCTCTGATGAGTTTTGATATTGCCAAATACCCGACCCTGGCGCTGGTGGATTCCACCCAGGAGTTGCGTTTGTTGCCGAAAGATAGCCTGCCGAAACTGTGCGACGAACTGCGGCGTTATCTGCTGGACAGCGTCAGCCGCTCCAGCGGACACTTTGCCTCCGGGCTCGGTACGGTAGAACTAACCGTGGCGCTGCACTACGTCTACAACACGCCTTTCGATCGCCTGATCTGGGACGTCGGCCACCAGGCTTACCCGCATAAAATTCTGACCGGACGCCGCGATCGGATCGGCACCATCCGCCAGAAAGGCGGGCTGCACCCCTTCCCGTGGCGCGGAGAAAGCGAGTATGACGTCCTGAGCGTCGGCCACTCGTCGACCTCCATCTCTGCCGGAATCGGCATAGCTATCGCCGCAGCCAAAGAGGATAAGCAGCGCCGCGCGGTTTGCGTAATCGGCGACGGGGCGATAACCGCCGGGATGGCGTTTGAAGCGATGAACCACGCTGGCGATATCAAACCCGATCTGCTGGTGGTGCTCAACGACAACGAAATGTCGATCTCCGAGAACGTCGGCGCGCTAAACAATCATCTGGCGCAGCTGCTCTCCGGCAAACTCTACTCCACGCTGCGCGAAGGCGGCAAAAAGGTCTTCTCTGGCGTGCCGCCGATTAAAGAGCTGCTCAAACGCACCGAGGAACATATCAAAGGGATGGTGGTTCCAGGGACCCTGTTTGAAGAGCTGGGCTTTAACTACATTGGGCCGGTGGACGGTCATGATGTTATCGGTCTGGTAAATACGCTGAAGAATATGCGCGACCTGAAAGGTCCGCAGTTCCTGCATATCATGACCAAAAAAGGCCGCGGCTATGAGCCCGCCGAAAAAGACCCGATCACCTTCCACGCGGTGCCAAAATTCGATCACACCAGCGGCGTGCTGCCGAAAAGCAGCGGCGGCCTGCCCTCTTACTCGAAAATCTTTGGCGACTGGTTGTGCGAAACCGCCGCGAAAGATGACAAGCTGATGGCCGTCACGCCAGCTATGCGCGAAGGTTCAGGGATGGTCGAGTTCTCGAAAAAATACCCCGACCAGTATTTCGACGTGGCCATTGCCGAGCAGCACGCGGTGACCTTTGCCGCCGGACTGGCGATCGGCGGCTATAAGCCGGTGGTGGCGATCTACTCCACCTTCCTGCAGCGCGCCTACGATCAGGTGATTCACGATGTCGCCATCCAGAAGCTGCCGGTGCTGTTCGCTATCGACCGTGCGGGTATCGTCGGCGCCGATGGGCAAACCCATCAGGGCGCGTTTGATATCTCCTTCCTGCGCTGCATTCCTGACATGGTCATCATGACCCCCAGCGATGAGAACGAATGCCGCCAGATGCTATATACCGGTTATCACTACAACGACGGCCCGAGCGCGGTGCGCTATCCGCGCGGCTCCGGTACCGGCGCGGCCTTTGAACCGCTAGCCTCGCTGCCTATCGGCAAAGGCGTAGTGAAACGCGAAGGTGAAAAAATCGCGATTCTGAACTTCGGCACGCTGCTGCCGCAGGCGGCAAAAGTCGCGGAAAAGCTTAACGCCACCCTGGTGGATATGCGCTTTGCCAAACCGCTGGATGAAGCGCTGGTGCTACAGCTGGCCGCAGAACACGAAGTGCTGGTCACCCTGGAAGAGAATGCCATTATGGGCGGTGCGGGCAGCGGCGTGAATGAGCTGCTGATGTCCCGCCGCCGCGCGGTTCCTGTGCTCAATCTCGGCCTGCCTGATTTCTTTATCCCGCAGGGAACCCAGGAAGAAGCGCACGCCGACCTCGGCCTGGACGCCGCCGGAATAGAAGCCAAAATCCACGCCTGGCTGGCATAATTGCCGCCACCGCTCCTGCTATGCTTAAAGGATACCCTTTACCCGTAGCAGGAGCGCACTATGCACTATATCCCTCTTGGCGATACCGATCTCCGCGTTTCCCGACTCTGCCTCGGCTGTATGACCTTTGGCGAACCGGACCGCGGTAACCATGCATGGACCTTACCGGAAGAGAGCAGCCGCCCGCTGATAAAATACGCCCTCGAGGGCGGCATTAACTTCTTCGACACCTCGAATAACTACTCTGACGGCAGCAGCGAAGAGATCCTCGGGCGCGCGCTGCGTGAGTATGCCCGTCGCGATTCCGTGATCGTCGCCACCAAGGTTTACCATCAGGTGGGCGATCTGCCGCAGGGACTGTCGCGCGCGCAGATCCTGCGCTCCATTGACGACAGCCTGCGCCGCCTCGGCATGGAGTATGTCGATCTGCTGCAAATTCATCGCTGGGATTACACCACGCCCATTGAAGAAACTCTCGAAGCGCTAAACGACGTCGTCAAGGCGGGTAAAGCCCGCTATATCGGCGCATCGTCAATGCATGCCCGCCAGTTTGCCCAGGCGTTAGCGCTACAGCGGCAGAATAACTGGGCCCGCTTCGTCACCATGCAGGATCACTACAATCTGATTTATCGTGAAGAAGAAAACGAAATGCTGCCGCTGTGCAGCCGTGAAGGCGTCGCGGTGATGCCGTGGAGTCCGCTGGCGCGCGGTCGCCTGACCCGTCCGTGGGGGGAAACCACCGCCCGTCTGGTATCCGATGAAGTCGGTAAGGCGCTCTACAATGCCACTGATGAGAATGATGAACTGATCGCGACAAACCTGGCCGAAGTCGCGGAAGAGCTTGACGCCAACCGCGCGCAGGTGGCGCTGGCCTGGCTATTGAGCAAGCCGGGCGTGGCCGCGCCGATTATCGGCGCCTCAAGGCAGGAGCAGCTGGATGAGCTGCTGCATGCGGTCGATTTAACGCTGACGCCGGATCAGATTGAAAAGCTGGAGACGCCGTATAAACCGCACCCGATTGTGGGGTTCAAGTAACGCGCGGTTCCCTGCCGATTCCCGGCTCGCGCTGCGCTTAGCCGGGCTACAGGTTCACCAGCATCTGCGGGCGACTGACTCACCAACGCCTGCGGGCCGGTAGCCCGGACAGGTGCGCAGCACCGCCTCCGGGAAAAGCCTGCCTGATCCATTTCCCAGAGGCGCCAGGCCAGCCGCCCGGACAGTGTTTAAAAAAGACCAATCGGCCAGTGGTGGCCAATCACGTACAGCACCCCGGCGGAAATCACCCCGGCGACAATATCGTCCACCATGATCCCCATCCCGCCGTGGATATTGCGGTCGAACCAGCGGATGGGCCACGGCTTCCACATATCAAAGAGGCGGAAAATCACAAATCCAGCGGCGACCCACTGCCAGTCCATCGTCGGTAGAGCCATCAGGGTGATCCACATCCCGACAAACTCATCCCAGACAATGCTGCCATGATCGTGGGTACCCATATCTTTCGCCGTACGGTGGCAAATATAGACGCCAATGCAGATGCTCATCATCACCGCCAGCGAATAGAGCTGCCAGGGGAGTAAGGTCAGCAAATACCAGAAGGGGATCGACGCCAGCGATCCCATGGTGCCGGGAACCACGGGGCTAAGGCCGCTGCCAAATCCCGTTGCCAGCAGATGCCAGGGGTTGCTCATCTTCAGGCGGCTTTTCGCCACATCTCTACTACGCGCCAAAATGATCGTATCCCTTAAAATCGAACGTGACGGGCTTACCTTCGCGTATGAACTGCAGACCTTCCGATTCCGGCAGGATCTGCCCAATGCAGGTAAAACGCGCGCCGAGGTTGGCAAGGGCCACGTCCAGCGCCCCGCGATTGAGTTCAGGTACGGTAAAGCACAGCTCGTAATCTTCACCGCCGGAGAGCGCCCAGCGCAGCGCCTGCTCAGGCTCAACCTGGCGCAGCAGCGCATCCGAGAACGGCATCGCATCAAGATCGACGCGCGCGCCGCAGCCGCTGGCCTTGAGAATATGCCCCAGGTCAGAAATCAGGCCGTCGGAGAGATCGATGGCGGCGTTCGCCAAATCGCGCAGCGCCTGCCCCTGCAGAACCCGCGGCAGCGGACGCAGATGGCGCGCCAGGAGATAATCCGCGTCGGCGTCATCTTCAACCTGCAGCCGATCCTGCAAAATCGCCAGACCCGCGGCGCTGTCTCCCGGCGTGCCGGTGACGTAAATCCAGTCGCCATGCTTTGCCCCGGAGCGCTTCAAAGCGCGTCCCGTCGGCACATAGCCGTGAATACCCAGCGTCATCGACAGCGGTCCGCGCGTGGTATCGCCGCCAATGAGCTGCATATCGTAATAATTAAGCTGCACGAACAGGCTGTCGCTAAAGGCCTCAAGCCAGGCTTCGTCCGCTTCCGGCAGGGTCAGGGCCAGGGTTAGCCACGCCGGTTCAGCGCCCATTGCCGCCAGGTCGCTCAGGTTAACCGCCAGCGCTTTATAGGCGAGGTCGGCAGGGTCGATATCGGGCAAAAAATGGTTTCCCGCCACCAGGGTGTCGGTGCTGATTGCCAGCGTTTTTTTCTCGGGGATGTTCAGGAGCGCGCAGTCGTCGCCAATGCCGGTTTCAACATCAAGACGTGCGCTTTTTACGCGATCAAAATAACGGGCAATCAGGGAAAATTCGCCGCATGCCATACGTTATGCCTCAGAAAAAGAAAAGAATAAGGCCGGTTTGCAGAAGTGAGACTCTGCAAAAACCGGCCCTGGAATTTACTTTTTGTTGGGACGAATTACCGGGGCAGCTTTGTCCAGCACGCCGTTGACAAACTTATGGCTATCTTCAGCGCCAAAGGTTTTCGCCAGTTCGATGGCTTCGTTAATCGCAACTTTGTACGGTACATCGCTACGCTTTGACAGCTCAAACAGTGCGATACGCAGCACCGCTTTTTCCACCTGACCCAGCTCGTCCAGCAGACGAGAAAGATACGGCTTCATCAGGCCGTCGAGATACGCGCTGTTAGTCGCCACTCCGGACAGCAGTTCGCGGAAATACAGAACGTCTACATCTTTCACATCCTGTTCCGCCAGGAACTGGTATTCGACATCAGCGATGTCGTTTTTGGACAACTGCCAGGAGTAAAGCGCCTGGACAGCACACTCACGGGCGCGGCGACGAGCAGCAGGTTTCACGGAATTCCCCTTACAAAAATCAGGCCTTGATGGCTTTCAATACGTTAATCATTTCCAGCGCGGTCAACGCGGCTTCAGCGCCTTTGTTACCGGCTTTGGTGCCAGCGCGTTCGATGGCTTGTTCAATACTTTCTGTGGTCAGAACACCGAAGGCTACCGGGATTCCGCTGTCCTGAGCGACGTGCGCCAGGCCATTGCTTGCACCGCCAGCCACATATTCAAAGTGCGCGGTGCCGCCACGGATAACGGTACCCAGCGCGATCACTGCGTCATACTTACCGGTTTTCGCCAGTGCGTCAGCCGCCAGCGGCAGCTCATACGCGCCTGGAACCCAAACCACGGTAATGTTTTCATCTTTGACCTGGCCAATACGCTTCAGGGCGTCAATCGCGCCATCCAGCAGGCTGTCGTTGATAAAGTTGTTGAAACGCGCGATGGTGATGGCGACGCGAGCGTCCGGGGTAGCAACGTTAGCTTCAATAATGTTCATACTCTTCCTTCGGGTTCAGTTCATTTGGCCCCGCAAGGGGGGCGGATTCTATCATAATAATCGGCGCACTGCTTTCCCTTTTGTCCGGGGAAATCAAGCGTTCACTAAATGCAGGCAAATATCCGGGCCTACATGACGTATCTCATTGAATTTGAAATGGGGTGCTTGCTCAAGTTTCTCAAGCCCCGGCAGTACACATAATCCGCGCGCATCGCTGCCTAACAGTTTAGGCGCAATATAGACGATAAGCTCGTCCACCAGCCCGGCCTCCAGCAGCGCGCCGGCAAGGGTGGGGCCTGCTTCCACCCAGATCGAGTTAATTTGCTGTTTGCCCAGCAGCATCATCAGGACCACCAGATCCAGGCGACCGTTATGCTCCGGCACCAGCAGCGTGCGTACGTTCTCCGGCCACTGGCGTTCATCTGCACGGGTACGGGCAAACAGCGTTTCACCCGCCTGCTCCACGATACGATGCTGCGGCGTGACGCGATTCTGACTATCGATAACGATGCGCAAAGGCTGGCGCAGGTTTTCCTGCGGGTACAGCGCCTGGGTGTCGGCGTTGAGCTCGTCCCAGCGTACGGTTAGCGCCGGGTCATCCGCCAGCACCGTCGCGCTGCTGGTCAGGATGGCGTGGCTTTGCGCGCGCAGGCGCTGCACATCGCGCCGCGCCTGCGGTGAGGTGATCCACTGGCTCTCTCCGCTGGCCATCGCCGTGCGCCCATCCAGCGATGCGCCCATTTTTAACTGAATCCAGGGAAAACCGGTGCGCATCCGCTTAAGAAAACCTTTATTCAGCGCCTCGGCTTCGTTCATCATCAGCCCGTGACTGACGTCAATCCCTTCCTGCTGCAAACGGTACAAACCGCGACCCGCGACCTGCGGGTTCGGATCCTGCATCGCCGCAACCACGCGGGTCACCCCTGCGGCAATCAGCGCCTCGCAGCACGGCGGCGTTCGCCCGTGATGGCTACAGGGCTCCAGCGTGACGTACGCCGTCGCGCCTTTCGCTTTTTCGCCCGCCATGCGCAGCGCGTGCACTTCCGCGTGCGGTTCACCGGCGCGATAGTGAAAACCTTCGCCGACGATCTGGCCATCTTTAACGATCACGCAGCCGACATTCGGGTTTGGGTGCGTGGTGAAGCGTCCGCGCGCGGCCAGCTTCAGCGCTCGCGCCATGTATATTTCATCCTGCATGGGCTCAGTCCTGTAAGCGGGCGATCTCTTCGCCAAACTCTTTGATATCTTCGAAGCTGCGATAGACGGAAGCAAAGCGGATGTAGGCGACTTTATCGAGCTTCTTCAGCTGCTCCATCACCAGGTTGCCGATCATTTTGCTCGGCACTTCCCGCTCGCCGGTCCCGCGCAGGTGGGTTTTTATATGGTTAACCGCCATTTCGACATCGTCTGAGCTGACCGGGCGCTTCTCCAGCGCTTTCAGCATACCGCTGCGCAGTTTGTCCTCATTAAAAGGCTCGCGCACGTCGTTGCTTTTTACGACTCGCGGCATCACCAGTTCCGCCACTTCAAACGTCGTAAAACGTTCATTACAGACCAGACACTGACGACGACGACGCACGGAAGAGCCCTCGCCCACCAGACGAGAGTCGATAACTTTGGTATCTACGGCGAAACAGAAAGGGCAATGCATGGCGCGTCCTGACATGTAGTTAAACTAACGGGTAGTTTACCGCGAAGTGACCCGACAACAAAGAAAGAGCTTTTGAGACAAAGGATCTATAGTGCGATTATCCGATCGGTCTACCATTAAGCATCCTCTGTTAACGGAATCCCAACTATGACAAGACGTTATTTAAAGCTGGCCATCGTGGGTAGCATTTTCACCCTCAGCGCCTGCGCGCAGCAAAGCGAAATCCGCCAGATGAACCAGAGCGTGAGCACGCTGAGCAAAGAGATGACCCAGCTCAACCAGCAAACGGTCAAAATTACCCAACAAAACGTGCTGAATGCGAAATCGAGCAGCGGCGTATACCTGCTGCCGGAGGCGAAAACGCCGGCCCGTCTCAAAAGTCAGATTGGTACGCTGCGCATGTCGCTGCTCAATATCGCGCCGGATGGCGACGGTACCCGCCTGACCCTGCGTATCCAGGGTGAATCAAACGATCCGCTGCCGGCCTTTAGCGCGACGGTCGCCTCCGGGCAGATCAGCGGTACCACCGATAGCTATCAGGAAGTTAACGTACAAAATCAGCTGATTAGCGCGCCGGCAAGCGTTCTGGCGCCGAGCGACGTCGATATTCCGCTACGCCTGAATGGCGTAACGCCCGAGCAGGTTGGCTTTGTCCGCATCCACGATATCCAGCCCGCAAACACGCCGTAACCCCGTCAGCCGGATGCCCTGAACATCCGGCTCCCCTCCTCTCATGCTAATCCACTTACAGATTTTCCATTCAGTTCACTAAAAATTGCCAGAATTTATGAATTTCGGTGGCATTCCCGCAAGAAATGCATAAAATCGTGAACGCAATCGATTACGCATATGTTCGTTATGTGAAACAACACATATTTTTGTGAGCAATGATTCCTATAATAGACGCCACAGAAATACGAAATATTTAGAAACGCTTCGGCGCTTCTTTTAACGCCTTCAGGCTTAATTTAAACAGTGGCATCATTATGAAAAAAACATTACTGGCAGCCGGCGCAGCTCTGGCGCTCTCCGCATCTTTCTCTGCCAGCGCGGCAGAAAACGACAAACCGCAATACCTGTCTGATTGGTGGCACCAGAGTGTAAACGTGGTGGGTAGCTACCACACTCGTTTTGGGCCGCAGATCCGTAACGATACTTATCTGGAATATGAAGCGTTCGCCAAGAAAGACTGGTTTGATTTCTATGGCTATATGGATGCGCCGGTATTCTTCGGTGGTAACACCAACGCGAAAGGTATCTGGAACCACGGTTCCCCGCTGTTTATGGAAATTGAGCCGCGCTTCTCCATCGACAAACTGACCGGTACCGACCTCAGCTTCGGCCCGTTCAAAGAGTGGTATTTCGCTAACAACTATATCTACGACATGGGCCGCAACAAGTCCGGTCGTCAGAGCACCTGGTATATGGGTCTGGGTACCGATATCGATACCGGCCTGCCGATGAGCCTCTCGCTCAACGTCTATGCGAAATATCAGTGGCAAAACTATGGCGCATCAAACGAGAATGAGTGGGACGGCTACCGCTTCAAAGTGAAATACTTCGTGCCGCTGACCGACCTGTGGGGCGGTTCACTGAGCTATATCGGCTTCACCAACTTTGACTGGGGCTCCGATCTGGGCGATGACAACGCTTATGATTTGAACGGTAAGCATTCACGCACCAGCAACTCCATCGCGTCCAGCCATATCCTGGCGCTGAACTACGATCACTGGCACTACTCCGTCGTGGCGCGTTACTTCCACAACGGCGGCCAGTGGGCGGATGACGCGAAGCTGAACTTCGGCGACGGCGACTTTAACGTCCGCTCTACCGGCTGGGGTGGTTACTTCGTGGTCGGCTACAACTTCTAATCGGCTCGATGATCCCCGGCAACTACGCCGGGGATCATAAAAGCTAACGCTCTTCGCATCTCACCTTACGCAAGAAATCACTCAATGAGCGATCGGCTCGTTCGCTGAAATGACGCCCGGTGGCGGAAATCTCCAGACAGCGGTCAAGGCGAAAACAGCGATAATCTTCCCGCAGTTCGCACCAGGTCACCAGCAGCCAGCGCTCGCCCCAGAAAAAAAGCCCCAGCGGCAGTACGTCACGCTGCGACACGTTTCCCGCTTCATCGCGATAACGCAGCCCCAGCGCCTGCTGGGCGGAGACAGCCCGATGCACTATATCAAACTGATCTTTACTATAGCCCTGCGCACCAAAGTCCGGTGCGAACACGCGCGACTGCTCCGCCTTACGGCGGCTCTCGGCAGGCAAAATAGCCAGCACTTTTTCCTGCGCCGACTCCAGCGCCTGGGACAGCGAGGCGCCGCCCCAGGTTTGCAGCAGCCGTATAGCGGCCATCAGCGCTTCCGATTCCTGAGTTGTCAGCATCAGCGGCGGTAGGTCATAGCCTGCCAGCAGCCGGTAGCCGCTCCCGGCTTCCCCCTCAACCGGGACGCCGGAGAGCGAGAGGTCGCGAATGTCGCGGTAGATGGTGCGCTCTGACACGCCGAGCCGCTCGGCCAGCAGCCCGGCGGTGGTTAATCTCCTCCCGCGCAGGATCTGGACGATTTGAAAAAGGCGGTCGGCGCGTCGGCTCATTTCTGTTGTCTCATTTACGCGGGTTGGTGAAGGCCAATCCGATTACCCTCACTGTCAATAAACAGGGCAATCGTGCCGATATCGTCCGCCAGCTCAAGGGGGCCAAACACGCAGCTTCCGCCCGCCGAGTTGACGCGATCGAGCGTGGCCGCCAGATTGTCAGTATGCAGATAGATAATACATCCCTGATCGGAGGGCTTAACGCCATCGAACTTTGCCAGCGCGCCGCCGGGAGCCGGATCCTCATGCGGGAAAACGGCCATCTCGATGCAATCCATTTTTTCCCGACGCAGCGTCACCTGCATCACCGGCTCGTAAAACGCCACGGCACGATCCATCTCAGCAACCGGGATCTCAAACCAGTTAATTACGTTGTTCATACATCCTCCTGTCCATTGTTTGGGTTCAGGAGGAGTGTAAGACAGGCCTACTGACAGCATTGTGTCAGTATGGTGCGCACACCAGCGCGCGCTCGGGACTCAGCAGCCACGGACGCAGGTATCCCACGGTACTGGAAAATGGCAGCACCTCTTCAGGAAGCACAATGCCAAGCTGCTCGCCGATATACAAGCGCCGGGCGACGATACGCTGCCAGAGTTCGGGATAGCGCTGCGCCAGCTCCCGACGCAACGCGCTATCGGCAAGCGCCACGGTATCTTCAATGCTTGCGCCGCCGTAGCCCGGGCGGGAAGGAATGATGTCGATTTGCAGTATCATCCCGCTTTGCAGGCAGGCGGTTGAATGGGGGCCAATGGGCGAACAGAGCCACTCCTCATCCGCGACCAGATGCCCCGGATTCAGGTGCCAGTGATATTCCGCCTTCGGCAACGCCTGCTCTATCAGCGCATACATATCGCCGCCGCGCATGCCGATGCGCAGATTTTCCAGCCAGTTCACCACCGCGTTGAAATAGGGCTTCGCCACGACCTCGAGATAATCAGCCACCTCGGGCGCCAGTTCGCTCTCATCGGCCACCACGTAGGCGGCGCGGCTGCTCAGGCCGCCTTTGAAGCCGGTGGTCAGCGAGAATTTATCTCCGCGCTGAATAACCTTATCGCCCGGATAGAGATTCGCCCAGGCGAAGCGCTCGCCGGTAGCGGCAATCATCACCACGCTATTAGGCTGCCCTTCCGCCGCCAGCAGCGCGCCGATTTGCTTTTCCGTTTTACCCGGCGCAACGGCGTTAAGCGCGGTGAGAATCGCGGTGGAAGCCAGATTTGCGCCGTACTCATAGTGCGCCAGCTCGTTGGCATTATTGGTGACTCGCGCTCCGCTTGCCGGGTCGATAAAAATGCCGGTGGCGTTAGTTAATCTTGCCTGCGGGCCGGCGGCCTGGCGAATAGCGTCCACGATAAAGGCAGGCAGATCGAACATCTGCGCGCGGTCATCCGCCGCGCCGGTAAAGAGCTTCCAGCCCGCCAGGCCAATTCGGTTTTCCGCCGCAACGCCTGCCTCCTGAAGCCGCTGAGCCAGCGTTTTACCGGTTTCCATCGGCTGATTGGGCAGCGAAAACCACGGGGCGTGAATCACACGGTTTTCCAGCCGGGCATGGCCTGCCAGCTTGAGATTCTCGTTACCCAGCACCAGCACCGCCTCGCCGTCCCGATGCAGCACCAGCAGCGCCTCTTCGAAACGGGGAATAAAGCCGGTGAGATACTCAAAGTTGCCGCCGTGCTCTTTGTCGGCATAGACGATAAGCGTGTCTACGCCGGACTGACGCATATTTGCCAGCACCCTGGACTTGCGCAGCCGCAGCGTGTCGTCGTTAAGCGTAACGGAAGGCACATCGTGCCAGAGCGGGGGTTGAGGAACGGTGGAAAGCGTTACGACAGCCATCGGCATTTCTCCATGTCATTGCGTGCTGATACGGGAGAGTAACCAAAATCCGGGCGGCTGTAATAAAAAAATCCCGGCCTTGCGACCGGGATTCGTTTTATCGCTACGCGATTGCCTTACGGCAGAATTGACGGCTGATCCGCCCCTTCTTTCTCGACTTTCTGCTGCAGCATGTGCTCGCGCTTCATGCCCAGCTTCAGCGCCAGCGCGGACGCGACGTAGATAGAAGAAGCCGTACCGATGGAGACACCGATGAGCATGGTCAGCGAGAAGCCTTCCAGAATCGGACCGCCGAAGAGGTACAGCATCAGGATAACCATCAAGGTTGTCCCGGAGGTGATCAAGGTACGGTGCAGCGTTTGCGTCAACGACACGTTAAAGATTTCGTACGGCGTACCGCGGCGAATCTTGCGGAAGTTTTCACGAATACGGTCGGATACCACGATACTGTCGTTCAGCGAGTAGCCGATAACCGACATCAACGAGGCCACAATGGTCAGGTCGATCTCGATATGCAGTAGCGACAGCACGCCCATGGTGATCACCACGTCGTGCGCCAGCGCGATAACCACCCCTGCCGCCAGACGCCACTCAAAGCGGAAGCCGACGTAGATCAGGATACATACCAGCGCGGCTATCAGCGCCAGCGCGCCGGTCTGCGCAAGGTCCGCGCCAACGCTCGGCCCCACAAACTCAATACGTTTGACCGTCGCGTTCTGGCTGGTCGAGTCGTTAATCACGCTAACGACCTTGCTGCCCAGCTCCTGGCTGCCGTTGGCGTCATGCACCGGCGGCATACGCACCATGATGTCGCGGCTGCTGCCGAAGTTTTGCAGCTGCGGCTCTTCAAAGCCCGCCTTCTGCAGCGACTGACGCACCTGGTCCATATCGACAGGTTTTTCGAGGGTGATCTCAATCACCGTACCGCCGGTGAAATCCAGACCCCAGTTAAACCCGCGCACGCCAATAATAGCGATGGACAAAATCAGCAGAAAACCTGAAATGCCGAAAGCCCAGTAGTCCCAGCGCATAAAGTCCCAGACTTTACGGCCGTGGTTCAATTGTTCAACAGTATATTCCTGTGCCACAACGCACTCCTCAGATAGACAGCTTTTTAACGCGCTTGCCGCCGTACAGCAGGTTCACGATGGCACGGGTGCCGACGATAGCGGTAAACATTGAGGTCGCAATACCGATACCGGTGGTAATCGCAAACCCTTTAATGGCACCGGTACCGACCGCGTACAGGATAATGACTTTGATAAGCGTCGTAATGTTGGCATCAAAGATGGAGCTGAACGCGCCGCGATAACCTTCGTCAATCGCCTGCTGCACGGAGCGCCCGTTGCTCAGCTCTTCTTTAATACGTTCGTTAATCAGAACGTTCGCATCGACCGCCACCGCAAGGGTTAACACGATCCCCGCAATCCCCGGCATGGTCAGCGTCGCCCCCGGAATCAGGGACATAATGCCGACAATCAGCACCAGGTTAGCCACCAGCGCAGAGGTCGCAATCAGGCCGAACTTCTTGTAGAAGAAGATCATAAACAGGATGGAGACCACCAGACCGGCCAGACACGCTTCCAGGCCCTGCTTGATGTTCTGCATACCGAGGGTTGGACCGATGGTCCGTTCTTCAACAATCTGAATCGGCGCAATCAGCGCGCCTGCACGCAGCAGCAGGGAGAGCTGGCGCGCTTCGGTCGGGTTGCTGATGCCGGTAATACGGAAGCTGTTACCCAGACGAGACTGGATGTTGGCGATGTTAATCACCTCTTCCTCTTTCGCCAGAATCGCGCGCCCGTTGGCATCTTTCTTCCCGCTGTCTTTGTACTCCACAAACAGGGTCGCCATCGGTTTACCGATGTTGTCCTTGGTGAAGTTAGACATGATGTTGCCGCCAGCGCTATCCAGGGAGATGTTAACCTGCGCCTGGTTGTACTCATCCATGCTCGACGTCGAGTCGGTGATGTGGTCACCGGTGAGGATGACGCGCTTGTACAGCACAACCGGCTGGCCTTCGCGGGTATATTTCACTTCAGAGTCGCCCGGAACGCGACCGGCGGCCGCCGCGGCGCTATCAACGTTAGTGTTAACCAGACGGAATTCCAGGGTCGCGGTCGCGCCGAGGATCTCTTTCGCACGCGCGGTGTCCTGGATACCCGGCAGTTCAACCACAATACGGTCGGCGCCCTGACGCTGAACCAGAGGTTCGGCAACGCCCAGCTGGTTTACACGGTTACGCAGGATATTGATGTTCTGCTGAACGGCATATTCGCGGGCTTCTTTCAGACGGTCGTCGGTCATCACGGCTTTCAGGCCAGTGCTGCCCTGAGTGGAGATAACCAGATCGCGGTGACGAGGGCTAAGGTATGAGATAGCCTGGTCGCGCGCGGCGCTGTCGCGGAAAGCGATGCTCAGGCCGTAGTTGTCTTCTTTACGCACGGTCGCGTAAGGAATGCCTTTATCACGCAGTTCGCTGCGCAGGCTGTCGATATTTTGTTCCTGCAGTTTGCCCAGCGCGGTATCCATGTCGACTTCCATCAGGAAGTGCACGCCGCCGCGCAGATCAAGACCCAGCTTCATCGGCTCGGCATACAGGGCCGCCAGCCAGCGCGGGGTTGCCGGAGCAAGGTTAAGCGCCACGACGTATTTGTCACCCAGCACGCCCATCAGCGCTTCGCGCGCGCGCAGCTGGATATCAGTGGTGTCGAAGCGCGCAAGAATTGCGCCCTCTTCCAGTGCCACAGACTTCGCGGTAATTTTTTCTTCTTGTAGTGTTTTCTGGACCTGGATCAGCGTTTGCTCACTGGCGGCGACGCCGCGCGCGCCAGTGATTTGAACGGCCGGATCCTCACCATACAGGTTGGGAAGCGCATACACTAAGCCGACGACAATGACGACGACCAGCATGACGTACTTCCACAAAGGATAACGGTTTAACACGGCAGTTCCCTTAGGGAAAATGGGTAATTACAGCGCCTTCATGGTGCCTTTCGGCAGAACGGCAGCTACGAAGTCACGTTTGATAACCACTTCAGTGGTATCGTTCAGCGCGATAGCGATGTAGCCGCTTTCCGCGACTTTAGTGACGCGCCCAACCAGGCCACCGTTGGTCAGTACTTCATCGCCTTTGGCAATGGAGTTCATCAGGTTTTTATGTTCCTTGGTGCGTTTCTGCTGTGGGCGCAGGATCATGAAGTAAAAAATCAGACCAAACACCACCAGCATCAGGATCAGAGACATCGGGCTGCCCTGCGCCGCGCCACCGGTTGCTGCTACCGCATCAGAAATAAAAAAGCTCATTGAAATTCCCTCATTATTAAAATTAGTCAACGTTCAAAGGTGGAACGGTTCGACCCTGACGTTGGTAAAAATCGGTCACGAAGCTCTCTAATTTACCCTCTTCAATAGCCTTGCGTAAACCAGCCATTAAGCGCTGATAGTATCGCAGGTTATGAATGGTATTGAGTCGCGCGCCCAATATTTCGTTGCAACGGTCGAGATGATGCAAGTAAGCGCGTGAATAGTTGCGACAGGTGTAGCAATCACATTCTGCATCCAGCGGCGAAGTATCGCTCTTGTGCTTCGCGTTACGGATTTTCACCACGCCGTCGGTGACGAACAGGTGGCCGTTGCGCGCATTGCGCGTCGGCATGACGCAGTCGAACATATCGATCCCGCGACGCACCCCTTCAACCAGATCTTCCGGCTTACCGACGCCCATCAGGTATCGCGGCTTGTCGGCCGGGATCTGCGGGCAGACGTGCTCCAGAATACGGTGCATATCTTCCTTCGGCTCGCCGACAGCCAAACCGCCGACAGCGTAGCCATCAAAGCCAATCTCTACCAGACCTTTAACAGAGATATCACGTAAATCTTCGTAAACGCTGCCCTGAATGATGCCAAACAGCGCGTTTTTGTTGCCCAGACCGTCAAACCGGTCGCGGCTGCGCTTCGCCCAGCGCAGGGACATTTCCATTGAGCGCTTAGCGTAATCCCAGTCCGCCGGATACGGCGTACATTCGTCGAAGATCATCACGATATCGGAACCGAGATCGTACTGAATCTCCATGGATTTTTCCGGATCGAGGAAAATCGGATCGCCGTTGATCGGGTTGCGGAAGTGCACGCCCTGCTCGGTGATTTTGCGAATATCGCCGAGGCTGAAGACCTGGAAGCCGCCGGAGTCGGTGAGGATCGGTCCTTTCCACTGCATAAAATCGTGCAGATCGCCGTGCAGCTTCATGATCTCCTGACCAGGACGCAGCCACAGATGGAAGGTGTTGCCGAGGATGATTTGCGCGCCGGTCGCTTCAACTTCTTCCGGCGTCATCCCTTTCACGGTGCCATAGGTGCCAACCGGCATAAAGGCTGGCGTTTCAACGACGCCGCGCTCAAACACAAGACGGCCGCGGCGCGCGCGACCATCGGTGGTATCTAACTCAAATTTCATTATCACTCCCGCGTCAGAAAAACAGTCTGACGTTTAACGACTCGCTACGGAATGATTCCATAGCTAATAAATTCCTGAAGGCGTCAAAATAGCCAGTGCGACAGCCTTCTTATGGGCGCTCAAAAATAGCCTGCGGATTGTACGTGATAAACATCGCGTCCCCGTAGCTAAAAAAGCGATATTTTTGTTCTACCGCAGCCTTATAGGCGTTCATGGTGTGCTGATAGCCGGCAAATGCGGAAACCAGCATAATCAGCGTGGATTCAGGCAGATGGAAGTTGGTCACCAGCGCATCAATGACTTTGTACTGATAGCCCGGGTAGATGAAAATCTGCGTATCACCGAAGAAAGGCTCAATCAGGTCGTTTTTCGCTGCCTGCGCCGCGCTTTCCAGCGAACGCACCGAGGTCGTGCCCACCGCAATCACCCGGCTGCCGCGCGCTTTTGCCGCCAGCACCGCATCGACCACCTCCTGCGGCACTTCCGCATATTCAGAGTGCATAATATGCTCTTCAATGCTGTCTACGCGTACCGGCTGGAAGGTTCCTGCCCCCACGTGCAGCGTGACGAACGCCATCTCAACGCCCTTTTCGCGAAGCTTCGCCAGCATCGGCTCATCAAAGTGCAGGCCGGCGGTTGGCGCCGCGACGGCGCCCGGTTTTTCGCTGTATACGGTCTGATACAGCTCGCGGTCGGCGTCTTCGTCAGGACGATCGATGTACGGCGGCAGCGGCATATGGCCGATAGCGTTGAGAATGTCCAGCACGCTGCGCGCGTCGTCGAACTCAACTTCAAACAGCGCGTCGTGGCGCGCAACCATGGTCGCTTTAATGCTTTCATCGTCGCCGAGCAGCAGCGCCGCGCCCGGTTTCGGCGCTTTAGACGCGCGAATATGTGCCAGAATACGTTTATCATCGAGCATGCGCTCGACCAGCACCTCAATCTTGCCGCCGCTGGCTTTACGGCCAAACAGGCGGGCCGGGATCACGCGGGTATTATTAAAAACCAGTAGATCGCCAGGGTTGAGCTTGTCGAGTAAATCGGTGAAAGTACCGTGCGTCAGCGCGCCCGTCGGCCCGTCTAATGACAGCAAGCGGCAGCTGCTGCGCTCGGGCATGGGATAGTGGGCAATCAGGGATTCGGGTAATTCAAAGGAGAAATCGGCGACGCGCATGGCATATACTCATGACTTAAAAACAGGCGGCTTAGTCTAGTGCTCACACCTCTTCGCTGCAACAACTAGCCGTATCCGGATAACGAATCGCATGAATTTTCTCGCACACCTGCACCTCGCCCATCTCGCTGACAGCTCCCTTTCCGGTAATTTACTGGCCGATTTCGTTCGCGGCGACCCCGCCGGCGAGTGGCCCGCTGACGTCGTGGAGGGCATTTTTATGCACCGCCGGATCGATGTACTGACGGATAACCTGCCCGAAGTCACCGAAGCCAAAGGGTGGTTTCGCCCCGAAACGCGCCGGGTCGCGCCGATTACGCTGGATGTGATGTGGGACCATTTCTTGTCACGCCACTGGACGCAGCTGTCGCCCGAGCTGCCGCTGCCGGAGTTTGTCCGCTACGCCCACGCCCAGGTCACGTTTATTTTGCCCGATTCCCCGCCGCGTTTTGTCAATCTCAACGAATACCTGTGGTCAGAGCGCTGGCTTGAACGCTATCGGGATATGGCGTTTATTCAGCGGGTTCTGAACGGTATGGCCAGCCGCCGTCCGCGGCTGGACGCCCTGCGCGACTCCTGGCAGGATCTGGATACCCATTACGATCGTCTTGAGCAGCAGTTCTGGCGCTTCTACCCGCAGATGATGGCGCAGGCGAAAAAAGGTGAACTGTAAAAGATTGCGCTTTTTTGGCAAAAGACTATTCTGAATAGCCGTTTCAAATAACGATTGATAGACAAAACCTATCTCATCGATTGTCAGCGTCACGTTGAGTTCGCCGACGCCTCTCCCTATACTTGCCCGCGTTGCGTTCCAATTAACCTTAGTATTAACAGGAGAATCATATGGTTCTGGTTACTCGTCAGGCTCCGGACTTCACCGCGGCAGCGGTTTTAGGTAACGGCGAAATCGTTGAGAAATTCAATTTCAAACAGCATACCAGCGGTAAAGCCACCGTTCTGTTCTTCTGGCCGATGGACTTCACCTTCGTTTGCCCGTCTGAACTGATCGCGTTCGACAAGCGCTACGAAGAATTCCAGAAACGCGGCGTAGAAGTGGTTGGCGTTTCTTTTGACTCCGAGTTCGTCCACAATGCGTGGCGTAACACCCCGGTAGACCAGGGCGGCATCGGCCCGGTTAAATACGCCATGGTTGCTGACATCAAACGCGAAATCCAGAAAGCGTACGGTATTGAGCACCCGGACGAAGGCGTTGCCCTGCGTGGTTCCTTCCTGATCGACGCCAACGGCGTTGTTCGTCACCAGGTGGTTAACGACCTGCCGCTGGGCCGTAACATCGACGAAATGCTGCGTATGGTTGACGCGCTGCAGTTCCACGAAGAGCACGGCGAAGTTTGCCCGGCGCAGTGGGAAAAAGGAAAAGAAGGTATGGCCGCTTCTCCGGAAGGCGTCGCTAAATACCTGACCGAGAACGTATCCAGCCTGTAATCGGCGTACGTTCGGCAAAAGGCTCGCAGATGCGGGCCTTTTTTGTTTTATACGGAGCCGCTTTTTTTCACTTCGCGCCAGATTCGCCACGCCATCAGCGCCAGCACCAGGACGCCCACTATTAGCGCTCCCCATACCAGCAGCGTTTTCCAGCCGCTTTGCTGCTCGGTAGCCGACGTCGCCGTCAACCGCGCTTCACCGCCGAGGGTGACGCTCTCCTGCGCGACGGCCAGCGGTAGATCGCTTACATCCTGCGTTTTGCGCAGCGACGCCGGGATCAGCATGTCCATGGCGACATCCGCCTTTGGCGCCGCCCGGTTGCCCCAGGCCAGCATATAAGGCCCTTTTCCCTGGGTATTAAAAACCAGCTGGTATTTGTCTCGCGCACCGCTTATCGCAGGCAGCGACGTCGGTAATCTGGCGTTAATCGTTGTGATCCGCACCGCTTCAACCGGCTGGCCTGAAAGTTGAATATCCTGCGAACGCTTGCCGTCCAGTCGATACAGCACGGTTTTGGTCAGCGGCTGCCAGGCTTCTTTTTCGCCGCTGCGCCAGGAGAGCGCGACCGGCAGAACCCCTTCGCTGGCCATCGATATCCTGAGCGAAGTCAGCGGCTGAGGCCGGGCCCAGCGCCAAACGGCTTCCTCATCTGAAACCTTGTTCGCCTGCGCATCAAGCTCAATGCGCGTAGACTCGGGCTCTCTGCGTTCGGCCAGGGCCATCACGCTATTTAACACGACCGCCTTGCTTTGCGAATCGAGGATCACCAGCAGGTAACGATTCCCGTCCGCGGAGAGCGTCAGGTCAGCGCTAATGGTATCCATTTTCAAACGATCGCTATCGCGCGCCAGATCCATAAGGGGCGCATCCTCCTGGACAGGGCGCCAGTACTTCAAATCCCGACTGGAATAGACCGACGCTTTCCCCTGCCAGCTGCCCGCCAGCGCCGCCCAGTTCAGCCGCAGCTGAGCCAGCGCAAACGCGTCCGTTTTCTCCGCCGGCAGCGTCAGTAAGTAGCTCTGCCCGAGCGCCTTCGCATCATCGGTTTCCAGATGAATTTCGATCCCCGTTGTTGAACGCAGGACCAGCGATTCTCCGCCGCGTCGCCCCTCTTCGCGCGGCGGAACCGGCGACATCTCCAGAGGGAAAAGCCGCAGCGTCATCGCTTCAGGCGTAACGGGCTGCGCCTTCTGCACCTGCAGCGCGAACGGTACGGTCTCTCCCTGATGGTTAAATACCCGCACATCGCGCAGGTCAGGCCACGCCGTCCCCTGATAGAGCAGCGGGGAAAGCTCGACGCGATACCAGGGCGACGCGCCGGTGGTTTCCAGCATCACCCCCTGCATATAGTCCAGTGGTTTTTCTCGCGCTTCATCGCCGCTGACAGCCGCGCCCGTCACGCCCAGCAGCACGCTGCATAACACCGCTTTCATCCATTTCATTTTTCTTCTCCTGCTTTGGGCGGTAACGGGGAAAAATACCCGACGATCAGCACCAAAATAGCCACGCCGATAAACGCGACAGCGCGCGCCAGCCCGCCGCCGCGCGCGCTGTCCACCAGCATGAGTTTCACAATGACAACGCCTAACAACGCCGCGCCGCACAGCCATTCGCGGCGGGAGTGTCGCCGCGTCGCACGCAGCATGACCGCCAGCGCCGCCAGCGTCCAGACCAGAGCGAAAGTGGTCTGAATTAAGCGCGAATGCCACAGCGCCTCTATATTCCAGGCCACCTCGCCGTACCAGGCCAGGGCGCGCAGCAGCAGGCCATTCAGCCACCAGAAGCCGAGCGCCAGCAGCGCGACCGCGGGCCAGGGGCGGCATACCGATAGCTGCAGCGGAAAATAACGCCGCGAAACGCGATAAAATATCGTCAGCCCAAGCAGCGCGAAAGCGGCGCCCTCTTCCAGCGGGTTAATCAACGGCAAATAGGTCTGACCGTAGACCGTACCATCCTGCACGTTCGTCAGCGTTAGCAGGCATCCCAGCGCAACCGCCACCGGTATCATGGCCTGAGAGGCATACAGCCCAGGCCATACCCGGAATGGCCATATTTGCCGATGAACGGCTTCAGAGACAAGGAAGATCAGCCCCCCGCCTGCCGCCATCATTAATCCACTCGCCCAGGCCGACATGCCCCACGGCAAATCCCGGGTAAACCAAAACAGCTCCATCGCCAGCGCCAGCAACACCATCCAGAACAGCGACAGGTGGGCGAGCCTGTTTATGCGCGGCGGGAGCGAAGGCCCATCATGCCAGAGCAGCGCCACCGCCGCGGGCAGCGCCGCGCACCAGGCCAGATTTTGCCAGCCAGCAGCGAAAATCTGCCGTTGGGATAGCTGATAAAACAGCACTATCAGCATCATTGGCCACAACAACCATTTGCTGGCATCCAGCTCTTGCCAGACTAAACGCCCGGCGACCGTGCGCCAGCACCATACCGACGCGGCCAGCGTCGCCAGCACGCCAAATATAACCTGCGAGTCTTTACTCAACGCCAGCTGCGATGCGCCGACCAGCGCCACCACCCAGAACAGTAGCCCGCCCAAAAGCAGTCCTCCACTGGCGTGCACCTCAATGCTTCGCCACAGCCAGGCGGCGACCAGCCAGCTAAGACTGAGTACAGCGAAAATCAGCAGCAAAGAAAGCGGCGTGGCGTCATTTGCCTGCGCCCAGAGCGCGCTGCCAACCGCCAAAAAGAGTAGCGCAGTCCCACTATAGCTCATACGCCGCTGCTGCTGTTGCACGCCCAGCCAGAGGATCCCGAGCCCCTCCAGCGACCAGGCCATCGCGGTCCAGCGAGCCGAAAGCGCAAGGGGAATAGCAAGGGTGGTAAATGCGCCGCCGAGCGCCAGCGCGGCAAGCACCAGCGGCTTCCCTAAAGAGGGGTAGCGACGCAGTGCCAGCCAGGCTAAAGCCAGATAGAAGCCACCGTAGCCCAGCGCGCTGAGCGCCGGACCGTATTCCATATGCCGGATGATAGCGTACTGCATACCAAAGCCGACCAGCGGCGGTGCAAACAGCAGAACGCCGTCAATAATCTGCTTACCCTTTTCCTGCGCCCGCAGCGACAGCGCCACGCTCAACACGCCAAAAATAATCGTATTGGCGATTAAGAACAGCTGGCAGCTCAGGTAATACTCTGGCCGATAATCATTCAGCCCCCACAGGCCACCGACGCCAAAGGTAAACAGCAGGCCAAGCAGATTAAGCTCCCGCCAGTGCTGGCGGATGCTGATGGCAAGAATGCCGACTGACAGCAGAAGATAGAAGGAGAACAACGCCACATGACTGCCGCCGCCGGTAGAGAGCAGCAGCGGCGCAAGGTAACCGCCAAGACTCGCCAGCATGGCCAGGCTGAGCGCTTTTTGCACAATCGCCAGCCCTACGCTCGCCGCGCAAATCACCACCAGCAGCGCAAACGCCAGAGTCATCGGCAGCATCTGCCACAGGCGAAAGGCGCCAAAAACGGTGAGATAGAGCGCCCCCGTTGCCCCACCCTGTAAGATCAGGGCGTACATCGGTTGCTTATGCCGCAATCGCCATCCGACAGCCAGCAGGACAATGGCGAACAACGACGCCGCGACCAGACGTAACTCGAGGGGGAAAAGAGCGTGTTCCACGGTATAGCGCAGCAGAAAGGAGAGGCCAAGAAACAGCAGCAGGATCCCGAGCTTCGCCAGCGGGTTGCCCTGCATAAACCAACGAACCAATGACGATACCATCCCGCCAAACGCGGAAGGTTGTTCGGTTTCAGGAGCCGATTTCGCCATCTGCTCCGGCTTCGGCGTTGGCTTCGGCTGCGAAAGCCATGGGTCAACGGCTTCCGCCACGGGCGCCGGTGATGGCTCGTGTTCTACCAGCGCTGTTGCGTCAACAGAGGCAACGACTTCCGGAGCAGTCGGCACGACGCCACTTGCTTCCGCCACCGGTGCCTGCGCAACGCCGCGCAGCTCAAGCTCCTCAACCCGACGCTGCAAAGCCGCCAGTTCCACACGGACCGCCGCGCTGCGCCTGAGCGCGGCAATCGCCACGAGCGGCCCAACCACCAGCCCGCAGAATAAAATCACAGCGCCAAAGATCAGTAGATCATCCATGTTCTCACCTTCACTATTTGAAGAGAGAGCAGAATGACACACATTGTCTTATCAGCGCTATCCGAGAAAATGAAAAAGGCCAATGAGGGCGTTGATGCTCTCATTGGCCTACCGGTATTAATAAGCGCCCGTCACGCTAAAAAGCAAAGCAGGAGCAGCCGAGTACGCCCCAGAACGCCTGCTCATCGGCAACCGGAATCGCCGATTTGCGCGCAATATCATGCTGATGCCCATGTACGCCGCAGCTGCCGCAGCACTGGTGCATCTGAACTATCGCGCCGATATTCGCGGCCGTCGGCGGCGCGGAACGGTAATGGCCCGGAACTTTCACCACCGGCGACCACTCGGGCAGCACCGGAATGGGCGGCGGCGCCAGCGGCGAAAAGTGTCCCGCCGCGTACACCACCTTGCCGTCCACCACCGTCAGCACCGACTCGATCCCCTTGATTTCCTCTTCCGCGACGCTGAAGTAGTCTTTCGACAGCACCACCAGGTCGGCAAGCTGGCCTTGCTCAATGCGCCCTTTCTTGCCCTGCTCGCTGGAAAACCACGCGCTTCCCGCCGTCCACAGCTCCAGCGCCACGTCGCGCGGCAGGCGGTTGCTGTCGTCGTACATCGCCATCCCGCCGACGGTACGCCCTGATACCAGCCAGTAAAGCGCGGTCCACGGATTGTAGCTCGCCACGCGGGTGGCATCCGTCCCCAGACCCACCGGAACCTCCAGTTCGAGCATTTTCGCGACCGGCGGTGTATGTTTGACCGCGTCTTTACCGTAGCGGTCGACAAAATATTCGCCCTGGAAAGCCATACGGTGCTGTACGGCAATGCCGCCGCCCAGCGCTTTAACGCGTTCGATATTGCGCTCGGTGATGGTTTCCGCATGATCGAAGAACCAGTGCAGCCCGTTGAACGGAATATCGCGATTCACCTTCTCGAAGACGTCGAGCATCCGGCTGATGGATTCATCATAGGTGGCGTGCAGGCGGAACGGCCAGCGGTGTTCAACCAGATGGCGCACCACCCGCTCCAGCTCATCTTCCATCCCTTCCGGCAGATCCGGACGCGGCTGGAGGAAGTCTTCGAAATCCGCCGCCGAGAAAACCAGCATCTCCCCGGCGCCGTTGGCGCGGTAAAAATCGGTGCCCTGTCCCGGCTTGAGCATATCGGTCCAGCGCTCAAAATCTTCCAGCTCCTGCTTAGGCCGCTGGGTAAACAGGTTATAGGCGATACGTACGGTCATCTGCTCTTTGGCGTGCAACTGTTCAATAATTTCATAATCTTCCGGGTAGTTCTGGAAACCGCCCCCGGCATCAATAGCGCTGGTCAGCCCCAGACGATTAAGCTCGCGCATAAACTGCCGCGTTGAGTTGACCTGAAGTTCCAGCGGCAGCTTCGGCCCTTTGGCCAGCGTCGAGTAGAGGATCATCGCATTGGGTTTGGCGATCAGCATCCCGGTCGGGTTGCCGTTACCGTCGCGAACGATCTCGCCGCCCGCCGGATCCGGGGTCTCTTTGGTGTAGCCCACCGCCTTCAGCGCCGCGCGGTTCAGCAATGCGCGATCGTACAGATGCAGGACAAATACCGGCGTATCCGGCGCCGCATCGTTAAGCTCCTCCAGCGTCGGCATCCGCCGTTCGGCGAACTGGAACTCGCTCCAGCCGCCGACCACCCGCACCCACTGCGGCGACGGCGTGCGATCGGCCTGATCTTTTAGCATCCGCAGCGCGTCCGCCAGCGAGGGAACCCCCTCCCAGCGCAGCTCCAGATTGTAGTTCAGGCCGCCGCGGATCAGGTGCAGGTGGGAGTCGTTCAGGCCGGGGATCGCCGTATGGCCTTTGAGATCGATAATTTGCGTCCCGTCCGCGGCAAAGCTCATGATCCGATCGTGGCTACCGACGGCGAGAATTTTACCGTCAGCGATCGCCACCGCATCGGCCAGGGGATTTTGACGATCGAGAGTATGAACCCGACCGTGGGTCAGGATCAGTGTGGCAGTTTGCGACATAACGCACTCCTTCAGGAGGCTGGCTCAGTTTTTCTTTAACCAGCCAGCAAACAGACGGGTCACGATGGGCATCCAGAACCAGACCACCAGCGCGACCACACAGGCATCATTGATCAGATGCAGCAACAGGCTTCCCTTCAGCGAGGGCAACAGTATCCCGGTTATTGACGGCACCAGGTTAGTACTGGGGAAAATCACCAGCAGGGTGATTAAAAATTGCTTCCAGCGTCGCGGCTGGCGCACGTTCGCCGCGGGCGGCGTAAACCAGAAGGCCGGTTCAGTCCGGACTTCGGTACGATCGCCTTCGCTCAGCAGCGGCGCAATTTCCGCCACCAGCTGGCGGCGGGTCTCAGACTGGGTCCAGGCGTAAAGATGCTCAATGGTGTCGAAGCGAATAATCACGCTCCATAAATTCTGCCCGGGGGCCGGACGAATGACGTTTGCGCCAAGATGGCCGGGAAACTCTGCCGCAATCGGCATAATTTTGCCCAGCCACGCTTCATACCGCTGGCCATGCTCCGGGTCGAGCACATGGCTGATCACCAGGGTCACCGATTTCTGTTGCGCCATTAAGAGTTCCTTGCTTCAGGGAATGGCGGGTTGTCCGCCGCCATTCGCTATACATGACCATACACAAAATCATTCACGCTGCGTCGAGGCGGGCAAACGAAGCCAACAAAGAGGCAGCTTGAAGGATGAAGCCAATACACAAAATCATTCACGCTGCGTCGAGGCGGCAAGATTGTTCGTCCCCGGG
Organism: Klebsiella sp. Q11; assembly: GCF_964241505.1. Lineage (NCBI taxonomy): Bacteria > Pseudomonadati > Pseudomonadota > Gammaproteobacteria > Enterobacterales > Enterobacteriaceae > Klebsiella > Klebsiella sp. Q11. The sequence goes on from NZ_CAXSXW010000001.1 coordinate 326,657, forward strand.
AGCTGACATGAGTCAGTGACCGGGGCGGGCAAACGAAGCCAACAAAGAGGCAGCTTGAAGGATGATGCCAATACACAAAATCATTCATGCTGCGTCGAGGCGGCAAGGTTGTTCGTCCCCGGGAGCTGACATGAGTCAGTGACCGGGGCGGGCAAACGAAGCCAACAAAGAGGCAGCTTGAAGGA